>JAQTSI010000404.1 GCA_028711365.1 Methylococcaceae bacterium
AGTGGAGGTATTCGGCAAGGAAGGGGATAGGGTCAGGGAAAACCAGCCGCTCATGCAGTTGGATGAGCGAATCGCCCAGGCCAATGTGAAAAGAGCCAAGGCCAATCTGGCTTTGCACCGTGATGAGCGCGAGCTCGCCCGACTCAACTGGCAGCGCCTGCAGGGCAGCTCGAAGGCGGGAGGCGTTTCCCGGCAGGATCTGGATAGCGCCAGGATCAAATTCGATATCGCCAATTCCCGATATGAGATCGCGGAAGCCGAGGTGGATATCGCGGCAGTCCGATTGCAGGAGATGGTCTTGCGCGCGCCGGCGGCGAGCATGGTGGTGGAGGTGAATGTCAGAGTGGGCGAATGGACGGGATTGCTGGAAGAACAGGTCAAGATCCAAACCCGGCATCTGTTCCACCTTGTCGATCCGCAACAACTCTATATCAAGGCGAATATCGATGCCGCCGACATGGCCTCGATCCGGCCGGAGCGGGAGGTGAGGGTGAGCTCGGATCTGATTCCCGGCGCGCAATGGGGCGAGCGGGTCGAGTGGGTCTCGCCGCTCATGCAGGAGGAGAACGGCAGTCGGGGGGCGGAAGTCCGAATCAGCCTGAAGCATAGTCCAAACCCGTTACCCGTCGGTGCGCAGGCGGATTTGATGCTGATCATCGATCAGCGGGAAAACGCCTTGCTGGTTCCGTTCTCGGCCATCAAAACCGAACAGGGCAAGGTATTCGTGGGCTTGATCGAAAATGGCCTGCTTCGTCTCCAGCCGGTCGAAATCGGCCTGGAGGGCCTGAGCCAGGCCGAGATCCTGTCGGGGTTGGCGGAAGGCCAGGAACTGGTGCTGTGGACGCCGGATCTGGTCCCGGGCATGCGAGTAAGCCCCGTCCTGCAGTGAAGCCAAGGTGCGCATCGAACTGTCGGCGATTTGCAAGAACTACCCGATGGCGGGCGTTGCCACGCCCATCTTGAGGGGGGTGTCGCTGGTGGTGGAGTCCGGGGATTTTATCGGGATTCTAGGCCGCTCGGGCTCGGGAAAATCCACCCTGCTCAACATCATCGGTTGTCTCGATAGCTGGGATAGTGGCGAATACCGTCTGGATGGCCAGTCGTTGAACCGGCTCGACGAGAAAGCCCTGGCCCGGGTTCGAAGGCGGCATCTGGGTTTCGTTTTTCAGTCCTTCAACTTGATCCCCCGATTCGATGCACTACGCAATGTCGAGTTGCCCCTGATCTATGCCGGCGTTCCTCCGCGCGAGCGACGCCGCCGAGCCTTGTCGGCTTTGGCGCGGGTGGAACTGGCCGAGCGTGCCGATCATACTCCCGATCGCCTGTCTGGCGGGGAGCAGCAACGCGTGGCGATTGCCAGGGCGTTGATCAACGACCCGGACATCCTGATTCTCGACGAGGCGACGGGGAATCTGGACAGCGTGACCGGTCATCACATCATGGAATTGATCGCCGCTTTGCACGCCCAGGGTAAGACTATCGTCGCCGTGACCCATGATCCCGGCGTGGCCGATTATGCCGGCAAGGTATGGGTGTTGAAGGATGGCGTCCTGCAAGCCGGGGATGGCTGAATGATAGCGCGCTATTGGCTCGATCTGGCGCAGCAGTCGGCGTGGGGATTGCGCGATAATCTTCGCCGCAGCGTGCTCAGCATGATCGGCGTCGCGATCGGCATCGCAGCGGTGATCGTCATCGCGGCCATCGGCAAGGGGGGGCAACTCTACGTCCTGTCGGAATTGGAAACCTTCGGCCTGCGCTCGGTATGGATATATCGCGATTACCAGTCCGTCGATCCCCGCCGCTCGATACGGCAGGGAACGGGGATCGAAAACGAGGATTATCAACTGATCCTCGAGGGATGCTGCCCAAGCATCAAGCTCGCCAGCCCCGTGCTCTCGGCCCGCGCCTTCCGCGGTTACGGCGAAAGCCATCCGCAGTTTCCGATCCGCAACGGCAATCGTTATAGCAACGCACGGCTGGAAGGCGTGGCGGAGTCGTTCCTGTCGATCAATCAAGACCAACTGGCGAGCGGGCGCAACTTTTTGCCAGGGGAGTCCACCCAGGGCCGCGCGGTGGCTTTGTTGAGCCGCCAGACGGCGATGGAATTGTTTGCCGATGTCAGCAAGGCTCTGGGGAAACGTTTCCGCATCCGCAATGAATCCTTTATCGCGATCGGCATACTACAGGACAAGAACCGCAACCTGCTCGGCAGCGCGGGCGTAGTCAGCGATAATCACCGCATCCTGATTCCCTACCCCGCTTATCAACGCCTGCTGGGGCGAGGCGAAATCAGCCGTCTGCAATTGGAAGCGGTCAGCCAGGAGAAAACCACCGAAGCCCTGAGAGAAGCCAGAGACCTGCTCGCCAGGCGGCATCGCGGCCAATATGCCTATGCCGGCGAAACCATGACACAACACATCGCCACCGCCGATCGAATCCTGAATGCGGTGAAGACCGTCGGCGTCGTCTCGGCACTGGCCTCCCTGTTGGTCGGCGGCCTGGGCATCACCAGCATCATGTATACCTCGGTGATCGAGCGTACCCGGGAGATCGGTTTACGCCTGGCCATCGGCGCCGAGCGGGCGGACATCCTCCTGCAATTCCTGCTGGAGGCGGCGCTCATCAGTCTCTTCGGGGGATTGGCCGGGCTTTGGGTCGGGGTTTGTGCCAGTATTTGGCTGGCGCATTGGAGCGGTTTTCCGCTGGCGCCCGACTGGAAAATCATTGGCGGGGGAATGATCGTTTCGGTGGGCTTGGGCCTGACTGCCGGTTTTCTTCCCGCGCGCCGGGCAGCCCGGTTGCAACCCGTGCGGGCCTTGCGTTACGAATAAGAAAGCCTGCCTTCGCCATGGCGTCAACCCTGCTTCATAGAATTTTCAAGGTCTTGGGCGATGTATTTTTCTCGAAGTGATATTTATCATTTCATCTTGGATAAGACGGGGTTTCTTTATCGAATAGTCTACCGAAGCGATTATTTCTTCATTGACTATTGGAGTTTCATTCATTTCTTCAGCGGTTTCTGCCTGATGCTTTCGATGCGGATACTGCGCATCCGGCGGAGTTGGTGGCTGTTGTCGGCCTCGTTGATCCTGTATGAAGTGCTGGAGCTTGCTTTCATCTACTGGTCGGTGGAAGTATTTCGGCCCGAGACCTTGCCGGACCAGGGAACGGATATCCTGGTAGGATTGCTGGGCGGTCTCGCCGCGAAATCAGCGCTTTCTTGGAAGCAAACATGGGTCATGAAAGTATCGGTCGATTGGCTTGTCGCATTCGCCATGGCTTTCGTTTGGGTTTCCTCCTATGGCTATCATTACAACCGGGTTTTCCTCAATTCTCCGATCATCAACTGGTGGGCGCTGACCCTGTGGACCATCGGGATTTATTCGATCCTCAAAGCCCATGGGTATTTCCGCGCGTTTCTGGTGGAGCCTTGGGCCTTATGGGTGGTATGGGGACTGTCGTTGGCGGCCATTCTCGCCGTCGAATTTTTTGGCTACCAAGTGCTGGACATTCGTGAAATGAGCGGTCA
>JAQTSI010000405.1 GCA_028711365.1 Methylococcaceae bacterium
CCGATAGCACTTACACGACGGAAATCTTGAACATGAAACCGGGCGTTCGCCTGTTCATTTATTCCGATGGAATCATCGAATGCGAGAACCCGGCCGGGGAGTTCTTTGGCGCCGAGCGTTTGCAGGATCTGCTCAAGACTGCTTCATCCTCGTCCCTGGACGAGATCACCGGGACGGTGTGGGCTCACTTGAAGGATTGGAGAGGAAAGGATTTTTTCGAGGACGATATCTCCCTGCTCATCCTGGAGAGGTGATCCATGAGCGATACGGCGATCAAACCATCACAGGATAGCGCGGCCCCCATGAATGACAATTCAGACACCATCTTGCTATTGGTGGAAGACTCCCCGACCCTGGTTCACCTTTATCGGGCTTATCTGGACAAGGAACCCTGGCATGTCGTTCACGCCGAAACTGGGAAGGAGGCCTTGGAACTCCTGCGAACCCTCCTGCCCCAGGTCATGGTGCTGGATCTCAAGCTGCCGGACATGGATGGACTGGATATCCTGCGCCGGGTGGTCGAAGATAAAATTCCCTGCTCGGTGGTGGTGGTCACCGGCCACGGTTCCGTCCATGTGGCGGTGGAAGCCATGCGTTGCGGCGCTTTCGATTTCATCGAAAAGCCTTGTAGCGCCGATCGTCTGCGTTATACGTTACGCAATGCACTGAAAATGCGCCGGCTGGAAACCATCGTCGATGATCTGGAAGTGCGCCGGCAATACTGCGGTTTCATCGGTTCCTCACTGCCGATGCAAGCCATCTATCGCATCATCGACAACGTTGCCGGCAGCAAGGCCACCGTGTTCATCACCGGTGAAAGCGGAACCGGCAAGGAAGTCTGCGCCGAGGCCATCCATCGCCAGAGCCCCCGTAACGACAAACCCTTCATCACCCTCAATTGCGCGGCCATCCCCAAGGATTTGCTGGAAAGCGAATTGTTCGGCCATGTCAAAGGCGCTTTCACCGGGGCTTATGCCGATCGCCAGGGCGTGGCGGCGCAAGCCAACGGCGGTACCCTGTTCCTGGACGAGATCTGCGAGATGGATCTGGCGATCCAGAGCAAGCTGCTGCGCTTCGTACAGACCGGCGCTTTCCAGAAAGTGGGCGGCAACCGGCTGGAAAGCGTGGACGTGCGCCTGATCTGCGCCACCAACCGCGACCCACTCAAGGAAGTGGAAGGCGGACGTTTCCGCGAAGATCTCTACTACCGCCTTCATGTCATCCCCATTCAACTGCCCCCCCTGCGCGAGCGCGAGGACGACGTGATGACCATCGCCCAGCATTTCCTCGCCGTCTTTTCCCTTGAAGAAGGCAGACATTTCACCGGCTTTGCGCCGGAAACCGAGGCCAGGTTCCATGTATACCCTTGGCCCGGCAATGTGCGTCAACTGCAGAACGTCATCCGCAACATCGTCGTGCTGCACCAGGGAGAACTCGTCACCCCCGAGATGCTGCCTCCGCCCCTGGACCGGACGATTTCGGCCTCCGCAGCGGGGACAAGCACTTCTCAGACTCAGGAAATCCGGGCTTCCGCCACGATGGCGAGCATCCGCCCTCTTTGGCTGGAGGAAAAGGAGATCATCGAGCGTGCGCTTGCCCTGTGCGAGGGCAATATTCCCAAGACGGCGGCGCTGCTGGAAATCAGCCCGTCGACGATTTATCGCAAGCGCTTGAGTTGGCAGGAGTCAAAATCAACCGATGAGGGGGATCTGTGTCGACGGTGAATCCACTGCTGGGGCCGATGCGCCTGCCCTTCCTGATATTGACGCCGGCCTGCGTTCTGCTGGGCATCGCCACGGCCGTCGCCAGCGCGGGCCGGATCGACATCATTCAGGCCATCCTGGTTCTGATCGGCGCGCTATCCGCCCATATCAGCGTCAATGCCTTCAACGAATATGCCGATTTCAAAACCGGACTCGATGCCCACACCCACAGGACCCCCTTTAGCGGCGGCAGCGGGACCTTGCCCCAAATGCCCGACTTGGCCCCGGCGGTCTTGATCATAGCCCAACTTACCCTGGCGGTTAGCGCTTTACTGGGCGTTTACTTCGCCAGCCAGGTCGGAGCGGGGCTGCTTCCCTTGGGGATCATCGGCCTGTTCGTCATCGTGGCTTATACCCCCTGGATCACCCATTGGCCGCTTTTTTGCCTCATCGCCCCCGGCTTGGGGTTCGGGCCCTTGATGGTCATGGGGACGCATTTCGTCCTCACCGGCCAGTATTCCTGGACCGCGTTCATCGCTTCTCTCATTCCTTTCTTTCTGGTCAATGATCTGCTTTTGCTGAACCAGTTTCCCGATGTGGAAGCCGACCGCAGCCATGGACGCAAGCATGTGCCCATCGTGCTGGGGTTGCGTCGCAGCAGTTCGATCTACGGTCTGTTCCTGGGGTTGGCTTATCTCACCCTCCTCGCCGGGGTCTATGGGAATTATCTTCCCAAAGCCTGCCTGCTAGGGCTCGCCACCCTGGTCATCGCCGTGCCGCTTTTTATCGGCGTCCGGCGGCAGGCAGAGAATATCGAAAAACTGATTCCCTACCTGGGCTTGAATGTCATCCTCAATCTTTCAACCCCGGTCTTGGTGGCGGCCGGCTTGTTCCTGGGCCGCTGATCCGCCATGAGATTTTATCCTTAAAGAACGTGAAAGAAATTTAAGTTCCTCTGTTTTCGGCAAACGCTCCGTCCAGGCAAGGCAAAACAAGAAGGCTTCGCTGCGCGAGGCCGGTTTGAATCCGGTTCTCGCACCGGAAGGCGAGATACTTTCTTTTGCGTGGCCAAAAGAAAGTATCCAAAGAAAAGGCCACCCGGCAGCCGCGAAAGCCCTTGCGCTTCTCGCTTGCCCAGCGGGGTCGGCGGAAGGGGCATCCTTGCCCCCTCCGCCGACGCGTCGCATCCCTGCGACGCCCCGTTGGGCTGGTCCGCTTGGCAAGCTGCGGTGCTCAGCGCGGCTGAACGGGATTGAAATCAAGAGCAATCGGTTTTTTAAAAACCGGAAGTTGTTTCGGGAATGTTCCTTAGAAAATTATTTCTTCAGGTAAAGATCGGTAATGGAGCCTTCGATCATCTCCGCCGCAAAAGCGAAGGTTTCCGACAAGGTGGGGTGGGGGTGAATGGTGAGGGCGATATCCTCCATGTCCGCGCCCATTTCCAAAGCCAGCACGGTCTCGGCGATGAGTTCGCCGGCATTGGGGCCGACCAGCCCCGCACCCAGGATTCTTTGGGTCTCCTTGTCGCAGAGTATCTTGGTCAAACCCTCGCGGCGGCCGATACCCAACGCACGGCCGCTGGCGGCCCAGGGAAAGACGGCTTTTTCATAGGCTATGCCCTGGGCCTTTGCTTCGGTTTCGGTGAGCCCCATCCAGGCCAGCTCCGGGTCGGTATAGGCGACGGAAGGGATGGTCAAGGCCTGGAAAGCCGAAGGCTGGCCGGCGATCACCTCCGCCGCGGTTTTGCCTTCGTGGGTAGCTTTGTGAGCCAGCATGGGGTTGCCGACGATGTCGCCGATGGCGAAGATGTGGGG
>JAQTSI010000406.1 GCA_028711365.1 Methylococcaceae bacterium
TCCATGACCACCATCATGTCAGCCTCGCCATCACCCGCTCGCAGCGTGCCCCCCAAGTCCAGGAGTTGCTCTCGCACGGATTCCACGATGCGACCCATAGTTTCGAGCAGGGGAATGCCGACCTGAAAAAGGAAACTGCCTATAACCTGGACCTCGGCTATCGGTTCAAATCCGATTGGCTCAGGGCCGAGTTCGACCTTTTCCACAACTGGGCCAACGATTACATCTATCAGCAACGCAACGGCCGGTTTGTCTATCAGGACGAGCAGGGCAACGATCAGCCCTGTGGCGCCCGGCAAGACTGCTCGCCCGTGGTGGTAACCCGCCAAGGCGATGCGAGCTTCAAGGGATTTGAAGCCAAGCTCGTCTTTCCCTTGATGGAAAACCATCATGGGCTGCTGGATTTGACTGTGTTCGGCGATTACACCCGCGGCCAGTTCACAGGGGGAGGGGATGTGCCCAGAATGCCTCCCTTACGCTATGGCTTTCAACTGGATTATGCCCTGCATCAGTGGTCGGCCAATCTTCGTCTCACCCGCGGTGAAAGCCAAACCCATCCCGGCGCCAACGATACCCCGACACCGGGATATGTGCTGATGAATTTCGGCACGCAATACCAGCTGAAAGCATTTCACAAAGCCAGGCTGCTCTTGTTCGCCAAGGGCAATAATTTGCTCGACGAGAATATCCGCAATTCCACTTCCTATCTGCGCAACTTTGCGCCGGAACCGGGGCGGGGAGGAGAAATCGGCATACGCGTGATCTTTTGAGCCAGATCCGGGGCTCGCTCAGGAGATCATCATCATCTGGCGATGTAAAAAATCGCCAAACCAGAATGCCAGAGCCTGAATCCCGGTTTTGAAGTGGTTGCTATAGTGCTTGACGGCGGCATTCAATTCGCCGGTTGCCGGAACGATGACGTCGCCGTCAGGGCTGCGCAGCACGACCGAATAGAACAGACTCATGCCGCTCTCCTCGAGTTTGTCGATGACAGCGATCCATTCATCATCCGGGCACCTCACGCAGTATTTGCCCTGACTGTTGATCGCTTCGCCATCGTCTGGTCCCAGCCACTTCAGGCATTCCACCTCGTAGCGGGAATTGAAAAGACTGTTGGGCAGGACTGGATCGTTGCCCGGCGTTTTATAGAGGTTGATATAAACGGTTGCCATTGTTTGGTTCCTTTTGAGTAAACAGGGGCTTACAAGACATCGAAGGCATTCGTCGTCCACCCGGCCATGAGCCGTTCTTCCCCGATTTCTGGGTCTCGTAGCCCGGATTATTCATAAACTGCGGGGTAAATGACATAAGCCATTGATATATGTGGATCTGAATTCGAGACGACTTGTTTTTGCTTGTCCGAGCTTGTTTGAGCATAAAGATATATGAATCATTGACTTGCAACACAATGTCTTTGGTTTATGAATTATCCGGGGTAGGAACTTTTATAGAATCTGAAGCTTAAAGAAGACTTAAAGATTGAAATCGCAGGCCGCTCTTTCACGACAAGCGTTCGGAAGAAAGCCTGATCGAGCGCTTGTCGCCGTCGAAGATAGCTTTCCATCCAACAATTTCCGACGTTCTTCTGGACCACGGCGGCTAGAGGGATGATAGTATTCACACAAAACAGGACTAGGCCGGGAAGTCCACGGTGTCCTAACATGAAAATCGGGGAGATCATCCACTCATGTGTCTAGCCGTTCCGATGCAAATCATCCACCTCGATGGATTCGAGGCACGCTGCAGTGCGCGAGGAGTCGAGCGCGACGTCAGTTTGTTCCTGTTGCAGGGCGAGGAACTGAACGTAGGCGATTTCGTGCTGATCCACGTCGGTTATGCCATTCAAACATTGACGGCGGAACAGGCCAGGGAAACCTGGGAATTGTTCGATCAAATCCTGGAACAAGCTTAGGCAATGCATGAGCTTTCGCTTTGCCAGGATTTGATCGACCAGGTGACCGAACTGGCCCGGCGGCACGGGGCGCGCTCCGTGGCCCGGGTGAAGGTGCAGATCGGGACGTTGGCCGGGGTCGAGCCTGTATTGCTGGAAAGCGCCTTCACCATCGCCCGCGCCGGCACCGTGGCGGAAGCAGCAGAAATGGTCACCGAAGTGACTTCACCCAGGGTTTTATGCCTAACCTGCGGTAGGGAATCGGAAACCCGCGCGAGCCGTTTGTGTTGCGCGTCCTGCGACAGCAGCGATACCCGCTTGATCCGAGGCGACGAACTGATTCTTGCTCAGGTCGAACTGGTGGTGGAAGATGACGAATCGCAAAATCCCCCGTTATCTCAGGAGGGATAGGATTGACGACATTCCTTATCCTGCTTTGATGAATCCGAAACGCTTTGAGAGACACTCTATTCGAAGCAAATTTGACTTTTGTCGAATACTCTTAATAATTCCATGGTATCTAAGCGCTAACAGTTTGGAACGGGCTTCCCACCGGAAAACTGAAGGAAACTAGCCTCAATGAATGGCGGCAGCATTCTCATCCTAGGCATCGGCAACCAACTCATGAGCGACGATGGCGTGGGAGGGTACGCGGCCCTGCAATTGGCGGCTCAGAGCGAAACAATGCCCGGTGTGACTTGTGTCGATGGGGGAACCTTGGGTTATCTGTTGGCGAACCATATAGCACAAACCGATAACCTGATCGTGATCGACGCTGCGCAAATGCGCGCCCAACCCGGTGAAGTGCGGGTGTTCGAGGACGAGGCCATGGATCTTTTTCTGAACAAAAATCCCAACCGCAGCGTGCATGAAGTCGGCTTGGGCGATTTGTTGACCATGGCGCTACTGGGCGATTGTATGCCCGGACGCAGAGCCTTGATCGCCGTTCAGCCCAAGGAAACCGATTGGGGAGTCGAATTGAGCGCCCCGGTAGCGCAAAGCCTGCCTTTGATCTGCGCGAAAGCCATGGAACTGATCGAGCATTGGCGCAGATGAATACCTTCAAGAACATACCGATTCAAGTCGAGGGGCACTCGCCCGAAGCCGAGATGGCACTCGCCCGCGCCCTTCTATACGAAATCCACACCCTGCTGAAAGGCTTGTTTCACACCGGCCAGGGGGGGTGCATCGATCTGCGAGCGCTGCCACCCATGGGGCCTTTGGCCTACCGGTTTCTCAAGGATAGCTTGTCGGTGGGCGAGGTCAGCGCCTCGATCGCCGGGGATAGGCGGTCCGATATACAAGAAACCGCCTTCCCGGGCGTATGGTGGATTACCCATCGCAACGAAAGAGAGGAAATCGTCACCGAGTTGATCGAAGTCACCGAATTCCCCGACTTGTTGAAAAGTCAGCGAGAAGATATCCGCCTGGGGCTGAAAAAAATGCAAGGCAGCTTACCCCGCGCGGAAAGCGAAGAATATCAGACACCTTCCTGCCGGATGCTCAATGGGAGTGACTGATCGGTCGGCTGCCGTGGCCGACTTGGACTAACAAAAACTGAATCTGCAATCGGATTACTCTTTGAGAGGAGTTTCGCCATGAGCCAGAAAGAAGTTCAA
>JAQTSI010000101.1 GCA_028711365.1 Methylococcaceae bacterium
CATCATCTAACCAATCGAAGTTCATGACAAGCCTCGCAAGATTTTTCCAATAACCTATATAATCACATGAGACAAATATTTATGCAAAAAGTTTCTGTGTATCTTAATTAATTCTGGCATCTATACATGTGACCATCCATGGCTCTGGATTCCTGCATCCCTGCTGGAATGACGAGGTGTTTTGCCTAGCTTCGGCCCAAATTAAGGATTGGGGAGCACCGCAATTCATTCTGTCGCCAAGCAGACAATTGTCCTATCGTCTGTCGTTCATTGTCCTGTTTGCAACCCTGCGATTCCCATGGCAATCGCATGCTGAAGCAATGGCGTGTAATTTGCTGTCGATAGGGACTCTTGCAATTTACCTTACGATGTATAAGGATTCAATGCCGCGAGGGTTAAAGACCAATATTGTTGACTTAACGCGGATTCCAATCCCCCTTCGACAAGCTCAGGGCGCACGGAACGAGCGTAATCTCATGAAACTTGAGCTGTTCTGCTGAGCCCTTCGAAGCATGAATGGCTTAAGTCAACCGTATTGGGTTAAAAGACACCCGCCCGCATGAAAAAAAACAACGCACGGGGAGAAAAAATGCCTGAACGTCCCGACAGTTTCTACGATGTGATGCGCCGGCAAGGAATCAGCCGACGCAGTTTCCTGAAATATTGCAGTCTGACCGCATCGGCCCTGGCGCTAGGGCCGCAATTCGTCGGCAACATCGTCCAAGCCATGGAAAACAAGCCGCGCACCCCGGTGCTATGGCTGCATGGCCTGGAATGCACCTGCTGCTCCGAATCCTTCATCCGCTCCGGCCACCCTTTGGCGAAGGATGTGGTGCTGTCCATGCTCTCGCTGGACTACGACGATACCCTCATGGCCTCGGCGGGCTTTCAGGCCGAGGCCATCATGGAAGAAACCATGCGCCAATACAAAGGCCGCTATATTCTCGCGGTGGAAGGCAATCCCCCGCTGAATGAAGACGGCATGTACTGCATCGTCGGCGGCAAGCCGTTCGTCGAGAGGCTGCGCTACGCGGCGAAGGATTGCGCGGCGGTGATCGCCTGGGGTTCTTGCGCCTCGAATGGCTGCGTGCAGGCGGCGAAACCAAACCCCACCCGGGCCACGCCGGTGCATAAAGTCATCCTCGACAAGCCGGTGATCAAGGTGCCGGGATGCCCCCCCATCGCCGAAGTGATGACCGCCGTCATCACCTACATGCTCACGTTCGAAAAACTGCCCGAACTGGACCACCAGGGCCGTCCGAAAATGTTCTACGGCCAGCGCATCCACGACAAATGCTATCGCCGCCCCCATTTCGACGCCGGCCAGTTCGTCGAGCAATGGGACGACGAGGCGGCGCGCAAGGGCTATTGCCTGTACAAAATGGGCTGCAAGGGGCCGACCACCTATAACGCCTGCTCCACCGTGCGCTGGAACGAAGGGATTTCCTTCCCCATCCAGTCCGGCCATGGCTGCATCGGTTGCTCCGAGGAAGGCTTCTGGGACAAGGGTTCCTTCTACGACCGCGTCACCAAGCTCGATGTGTTCGGCGTCGAAGCCAACGCCGATACCGTGGGCCTGGTCGCGGCCGGCGCGGTCGGCACCGCCATCGCGGCTCATGCCGCGGTCTCGGCCAGCAAGGCCAAAGCCGCCGGAAAAGAATCCTAAGAGACGGGGAAGTGTATGACTGTCAACCCAACACCCAATGGCTTTACCCTGAATGATGCCGGCAAAAGGATCGTCGTCGATCCGGTCACGCGCATCGAGGGGCATATGCGTTGCGAGGTCAACCTCGACGAAAACAACGTGATCTCCAACGCGGTTTCCAGCGGCACCATGTGGCGTGGCCTGGAAGTCATCCTCAAGGGCCGCGACCCGCGCGATGCCTGGGCCTTTACCGAGAGGATCTGCGGCGTCTGCACCGGCACTCACGCCCTGACTTCGGTCCGGGCCGTGGAGGATGCGTTGGGCATCAGCATCCCGGAAAACGCCAATTCCATTCGCAACATCATGCAGTTGACCCTGCAGGCCCACGACCATCTGGTGCATTTCTATCATCTGCATGCGCTGGACTGGGTCGACGTGGTCAGCGCGCTGAAAGCCGACCCCAAGGCCACTTCGGAACTGGCGCAGAGCATTTCGCCCTGGGCCAAGTCCTCGCCGGGCTATTTCCTCGACATCGCCAATCGCCTGAAGAAATTCGTCGAAAGCGGCCAATTGGGACCTTTCGCCAACGGTTACTGGGGCAGTCCGGCTTACCGGCTGCCGCCGGAGGCCAATCTGATGGCGGTGGCGCATTATCTCGAAGCGCTGGATTTCCAGAAGGATATCGTCAAGATCCACACCGTCTATGGCGGCAAGAATCCCCATCCCAACTGGCTGGTGGGCGGCGTCCCCTGTGCCATCAACGTCGATGGCACCGGCGCGGTGGGCGCCGTCAACATGGAAAGGCTGAACCTGGTCTCGTCCATCATCGACCGCACCATCGAATTCATCGAGCAGGTGTATCTGCCCGATCTGAAAGCCATCGCCTCGTTCTACAAGGACTGGCTGTACGGCGGCGGCCTTTCCTCCCAAAACGTGATGTCCTACGGCGATATTCCCGAAAACGCCAACGACCGTTCACTCTCCAACCTGTTGTTGCCGCATGGGGCCATCATCAACGGCAATCTGAAGGAAGTCCATGAGGTGGATTTGCGCGACCCCAAGCAGATCCAGGAATTCGTGACCCACTCCTGGTATCGCTACGACGACGAACAGGCCGGCCTGCACCCGTTCCAGGGCGTGACCGAACCGCGGTTCGAATTGGGTTCCAAGACCAAAGGCACGAAAACCCACATCGAGAACTTGGACGAAAACGCCAAATACTCCTGGATCAAGGCGCCGCGCTGGCGCGGCCATGCCATGGAAGTCGGCCCCCTAGCCCGCTATATCATCGGCTACGCCAAGGGCATTCCGGCGATCAAGGAGCCGGTGGAAAAACTCCTCACCGATCTGGGATTGCCCGTCACCGCCTTGTTCTCCACCCTGGGACGCACCGCCGCGCGGGGCCTGGAAGCGCAGTATTGCGCCCATCTGATGAAGCATTTCCAGGATAAATTGGTGCGCAACATCAAGGCTGGGGACTTGGCCACCGCCAACGTCGGCAAGTGGGAGCCTGCCACCTGGCCGAAGGAAGCCCGCGGAGTCGGCACCACCGAAGCCCCGCGAGGTGCGTTGGGTCATTGGGTCGTCATCAAGGAGGGCAAGATCGACAACTACCAGTGCATCGTGCCGACCACCTGGAACGGCTCGCCGCGTGACCCCAAGGGCAATATCGGCGCTTTCGAGGCCGCCTTGATGAATACCCAGGTTGCCAATGCCGACCAGCCCCTGGAAATCCTGCGCACCCTGCACAGTTTCGATCCCTGCCTGGCCTGCTCCACCCACATCATGGACCGGGACGGCAAGGAGTTGACCCGGATCAAAGTCCGATAACCGAGACGTTAGGAGTCCATCATGAAATTCTACCGTTTACCCTTCATGCTCATGTTGATGGGGCTGGCCGGGACCGCAAGCGCCCATACCGGAATCCACCCGGCGGACGGCCTGCTCAGCGGCTTCGTTCACCCGCTGTCGGGTTGGGACCATCTGCTGGCCATGGTCGGCGTCGGCCTATGGGCGGCCTTTCTCACCCCCGACTTGCGCCAGGTTTGGCGGCTGCCTGCGGTTTTCATGATCGCCATGGTCGCAGGCGGCGCTTGGGGCGCGGCCGGCTTGCCCTTGGCCCATGTCGAGCTGGCCGTCGCCTTTTCGGTGTTCGCCATGGGGGCGATGGTGGCGGGAATGGCGAGGCCCACGCAAGGTCTTGCCATGGCGCTGGTCGGATCGTTCGCGCTGTGCCATGGATTCATCCATGGCGCGGAAATGATGGCGGGAACCGGCTTCGCGTCCTATGCCCTAGGCTTCGTCTGCGCGAGCGGCTTGCTGCAATGGGCGGGCATCCTGCTCGGCAAGAGGCTGTTGTCGCTGGCCGGTCTATATCGCGCATCGGGAGCGGCCATCGGCGGTTTGGGGTTGATCTTGCTGATGCAAGCCATCTAGGGGGGGCTCATGTCCGACAAGGCTTCGACGCCGATCTATGTCTACGAAAAACCGGTCAGACTCTGGCACTGGATCAATGCCCTGGCGCTGGTGATCCTGGCGGTCAGCGGCTATTTGATCGCTGCCCCGCCGGTGATCACCGATGGCGAGGCCAGCGACCATTTCCTGCTGGGGAGCATACGTTTCGTGCATTTTTCCGCGGGCTATATCCTGGCAATCGGCTTGTTGGGCCGAATCTATTGGGCGCTGGTGGGCAACCGCTACGCCCGCCAACTGTTCGCGCCCGAAGTCCATCGCCGTGACTGGTGGCAAGGCGTATGGCATGAAATCCTCTGGTATCTGTTCCTGGTTCCCGAGCCGCGCAAGCACATAGGCCATAATCCCCTCGCCGGCATGGCCATGTTCTTGTTTTTCGTACTCGGCTCCCTTTTCATGATCGTCACCGGTTTCGCCCTTTATGGCGAGGGTTTGGGGCAAGGGAGTTGGGCCGAGCGCGGGTTCGGCTGGGTCATCCCCCTGTTTGGGCAGAGTCAGGACGTGCATTCCTGGCACCATCTGGGAATGTGGTATCTGCTCTTGTTCGTCCTGATCCATGTCTACATCGTCGTCCGCGAGCAATTAATCTCCCGCCAGTCGATGACCACCACCATGATCGATGGATGGCGGCGCTGGAAGGACGATCGGCCTTAACCCATGGACGCTCAAACCATCCTGGTTCTCGGCATCGGCAATCTCCTGTGGGCGGACGAGGGTTTCGGCGTTCGCGTGGTGCAGGCCCTACAACAGACCCATGAATTTCCGCCACGGGTCAGCCTGCTGGACGGCGGCACTTCGGGGTTGGCCTTGATTCCCCCGGTGCAGGAGGCGGACAGTTTGATTATCGTCGACGCGGTGGATTTTCATCTCGCCCCGGGAACGATGGTGGAACTGCGGGACGAAGAGGTGCCGGCCTATCTGGGTGCGAAAAAGATGAGCCTGCATCAGGTCAGTTTCCAGGAAGTCCTGGCTTTATGCCAGTTGCTGGGCAAGAGCCCCGCCCGACTCCTGCTGCTCGGGGTTCAGCCGCAGACCCTGGACGATTATGGCGGAAGCCTGAGCCCGGTGGTCAAGCAACAAATCGCTCCGGCGATGGCTCGCATCATCGAATACCTGGCAGAGTTGGGTATTGAAGTGAAACCGAAACCGCCATCGCCCGGCAATGAAGCCCTGGATATGGCGGAATACGAACGGCAACGCCCTTCCGCCGAGGAGGCTTGCCGTTTCGGCGATGCCCGCTTCCTGTTCAACCCTCATTCGACTTGAACGAATCATGCTGGATCAACACGCCCTCATCGCCGTCGAAACCGCCCCCCCGGTCAGCCCCTTCGACGACCCCGAATGCCAGTATCTGGCCATGCCGCAATCCATGCGGACCTTTGCCGCTCCCAGCGCGCAGGACTGGGGACGGATACCGGGTGCTCGGGAACTGTTGACCCGGCTGGCCGACGGACTGAGTTCCAGCTGCCATGGCATGGGCCCTACCCTCATCGACTTGGCGCCTTTTGATGAAGACATCCGTCACTTCATGGATCAGTTGCTGGGGGAGGGGGAAATCAGCGTGCTGGCGGATGCGCCGTCGCAGCGGCTCAACATCGTCGAAGCGGTATACACCGGCGTGTGGCGGGTCCGGCTTTTCCAAAACGGTGCGCCGGTTCAAGACATTCTCGAAACCGGCCCATTTCCGCGGATTCTCGCCGACTGGCTGGCATCGCATGAATGCCCGCCGAGCTTGCCGGACAGTTTCCCGGAAAACCTGATGAACGCTCCGGCCCTGGTCCACGAACTCTTCGATAAAACCGCGCGCTTCGTCCCCGGCCGGGAGGAAGTCATCAACCTGTCCCTGCTGCCGCTGACCGCCGAGGACATCGGCTTTCTGGTGGAATGCCTGGGCCTGGCCGGAATTTCGATCCTATCCAAAGGCTACGGCGAATGCCGCATCACCCGCACGCGCCTGCCCAATCTGTGGTGGGTGCAATACTTCAATTCCACCGATCAACTGATCCTCAGCACCTTCGAGATCACCGCCCTGCCCGAGGTCGTCATGGCCGCGGCGGAAGATCTGGAAGATTCCGCCAGCCGGCTGAAGGAAGTGCTGGCCGAACTGGAACGCAGTTGAAAATCTCATCCCAAGGAATGCCCTCTTTATCAAACCACCCCCTACCGCCATGAAACCGCTCCTTTACCTGATCCTGTTGACTGCAACGACCCTTCCTGTCCAGGCCTCGGAAAATTCCGGGCCCATCAGGAAAATCGCCGAAGAATCCGTATCGAAATGGAACCAGGCCATCGCCAAGGGCGCCGTGGACGAGATCGGCTCCCTTTACACCGGGGACGCCATCCTGATCGAGCCTCACGGCGTGGTCGCCAAGGGCCAGGAGATCCGGCAATTCTGGCGTGCCCTCATCGACAGCCAAAGGGGCGTTTACACCCTCGCGCTGCTGGATGTCAGCGACGAGAAAGACAATACCATCGTCGCCCGCATCGCCATGGAAGACACGAAACCGCTGGGAAAATCGAACCAGGTGTTGAGATACCGCTTCAACGGGGTCTTGTACAATGTCCTGATCCGCCAGCCGGATGGGTCCTGGAAAGTCCAGACTCAGCGCTGGAGCGAAAAGCTCGGCGGCTAACCCGACCGGCGGCTCCCAGGCAACAGGGAAAAAACTGGAATCCAGGGTCTGACAAAGCCGGGCTCATAAAAGGATGCGGTTCCTATCGTCACCGCATCCACTTGCTGGAGCAGTTTGGCCTGGCAATGTCCTACCCAACCGTTTTGCCTTTCAGCAGACGCACCAGCCAGGACGCATTTTCGGTTTCACCGCGGGTTTTGCCTGCCTCAGCGCGCTGTCCATGTCCGGCGGAACCGCGGCTGTGATCCTTCTCTACCTTGACCAGGAAGGCTTTGAACTCCGGCGTCTGGGTGTTGGCGTCGCCCACAAACGGCGTCAGGGTATTGGCGAGGTAGCCTTTCTTCGCCACACCCTTGAAACCCCAGTGGATGGGAATACCGATCTGGTGAACCGTTTTTCCGCCCACTTGCAGCGCTTTGATGCGCTTGGTCACCACGGCCACCGCCTTGATGAAGCCGCGCTTGGAACGCACGATCACCCGCTCGCCGTTGGCGATGCCCAGTTGCCGCGCCAGTTCCTCGCCGACTTCCACGAACTGTTCCGGTTGCAGCGAAGCATTGATCTTCGCGTGTTTGGTCCAAAAATGAAAATGCTCGGTCAGCCGGTAGGTCGTCGCTACATGGGGAAATTCCTCGTGTCCGCCCAGCATGGCCTTATCGCCGGCAAACAGCCGCGCCGCGGGGTTGTAGATCACCTTGGGATGCAGCGGATTGCTGCCCAGCGGGCTTTCGAACGGCTCGTAATGCTCGGGAAAAGGCCCTTCCGCCATCTTGTCCAGAGCGAACAGGCGCGCCACCCCTTCATTGTTCATGATGAAGGGCGAGAGGCCGCTGTCCGGGCCGGCATCGGCCTTGAAATCCGGCACGTCCAGCCCTCCCCAGCGGGAACCATCCCACTGGATGAGCTTGCGCTTCTCGTCCCAAGGCTTGCCGGCAGGATCGCAGGAGGCCCGGTTATAGAGGATGCGCCGGTTGGCGGGCCAGGCCCAGGCCCAGTTCGGGGCCAGCCCCAAACCGGTGGGATCGGAAGTCTCGCGGCGGGCCATCTGGTTGCCGGCTTCGGTCCACGAGCCGCAGAAGATCCAGGTTCCGCTGGCGGTCGTTCCGTCGTCCGCCATTTGGGCGAAACTGGACAACTGCTGGCCGGATTTGACCTGCACCTTGCTCGGGTCCTTGGGGTCGGGGATGTCCGCCAGGGCGTAACCGTTCAACTCCTTGGCCAACTCGTCTGGGGCCGGTTCCTCTTCCATCCGGTAAGGCCAGTGCAGGTTGAGGATGGGTTCGGGGAACACGCCCCCGTCCCGCCGGTACAAATCTCTCAGCTTGATGAACAAATCGGCCATGATGGCGATGTCGGTGCGGCATTCGCCCGGCGGCTCGGCCCCTTTCCAGTGCCACTGCAGCCAGCGCGAACTGTTCACCAGCGCCCCTTCTTCCTCGGCGAAACAGGTGGTGGGCAGACGGAACACCTCGGTCTGGATTTCCGCCGGGTTCACCTCGTGGTATTCGCCATGGTTCTGCCAGAACTCCGAGGTTTCCGTCGCCAGCGGGTCCATGACGACCAGGAATTTCAATTTCGACAATGCCTGGGTGATCTTGGACTTGTTCGGGAAGGAGGATAAAGGATTGAAACCCTGGCAGAAATAACCGCTCAGCTTGCCCTGGTCCATCCGATCGAATGCGCGCAGTCCATCGTAGACCTTGTCCACCTTCGGCAACCAGTCGAAGCAGAAATCGTTGTCCTTAGTCGCCGCCTTGCCATACCAGGCTTTCATCAGGCTGGTGTGGAACTTGGGATAGTTCGACCAATAGTTCATCTGCCCCGGCCGCAAGGGCTTGGGCGTGCGCTTCTCCAAATAAGCCGAACGGCTGGTCTCCTCATCCCTGGCCAGGTTCATGTAGCCCGGCAACTGGTCGGACAAAAGTCCCAGGTCGGTCAGGCCCTGGATATTGGAATGGCCGCGCAAAGCATTGACGCCGCCGCCCGGCATGCCGATATTACCCAGCAGCAACTGGATGATGGCCAGGGTGCGAATGTTCTGCGCACCGACGCTGTGCTGGGTCCAACCCAGGGCGTACAGGCTGGTCAGGGTCCTATCCTTCGCGGCGGTGGAGGCGATCACCTCGCACACCTTGAGGAAGGCTTCCTTCGGCGTGCCGGTGATGTCGCTGACCACTTCGGTCGTATAGCGCGAGACATGTTTCTTCAGCAGGTTCAGGGCACAGCGGGGATGCTGCAATGTCTCGTCCACCTTGGCGAAACCCAGCTCGTCCAGTTCGTACTGCCAAGTGCTCTTGTCGTATTTCCTTTCCTTCTCGTCGTAACCGGTGAACAGACCCTCGTCGAAACCGAAATCCTCTCGCACGAGAAAGCTGGCGTTGGTGTACGCCTTCACGTAGTCGTGCTGTATCGCGTCTTTTTCCAACAGATAGTGGATCACGCCGCTGAGGAAAGCGATGTCGGTGCCGGCCCGGATCGGGGCGTAGAAATCCGCCACCGAAGCGGTTCGGTTGAAACGCGGATCGACCACGATCAATTGGGCCCGGTTGTGGGCTTTGGCTTCGATCACCCACTTGAAACCCACCGGGTGAGCTTCGGCGGAATTGCCGCCCATCACCAGAATGACATTCGCATTCTTGATGTCCATCCAGGTATTCGTCATCGCGCCGCGACCGAATGTCGGAGCAAGACTTGCCACCGTCGGTGCGTGTCAGACGCGTGCCTGGTTGTCCAGCGTTACGATGCCTAAACTGCGAAGAACCTTGTGGGTCAGGTAACCAGCCTCGTTGGAAGAAGCGGAAGCGGCCAGGAAACCGACCGTCGGCCAGCGGTTGACCGTCTGGCCCTTGTCGTTTTTCGCGATGAAATTCCGCTCGCGATCTTCCTTCATCAGCTTCGCGATGCGTTCCAGCGCCCATTCCCAACTGACGCGGGTCCAGTTCGAAGCTCCGGGGGCGCGGTATTCGGGGAAGGTGATGCGTGTTTCGCTATGCACGAAGTCCAGCAAGCCGGCACCCTTGGGACACAGGCTGCCGCGGCTGACCGGATGATCCGGGTCGCCCTCGATGTGGATGATTTCCGACTTGGCGTTTTTCGCCTTGTCGCCGAGGCTGTACAATATGATGCCGCAGGCCACCGAGCAATACGGGCAGGTATTGCGGGTTTCCGTGGTGCGCTCCAACTTGAAGTTGCGCACTTCCGCCAGCACTTCCGAGGGCGAAAAGCCCAGGGCCGCCAGCGAGGAACCTCCCAGTGTCGCGGCGCTCAGCTTGAAAAACTGACGCCGGGTTACTTGCATGTTGTTCTCCCGAGTTTCGTGAAGGGCGTGTCGTTGACGGTGATTGTGCAGATTTTCGGAGAACTCGCAATCAATTTGTGTAGCGATCGAAGTCCGCCACTCCCCGAGTGACGAGCGAAGCTATATAGGAAAAACACAGGAGCCAGGATCGCCGATTCATGTGCGATTATCTTGGCCTCGTTCAGGTCATTGTTCCTATGAATGAGTTCGTTGAATACCTCCATGATCTGTTCGAGCGATTCGGGCCGGTTACGATCCGAAAGATGTTCGGCGGGTATGGCCTCTATCATGATGGGCTGATGTTCGGCCTGGTGTCCGGCGATAGGCTCTATTTGAAAGCGGACGCCGAGAATGTCCAATACTTCGAGCGGGAAGGGCTAGGCAGGTTCGAGTACCAGAAGGGGAATAAGCGCATGACGATGTCCTACTATCAGGCGCCCGCCGAGATGATGGAAGAGCGGGAACTCGCCTCGCAGTGGGCTCGTCGTTCATTTGAAGCCGCGCTTCGTGCCCAGGCTTCGAAGCCGAAAACCCGTTCCTGAATAGGGTGTTTTAAAAGCTACTGCGCCGCCCGATTGCAGCGTCGCGCGGTGCTCGAAATCCTCACGTACGCCATGCACACCCCGGTTCCTGCTCTCCGGGCTCCCTGCACTCGGGCCGCTCATGGCGCTTTTAAAACACGCTCCGAGACGGCTACGCCCGGTCCCGTCATGACTTTGAGTCCCCCCGGTTGGGCGAGGGCGATAGGGAAGCTTTTTCCCGTGAGCTGGGATCCGGGCGAACTTCTCCCTGGCTGTTGGCGCCGGCGGCCTTCTTGGCGGGTGGGCTGGCCTTGATTCCACCCTGTAGCACGCGCATGTCGATGTTCAAATATCCCGGGCAGCCACGCTTGGTGTCGGAGTTCAAGACGAACGGTTGGGGCGATTTGACCGCAGGCGCTGCAGGCCGAGGCTCATCGGTTTCGATCCGCTCTTTGCCATCCGCTTTCGGCAGGTCCGGTTTCAAGGAGGGAGCATCGGGTTTGGCAGGGGCCGAGTCGCGCTCGATCAGCGCCTGAATCTCATCCTGGTTGGGGGGGGAGGGGTTCGGGAAGAGCGCGTTATTTGGCGCCGTAACCTGGACGGTGACGGGATCGGAGGCGATGCCGTCGGTAATCACCGCCAGTTCGTATTGACCCGCCTCGACGTCGGCGGGCACCAGCAAGCTGGCGATGAGCATCGTGGCGCCGGCCGTGATGCCGAGGGTGGAGACGTTGAAACCAGGCAGATAGACGACCCTGTCTTGAGCTGTATGGGTCAGCCGCACGATGGGGTAGTGAGTCGTTATTTGCCCATCGCCGCCATCCTGAGCGAGGGGGTTGAACTGCGTGCTGCCGAGGACATAGGTCTGGCCTGCGACCATATCGGTCGGATGGATGGTGATCGTCGGCTTCCAGGCTGGGCAGGGGATATCGGCATCCGGCGTCAGGATGGCGATTTTATCCGGCCAAGCGGTGAACAACACTTGGCCGGTGGGTAATAACAGGAAACAGGAATTCCCGGCATCCGGGATGTGGGGGGTAGGTTGCGGGTCCAGGGGAGAAAAAGCGTTGGATGCGGGATCGTAGATCAGGACCACGCCGGGATGCGGCCCGAGCGAGTCGCTGGTTTCGTTGGGCGCGCGCCGACACGCCAGGCACAACACCTTGCCGTCGGGTAAAAGCAGCGCGGGCAGGGCGCTCGGCAGGATGCCGCCCTCCACAGGGAAGTCGGGGCCGGCGGTCCAGGCGCCGGGCTGGGAGAGATCGGTGGAGGGGGTATGGAATGCAGTATGCCCGTTAACGTCGATGGCGAGCAGCCGACCATCCCGAGGGACCACGGGCATGGCGACGTCGGTGAGTGGAACCGAAGATCCGGCGGGTATCCATCGGTCGATGGAAGGGACATACTTCTCGACGATGGGTGGATCGGCCTTGCACAGACTCAGGACCGAACCGTCCGGCAGCAGGGTCCAACTCTTCGCCCCGATCGTCCCCAATTGGGTGGTGGCTTCGCTGACACCAAAACCGAGGCCGGCTTCCAGCCAGTCGCAACGCAGCGGATCCCAGAGGGCGGTGCGCGCCGAACCGATGGCTCCGAACAGCACGCGCCCATCGGCGAGAATGCAGGCTGCGACATCGGCGCCTAACCAGTGGAAGGCGTCGGGCAGATCCAGGGGCTCGGTACGGTTATTCAGCAGGTCGAATATCTCACCGAAGGGGCTGTCATCGCTCGCCTCCGAAGGCTTCCCTCCCGCGACGAAGACTCGTCCATCCTGGAGCAGGCCCGAAGCCGAGAACGCTTGCCTACCGGCCATCCCCAGCACAGTAGACCAGGTTCCGCTCTCGTAGCTTCCTCGAATGTCGGGCGTGAGCCGGAACCAGCCGTTTTCCGGTGGATCGGTCTGGACTGCCAGGTGCACCAGCACCGAGCCATCCATCAGCAGATTCAGACTATCGGGCTTGAATCCGCCCGACACGGTAGGTGGATTGCTTGAATAAGACCAGTTATTCGCCATCTTGAGCCACCTTGATCGTTACGACTCGCTTGAATTTCATTAACGGTTCCGTCAGCGAAAAATGTTCGGCTGTTAAGGATAAACAAGAACGACGACCCATGCTGCGAACGAATCCCTGAAGAGAGTATTCACCCCTTTCGATCTATCGTCTTGTAAAAGAGTTATGGTAGAAAGTCAAATTTGCCGTCTAACCTAAAGCTTTCCAAATTCCTTGCCATATCCGAGAATGAGCCGACGCTGAAACAGCGTGACTTTAGAATTCCGGCTTTTTTACGCAGAGGAACCTCCATGAGCACAATAACAAAAACAACTGGCAATCCCGCCCTACCCCGTATCGTCATCGTCGGCGGCGGGGCAGGGGGGCTGGAACTGGCGACCCGTCTGGGCCAAAATCTGGGCAAGAAGCAGCGTGCGGAAATCACCCTGATCGATTGCAGCCATACCCATATCTGGAAACCTCTGTTGCACGAGGTCGCCGCCGGCACCCTGGATTCCCACGACGATGAACTATCCTACCTGGCCCATGCCCGCGCCCATCATTTCCGCTTCGTGCTGGGCCGCTTGAGCGGGCTGGATCGGCAGAACCAGCGCGTGGAAATCGCCGCCATGGTCAACGAACGAGGCGAGGAAATCGTGCCGGCCCGAAGCCAGGCTTACGACATCCTGGTCATCGCCATCGGCAGCATCTGCAACGACTTCGGCATCGCCGGCGTGGCGGAGCATTGCCAGTTCCTGGATACCACGGAGCAGGCCGAACTGTTCCAGCAACATCTGCTGGAAGCGTATCTGCGCGCCCATGCCCAGGGTGGGGTGAGAAATCAGGGCGAGTTGGACATCGCCATCGTCGGCGGCGGGGCCACCGGTATCGAACTGTCTGCCCAGTTGCATCAAGCCACCCTGTTGCTGAGCGCCTATGGCCTGGACAACGTGAAACCCTCGGACATCAAGCTGCATTTGATCGAGGCTTCTCCCACGCTGTTGCCGGAATTGCCGGCGCGCATGTCGGAAGCGACGGTGGCGCAATTGAAGGCGATCGGGGTGAATCTCTATCTGGGCGAGCGGGTGGTGGAGGTGAACGAAGCCGGGGTGAAAACCCAGTCCGGCCTATTCATCCCGGCGGCGACCCGAGTCTGGGCCGCCGGCATCAAGGCGCCGGACTGCCTGCGCGGTATCGGCGGGCTGGAATCCAACCGCATCAATCAACTGCTGGTGCGTCGAAGCTTGCAAACCACGCTCGATGAGGACATCTACGCCATCGGCGATTGCGCCGCCTGCCCCTGGCCGGAAAAAGGCCCGCAGGCCAGCGTCCCGCCCCGGGCCCAATCGGCACATCAGATGGCCAGCCTGGCCTACGAAAACATCCTCCGCCGCCTCAACCGGCAGGAGCAGAAGGATTATGTCTACACCGACTACGGCTCCCTGGTTTCCTTGGGGAAGTACAGCACGGTAGGCAATCTGATGGGCAATCTCATGGGCAGCGTGATGATCGAAGGCGCCATCGCCCGGCTGGTTTACCTTTCCCTGTACAAGATGCACCAGATGGCCCTGTTCGGCCCCTTCCGCGTCGCCCTGCTGGTCATTTCCAACTTTTTCCGCAGCCGCCTGCGGCCTAAGATCAAGTTGCATTGATGGATTCGGGGGCCCGCCACTCCCGCCGGAATGGCACGATAATCCCTGCGGATACCGGATAAAACCGCGCGGATATGAGCCATCCGGGTGCGGATATGGGGCGCAGGGAAGTCCCGATGGGTTGAAACCGCGCCCCGGCACGGCGTATCCGTACGGTGATGGGTGAAACCTTGCGGTTGCGGGACGAAACCATGCGGATACGCGG
>JAQTSI010000102.1 GCA_028711365.1 Methylococcaceae bacterium
CTTCCGATCTGAATATGGCATAACCGAATCGGTCTGGGGCCGGCGCTCCCTGTATGCGGTCGGCGAAGTCTCCCTGCTGGTTTGCGAGTTTTTCCTGCCCAATATGTTGTCGATAAAGGAAACTGGTACATGAGTCACGAATCCCTCCCTCACTGGCGCAGGCAATTGGGGTATTACTGGCTGTTGATGCGCTTCGACAAGCCCATCGGTATCCTGCTGTTGCTCTGGCCCGCTCTGTGGGCTTTGTGGATAGCGGGACAGGGTAGACCCGACTGGAAGGTGACCGCCGTCATCGTCGCCGGGGTGGTGATCATGCGCGCCGCCGGTTGTGTCATCAACGACTATGCCGACCGCGAGTTCGACCCCCATGTGGAGCGCACCCATCGCCGTCCCATCGCCGCCGGCCTGGTTTCCCCCAGGGAGGCTTTGACCCTGTTCGTGGTCCTGTGTTTGTCGGCTTTCGCCATGGTGCTGCTGTTGAATCGGCTCACCATCCTGCTGTCCTTCGGTGGGGCGTTTCTCGCCGCTTCCTATCCTTTCATGAAGCGTTATACCCATCTGCCCCAGGCTTACTTAGGGATCGCTTTCGGCTGGGCGGTGCCGATGAGCTTCGCCGCCCAGACCGGCGGGATTCCGCTCATCGGCTGGGAGCTTTTCGTGGCGACGGTGTTGTGGGCTTTGATCTATGACACCATGTACGCCATGGTGGATCGCGATGATGACCTGAAGATCGGGGTGAAATCCACCGCCATCCTGTTCGGTTCCTGGGACCGGCACATCATCGCCGGTTTGCAACTGCTCATGCTGGCGATACTCGCCGCCTTGGGACATCAGGCCGGCTTGGGACCGATCTACTACTTGGGGCTTGCGGTCGCGGCCAGTTTTTTCGTCCATCAGCAGCGGTTGATTTTTCACCGCGCCAAGCGGGACTGCTTCGAAGCCTTCTTGAACAACCACTGGTTCGGCGCGACGGTCTTCGCCGGGATGGCCTTGGATTACCTCCTGGCGTGATCCCTGCCGGCCAGGTCAGGGGCGGGCTTTGGGATCGATGCGCTTGAGCAGCGAGAACAGATCGCTATTCGTCGAAAGCACGATCGTCGCCTCTTCATCAATGACCTTGTGATACGTCTCCAGGCTTTTCAGGAAGCGGTAAAATTCCGCCGCCTGGGGTCCCTGGGTATAGGCCTTGGCATAAATCTCGGTGGCCTTGGCGTCCGCCTCGCCGCGTATTTCCTGCACCCGCTTGTAGGCGGTGGACTCGATCTCGTTGATGTCCCTATCCTTCTTGCCAAAGATGCGCGCGGCTTCGCCCTCGCCTTCGGAGCGGAAACGCTGGGCGATTTGCAGACGCTCGCTGATCATGCGCTGGTAGATGCGTTCCAGCACCTCCGGGTTGTAGTTGATCCGCTTGAAGCGAATATCCAGCAGTTCGATGCCGAACTCCGACAGCTTCGGGGCCGCCGCCTCGAAAATGCCTTTCTCGATTTCCAGGCGCCCATACTGGATCGGCCGCAACATGCCCAGCGCACCCGTGTCCGACAGTGCGGCGGCCACGGCCTCGTCCTGCAAAGGCTTGCGGTCCTTGTCGATGCGCACCACCTCGATCAACTCGTGCCTGGCGACTGCGGTGCGGGTCTCGCTGCCCAGAATGTCCTCCAGTCTGGACTGGGCGCTGCGCTCGTCATGTAGCCGCAGGTAATAGCGCATCGGATCAGTGATGCGCCAGCGGGCGAAAGTATCCACCTGGACATAGGTTTTGTCCTTGGTCGACATTTCCACCATCGGTCCGTCCCAGGCGAGATAGCGTTTGTCGACGCGGATGATCCGCTGAATGAGGGGGAGCCTGAAATGCAGGCCCGGTTCGGTGATGGGATCCCCTATCGGCCGTCCGAACTGGGTGATGATGACCTGCTCGGTCTGGTAGACGGTGAAGGCGGACAGATACAACAGCAGTAACGCAAAAATAACGACGGCATTGGCGATCACCTTGGGAAATTTCATTTCTTTTCCTCCGGCAGCGCGGTGGGCAGCGGCAGCATGGGCAGAATCTGCTGCACCGACTCATCCACGATGATGTCTTGTTTCGCTTGCGGCAGGACATCGCCCAAGGTTTCCAGGTAGAGACGGGTGCGGGTGATGTCCGGGGCCTTGATATATTGTTCCAATACCGCGCTAAACGCCCCGGCATCGCCTTCGGCTTCGTTGATCCGTTTGAAGCGATAGCCCTCGGCGCCCTGAATTTTCTGGTCGGCTTCGCCGCGGGCGCGGGGCACGGCCTTGTTGTATTCCCCATTGGCGAGGTTGATGGCGTTCTCCCGGTCCTGCTGGGCGCGGTTCACCTCGTTGAACGAAGGTTGCACCGGTTGCGGCGGGTCGACATTCTTGAGTTGCACCTGGTTGACCGAGATGCCGAGGTGATAGTGCTTGGAAAGCTCGCTCATGCGGTTTAAGGCGGTTTCCTCGATCTCCTGCCTGCCGATGGTGATAATCTCGTCCACCGTCCGATCGCCGATGACCTCCCGCATGACCGATTCGGACAGATCCCGCAGGGTCTGACCCGGCTCCCTGACATCGAACAGGTAGGTCTCCGGGTCGGTGATGCGGTACTGCACGACCCATTCCACCAAAGCCGAATTGAGGTCGCCGGTGACCATGGACTTTTCTTGTAGCGGTTCCACGCCAACCTGGTCGGGGTTGGTGTAGCCGGCGGTAGCGAGGCCGAACTCCAGCTTGAGCTGGCGCTGGGTGGGGACCGTGATGACCTCGTCGATACCGAACGGGAGTTTGAAATGCAGGCCGGGTGGGACCTTCAAAATGTACTTGCCGAACCGCAACAGCACGCCCTCCGCTTCGGCCGGAACCGTGTAATAAGAGGTCCATAAGGCCAGCATGGCCAGGACGATTAAAAGTGCGGGCAATCTCGGAATGGGCATCTTTGCGATAGGGAACATTTGTCCCCCGGGATTTGGGTTGCTCACGTAAACTCCTCCGCTCGAAGGCCGGCAAAACCGGCGGTGGTGCTCAGGAATGACCGTTCTACGATGAAAGCGCAGGTTTAGCGATTCGATGCCATATAAACATAAGCCAGCGTGCAGCCGCAAGTTTGCCGTGTAGTAGATGGCGATTCAACATGACGGGCAAGGGCTATCACGAGGCGCTCCTGCACATTGGCAGGTTCTCAGCAATTCCCGGCGCTGAATTAAAGTCAAACCTATCTATGGCACGAATAAGCGAAAAGTGGCTCGCCCAAAAAATGAGACGAGCGCCACCGTCCTCGTGATTGACTAGCCTTGCTCGTCGATATGAGAACGGTGCCCCAACTATGATCGATGCGCCGAGTCCCCGATCACGCCTTCAGCGTGATTCTCATCGACAAGTCGATGGCGCGCACATTCTTGGTCAAGGCGCCGACGGAGATATAATCGACCCCGGTGGCGGCGATGGCGCGAACCTGCTCCAATTCGACATTACCGGAAACCTCCAGCTTGGCTCGTCCGGCGTTGATGGCCACGGCCTTCGCCATCTGTTCCAGGGAGAAATTGTCCAGCAGCACCCGTTTTGTCCCAGCAGCCAGAGCCTGCTCCAACTCGTCCAGGTTTTCCACTTCCACCTCGATCGGAACCCCCGCGCCCAACGCCTGGGCGGCACTCACGGCCAGCGCGATGGAGCCCGCCGCCAGGATGTGGTTTTCCTTGATGAGGATGCCGTCGTACAGTCCCAAACGGTGATTGCTGCAGCCGCCGCAAAGCACGGCATATTTTTGCGCTAGCCGCAGGCCGGGGAGAGTCTTGCGGGTATCCAGCACGATGAGCCCCGTGCCCTCCGCCGCGCGGGTGTAACGCCGAGCCAGGGTGGCGGTGCCGCAGAGGGTTTGCAACAGGTTCAGGGCCGTCCGTTCGCCGCTGAGCAGGGCGCGCGCCGGCCCGGCCAACGTGCACAGCAAAGCATTCGCCGGGATCTCGTCCCCCTCCTCCGCCTGCCAGTCAATGCTAACCGCAGGGTCCAGCCGGGTGAACACGGCGTCGAACCAAGGCTTACCGCACAGCACCATGGCTTCACGGCTGATCACTTGCGCCCGGGCCCCGGTAGCGGCGGGTACGATCCGGGCGGTGAGATCCCCCGAACCCAAATCTTCCTGGATGAAACGATCGATCTGTTCGAGATCGATGGGGGGGGCAATGGTTGATGACTTCATGCTTTCTTGCCACTCAAACTGTCCCGCCAAGCCTTCGATAACGCCGGGATTGCCAAAGCGCGGGCGATGATCTCCCGCTGCCTGGGATTTTTATTCAACGCGAGCATGGCCTCGCGGATATTGAGCCCTTCCGGATCTGCACTCAGCAATTCGATGGAATCACCGATCCTGAGCATCCCCTCCTTGAGCACCCGCAGATAGAATCCCACCCGACCGGAGCCATGGAAACGACTGACGAATTGCGGATCTTCCATTCTCATGCCGAGCTTGAAGCAGGGCACGCGAGGCTGGGTCACCTGCACTTCCACCTCACCGATACGCAACACATCGCCGATATGAACGAGTTCGTCGGGCATGCCGCCTACGCCCAGGTTCTCGCCGAGCCGTCCATAGCTCAATGACCGGCCCAATTCCCGCTCCCAATATCGATAGTTTTCCACCGTATAGGCGTACAAGGCCTTGTCCACTCCGCCATGGTTTTTTCGGTCGACCTGGACATCGCCTTCTATCCCCAAGCGAGTAACCCTCACGGGAGTGGCGACGGGTTGTTTACAGATACCGGTTTCGACCGCCCGTCCCTGGTATTCAAGACGTTGCAATCCGGATAGGCTGATTGCCAAGAGTTCCATCACGTTTTGCCTAATTCAGAAACTTTGGGCCGATAGTTTGTAGACTGGCGCGAAGCTGCGACGGTGCATGGGGGTCGCGCCCAGTTCGGCGAGTTTGGCCTTATGACTAGCAGTGGGATAACCTTTATGAACCACAAATCCGTACCCCGGATAGAGGGCGTCAAGGATCGCCATCTCGGCGTCACGGGCGACCTTGGCCAGAATGGAAGCCGCCGATATTTCGGGAACGCTCAGATCGCCGCCGACAATGGCGACACCCGGGCAGGGGAGATCGGGATAACGGTTGCCATCCACCTTGACCCAATCGGGTTTGAGGCTCAACGCATCATAAGCCCTCCGCATGGCGAGTAAAGAGGCCTGAAGAATATTGATGCGGTCGATTTCGCCGGGTTCGGCCCTGGCGATGGCCCAAGCGCGGGCCTGTTGCTTGATCTGGACGGCGAGATACTCGCGCCGTCCAGGCGAGAGTTTTTTCGAGTCGGTCAGACCTTGCAGGGGCTCTTCCTCATCCAGTATGACGATGGCAGCCACCACCGGACCGACGATACACCCCCTTCCCACTTCGTCGATACCTGCAATCATCGGCTTGGCTCGCGTTGACACCAGGGCCCCGATCAACGCAGAATGCTGCGGCCGGTATGTCTGAGAAATTCTACCATTCGCTGCAGCTCGGGCGTTTCGACGGTCATTTGCGCCAACATCCGAATGGCGTCCTCCAGCTTCATTCCCGACATATAGACAATCTTATAAGCCTTGCGAATCTGTCTGATCGCCTCCGGGGAAAACCCCTGCCTTTCCAGTCCCACGGAGTTGATGCCGTGGGGTTTGGTAGGACGGCTACCCACCATGACATAAGGGGGAATGTCGCGGGTGATCACGCTTCCCATGGCGGAGAAGCTATAGGGGCCTATCTTGCAAAATTGATGTACCAGTGAAAATCCGCCGAGAATGGCATAATCTTCGACCACGACATGACCGGCCAGGGATGCGGCGTTTGCCATGATCACCTGATTGCCGACGCTGCAATCGTGAGCGACATGGGTATAGGCCATGAGCAGATTATCGTCGCCGATGGCGGTCACGCCCTTGTCATGGGCCGTACCGCGATGGAGGGTGCAATATTCGCGAATGATATTGCGGTCTCCGATTTCCAGCCGAGTGGATTCACCGTGGTACTTTTTATCCTGCGGATCTTCTCCCACCGAGGCGAACTGGAAGATCCGGTTATCCTTGCCGATATGGGTCGGTCCCTTGATGACGACATGAGGCCCGACCATCGTACCCGCATCGATCCTGACATTGGCCCCAATCACGCTATAGGGCCCGACGCTGACTCCATCCGCCAACTCCGCCGACGGATCGATGATTGCGGTCGAATGAATCAAGAATCCTGCTCCGTCGCGGCGCACATGATTTCCGCGCTCGCCACCAATTCGCCTTCTACTTCGGCACGGCAATGGAAAGCCCAGATGTTCCTTTTATGACGCAGAAAAAAAGCCTCCATCCTGAGCTGATCGCCCGGCGATACGGGGCGTTTGAAGCGAACCTTGTCCAAGCCCACCAGGTAATAGGTTTTCCCCTTCAGCACGTCCGGGGATGAATTTCCCGCCAGCAAGCCCGTGGCTTGAGCCATGGCCTCGATGATGAGTACGCCCGGCATGATGGGAATTTCGGGAAAATGCCCCTGAAAAAAGGGTTCGTTATAGGTAACATTCTTGATGGCGAGAAGCCGTTTTCCCGGCTCACATTCAAGAACACGATCGACCAGAAGAAAGGGATATCGATGGGGCAGATACTCCTTTATTTGTTGAATATCCAATGCGTTTTTCCTTTTGTTTCAGACTGCTTGACAAAACTCGGCAGAATACCGTTATTTCTTGGGGCTCTTGGCAGAACCACCGCCTGCTTCCAGCTTGCTCGCAACTTTGCTGGTCACGTCGATCGATTCGGTCGCGTAGACTACGCCATCCGTCAGGACCAGATCGAAGTTTTCTTCTTTGGCCAGCGATTGAATGGCTTCGAGAATGGCTTTTTGCAATTTGGTCAATTCCTCATTGCGGGTCAAATTGACGTCCTGCCGGAATTCTTCCCCCGCACTCTTGACTTCCCGCATCCTGCGCATCACGTCCTTTTCCAGTTTTTCACGCTCGGCGTCACTCATGACGGCGGAGTCCTTCGCCAAGCGCTCTTCCATCTGCTTGATTTCCTCCTGCTCGGCCACCAGCTTTTTCTCCCGCGCCGAGAATTCGCGTTCCATCTTTTTCTTCGCCTGTTCGGCTTGCGGGGCTTTTTCCAACAGCAAGGGCACATTGACCACGCCGATTTTCAATTCGGCGGCTTGCAAGTTGGCCCCCATCAAGCTCCCCAACAACAGGCCATAAAGGCTCTTTCTAGTCATGTTCAAATCTCACTTCAGTTGGTATGGTTAGGCGTCAAACTCGCCTACGATGCATTTCCAAAATCCCGGGGATGAGGAATGCAAGAAGGGTTGACAACATCTCTTCGGGCTGTCCTGTCTGCATTATACAAGAACAGTTCCAGGCTCAGCGAACTATAAATCACTCACGGCGCAGGCGGTCAGAATCCCTGGCCGAAGGAGAACTGGAAAGGCTCGGTTTGATCACCGATGCTGGTGGGATCGTTGGGGTCGGTGCGAGTCTTGGCATTGAGCGGCTTGGCGACGCTGAACACCAGGGCGCCGAAAGGCGAAAGCCATTTCGCCGAGATGCCGGCCGAGTAACGCAAGTCGCCAAAGTCATACTTGTCTTTGAACACATTGCCGGCGTCGAAGAAAAAACCCAAACGCACGCTCTTGAGATCGGACAGGAACGGCACCGGGAACAGCATCTCCGCCGAACCGACGATCTTGCGCGAACCACCAAAAGCACGCGAGTAGTAGCCCGATTTCGCCGCCGGCGTATCGCGAGGACCCAGCGTATTGGTCCTCCAGCCGCGTATCGATTGAGGCCCACCGGCATAATAATTCTCGAAAAACGGCAAGCCCTTGGTCGAACCATAGCCGTCGCCGTAATCGACTTCCCCGCTCAGCGACAGGGTCAGATCCTTGGCAATGGGGAAGTAATGCTGGGCGCTGATACTGGCCTTGTAGTAATTCAAGTCGCTAAACGGCATGGCTCCCATCACCGAAAACCGCTGCATTCCCCCCTTGTTGGCGAAGATCGCGCGATTCAGCGTATCGTGCACGAACCCCACTCCGACCGTGTAAATATTGAATTTGGTGCCATTCTGGTCGATGAAATTGGCGATTTCCTGGGATGAAACCGCGGTCTTTTTCAGTTGGGTATTCTCATAATCCAGATTCAAACGCAAACTGCTGAATTCGCTCAACGGTAAACCCCAGTTCAACCCTCCGGTAAATACATTACTGGAATAACTGGCAAGGTTCAGCTGATAGGCATTGGTGCGGCGATAACTGAGATTGAAGCCGCTGCTAATCCCGTCCAGAGTGGTGTAGGGATTGGAATAGCCCAGATTATAAATGGTATTGACTTTGCTGTTGTTGAAAGTGAGGCTCACCCGCTTGCCCGAACCGAATACATTGTCCTGAGTCACGCTGGCATTGAAGATGATACCCTGCACCTGCGAATACCCCACACCCGCCATCAGATTGCCGGAGGCTTTCTCGGTCACCGTGTAATTCACGTCGATCTGATCGGCGGTGCCCGGCACGGCCGGCGTTTCCACATTGACTTCCTGGAAATAACCCAAGCGCTCCAGACGGGTCTTCGAACGTTCGATCTTGGTCGTCGAGGCCCAGGCCGCTTCCATCTGTCGCATTTCTCGCCTCAGCACCTCGTCACGAGTCTTGGTGTTGCCGTGCATGTTGATGCGCCGCACATAAACCTGCTTGCCCGGATCGACGAAGAAAGTGATGTTGACGGTTTTTTGTTCGGTATTGATGTCGGGAACCATGTTGACATTGGCGAAAATATATCCGTCATCCCCCAAGCGATCGGAAATGGCCTTGGAAGTTTCCGTCGCCTGCTTGCGGGAAAAGATTTCGCCCGGCCCGATCTGCACCAAGGGAATCAACTCATCGGGGGAGACGATGGTCTTGCCGGTCAATTTGACTTCATTGACGGTAAAGATTTCGCCTTCCTTGACGTTGATGGTGATGTAAATCTCCTTCTTATTGGGAGTGATGGAGACCTGGGTGGAGTCGATCTCGAAATTGATATATCCTCGATCCATGTAATAGGAACGAAGCCGTTCCAAATCGGCCGATAACTTTTGCTTGGAATATTGATCGTTCTTGGTATAGAAGGACAATAGATTCGAAGTGCCCAGATCGAAAACCTTGAGCAATTCGCCGTCTTCGAAGGATTTGTTGCCGACGATATTGATCTGCTTGATCTTGGCGACCTTGCCCTCGGAAATCTTCAAGATGACGGCCACCCGATTTCGGGACAATTCGGACACGTCCGAATCGATCTTCAGGCCATATTTGCCACGGCTATAATATTGCCGGCGCATCTCCTGTTCGACCTTATCCAGGATCTGACGGTCGAACACACGCCCCTCGGCCAAACCGACGTTTTTTAACGCCTTGTTCAAATCATCCGAGCCGATATCCTTGTTGCCTTCGATCTTGACGCTGGCGATGGAGGGGCGTTCCTCGACGATCACCACCAGCACATCGCCGTCCCGCGCCAAGCGGACATCCTTGAAGAAGCCGGTTTTGAACAAGGACCGGATGGCCTCGACGGATTGGTTTTGCTGGAAGGTGTCCCCCACCTTCACCGGCAGGTAGTTGAAGACCGTACCCGCGGAGATGCGCTGCAGCCCTTCGACGCGGATGTCTTCGACCACGAAAGACGTCTCGACCGCCCAACCGATGGGCATGACCTGGAAAGTCAGGAGCAGGAGCATTATCGATCTGACGCGGTTCATTTCCGGCCCGGAACAAGCAAAATTAACGGCAACGGCTTAGCGATCATGTCGGGAGAAAAAACTGTCGGATGTGATGGTTGCGAACGCGGGCCGAAAAAACTGCCAAGCACCGGGTCGATACGGAAGCGAGGGCGAGATGAAGTCAACCGGATTGAGCGAATCGCCAGACCAGACTACGCATCGCTCAATTCCTTCTCGATTTGCTCGACGCTGGCATGACGGATATTGATCCCTTTGGCGCAATAGACGACATAGTCACAAATATTGCAGGAACGATCGCCGATACGCTCCAGGGAACGAGCGGACCACATGATGTCGAGACAAACGGGAATGGAGCGGGGATCTTCCATCATGTAGGTAATCTGCTGTCGCATGATGCTTTCATACTCCCTATCCACATGCTTGTCTGCCTGCACCACCCGCAAAGCGGCATCCACATCCATGCGGGCAAAGGCATCCAGGGCTTCCCGCAACAAATCTCGAGCATGTTGGGACAAATGTTCGAGCTCGGTCAACTGGTTCTTTTTGGGGAAGTGGGATGCAATGTCCACCGTGTGGCGGGCGATGCGCTTCGCCTCGTCCCCGATGCGCTCGAGATCATTGATGGTCTTGATCACGCCGATCACCAGACGCAAATCACGCGCGGTCGGCTGCCGGCGGGCCAAAATCCGGGTACATTCCTCATCGATGGACACTTCCAGGGAATTGACCTTGTAATCATCGGCGATTATTCGCTGCGCCCACTCGACGTCGAAATCCAGCAAAGCGTCGACGGCCGCTTGCAGCTGTTCCTCGACCAATCCCCCCAATGTCAAGACACGGCTGCGAATATCCAGCAACTCGTGGTCATATTGCCTGGAAATATGTTGGTGAGGGTTTTCGCTTTCGTTAGTCATGGATTCTGATGGTTGAGATTGATCATGCGCCTCTCGCCAGAGGGGTTTGAATGACGCGCTCCTGATTGAATTCTATCAACTCCCCCCCGCACATGAAAGCCGCCATTCCATTTTCGTGGTTTTCCCGCATCTTATCGTCATCGCCAATGCCCCGGTCTCATTGCCATTGTTTCAGCAGTGCTTCGGCCTTGGAGCGTTCGGGAAAAGGCTTGTCATCCTTGAGCAAACGCCCCAATTCCTTCTTCGCCTCCTCCTTCTTGCCGTTTTTTTCGAAGGCCTCGGCCAAATGCAGGCGAATCGGTATATTGCCAGGTTCCTGCATGACCGCCTGTTGCAACAGAACCAGTCCCTTGTCCTGCTTGCCGTTGTGCAGGAAGATCCAGCCTATCGTATCGAGGATTTCGGTTTTGTTCTCGCCGGCGGAGGCGGCGGTCATTTTTTCGGCCAACGCCAACGCCCGCTCATCACCCACCTCCTGGTAGAGCCAGGCCAGATTGTTCAGTATCGCCAGGTTGTCGGGTTGCAATTCATGGGCTTTTTCGTATGCTAAGATCGCTGGTTTCGATTGCCCTGTCGCTTGACGGGCTTCTCCCAACAGGAACCATGCCTCCACGTCATTTTTGGCTGTTTCCAACCATTTTTCCAGTCCTGCGATAGCCTCATCATTTTTGTGCAATTCACGGCGAACCAGGAATAGACGGCGTGCCAGACTCGAACTGGGCGCCTGCTGGAAAGCCTTGTCGTAAGCGCTGAGCGCTTTTTCGAACTGCTTCTGCGCCGAATGGACATCCCCTTCCAACTGGAAACCCAGCGGGGATTGCGGAAAGCGGTTCTTGATCAACTCAGCGGTTTTCATGACCTCGCCGAATTGCTTGTCCTGCATGGCCAGTTCCGCCTTTGCCAGCAAGGCGGGAACAAATTCCGGAGCAAGTCTCAGTGCTTCATCCCATTCCTGTACGGCCGCTTTCTTATCCCCGGTCTTGAACAGGGCCTGCGCCAGTAAATGGTGGGCTTCCGGGTTTTCCGGCAGTTTCGAAACCAATTTTTTGAAGCTTACGACGGCATTACTGCCCTGGTTCGCGCCCATTTCTGCCTGCCCGAGGTTCTGCAGCGCGGACGGATTGTCGGGACTTGCACCCTGCGCTTCACGGGCGATTTCAATCGCGCGCATGCCCTTGTTCTGCGACAGGTAATAGCGGGTCAGCATGATGGCCGGCAACACTTCTTTCGGATTCTTTTCCCTGGCATTTTCCAAATGCTTTTCCATTTTCGCGTAATCCTTTGCCTGTTCGGCGATCTGCGCCAATCCTATCAATGCGGACAGATTGCCCGCATCGCGCTTCAACACGTTATCGTATTCCTTCACGGCCTCCTCCGGTTTGCGTTGGCTCAAGGCCAATTTCGCCAGATTCAGATTAGCCGGCGTGTAATCCGCCTTCATGGCCAATGCCTTGCGCCATTGCTCGCGAGCCTTTTCGGCTTCACCCTTGGCCATATAGGCGGTACCCAGGACATTAAGCGGCATGGGATCGTCCTTGCGCTTGTCCTTCAATTTGTTCGCCATGGCGATGGCTTCATCGAATTTCTTCTGCTGGATCATGATCAACACCGAAGTCACATCGGCTTGAACCAGGTTCGGGTCGAGATCGATCGCGCTTTTGAGATCGACCAGCCCCTGCTCGGTCTTGCCGGCGGCAATCCGGCCCAGCCCCAATTCGGCTCGCACCGCGGCGAGATCCGGCGCAAGCTCGGCCGCGCGGCTGAGTGACTCGATTCCCTGGTCGAATTTCTTTTCCTTCATGTAAGCGCTGCCGAGAATGGCAAATATCTGCGGATCTTTGTGCTCCTTATCCGCCCAAGGTTTCAGCAAGTCGATGGTCTCCTTCGCATGACCGAGCTTCAAATGCGTCGCCGCCAGCAATTTGACAGCGGCCAAATGTTCCGGAGCGATCTTGACGACATCCGACAGATAGTTCTCCGCCGATCGCAGTTCCTCCTGCTGATAGGCGATGGACCCCAATAAAAACAAGGTCGGCATGTGCCCGGGCATCGAGCTGTTGACTTTCGTCAGGAGATCCTCGGCTTCTTGATACTTGCGCGATTGAAAGGCGATCACCCCGTCCATGTACAAAGCCATCGGCACATCACCTGCCGTCTTGCGCACCGCATCGACATCTTTTTGCGCCTCGGCCAGGTTTTCCATGGCGATATAGACGCTGGCGCGGCCTAATCGCGCTTTCACATCCAGGGGTTGCAACTCGATCGCGTGGGAAAAAGCGTCGCGGGCCGCCGGCAAATCCCCGCTCAAACGCTTGCCCTCACCCAAAATGGCCCATCCCTGAATGAATTTAGGATCCTTGGCGACCGACTGGGCGGCGAAATCCACCGCCGGCTGGTATTGTTTCTTGGACAGATTCAACAGGGATAGTCCTAACAAGGCGTCCGGACTATTGGGATCGGATTTCAAGGCCGTGTTGAAACTTTCCTCGGCCTTATCGGCCTGGTTTTCGGTTAATTGCGCCATTCCCCTCAGGGCTTGGAGCTTGGCATTCGCCGCCGCAGGCAAGGCGGGATCCGGCTCGATTTGCCGCAACAGCGTTTTGCCGTCGTTTTTCAACAAGTAAGCCTGCGCCAGGGAGACGATCCATTTCGCTTTGGGCACATTGAGATCCCTGGCTTTCTCCAATTCCTTGATGGCGGACACCCCGTCGCCCAATCTGATATAAACTTCGCCCAGCAAAACCCTGGCTTCGCCATTTTCAGGGGCTTCCTGCAGATAGTTTTTCAATTGTATGGCGGCAGCCTTGGTTTCTCCTTTTTCCAGATAATCGCGGGATTCTTTCAAAAGAGCCTCGTTTGCCCCGAAAGCGATATTCTCTCCCGTTGCCAGCATAACCAATAATATTGCCTGAGTTAATTTAGCCATAACCTTGTCCTTACATTGTGCATAGGTTTTAAATCTTGAGATTGAACTTGGTCAGCAAAGCATACAGAGTGGGGCGGGTAATCTCCAGCAATTCAGCCGCCTTGGTGACGCTTTCCCCGGCCTCGCTCAAAGCCGCGCAAATCGCCTGACGCTCGGCGGCTTCACGGGCATCGCGCAAACTCATCAAACGCGGCTTATATTCGCCGGGCGCAAGTTCCAGATCCTTCAACTCGATCAAGCTCCCCTGGCTCATCACCACCGCCCGCTTGATTTTATGCTCCAACTCGCGCACATTGCCTGGCCAATGATAAGCCTCAAGGGCGACCAAGGCATCCTCCTTGAAGGCTCGAATGTTCCGCGACATCTGTTTTGCATAGCGATCCATGAAAGCGCGGGCCAGAACGGGAATATCGCCGGTCCGCTCGCGCAACGGCGGTAAATTGATCACGATTTCATTGATACGGAAAAACAAATCCTCACGAAATAGGCCCTCGTCCCTCAGCTTGTGCATATCGCGGTGGGTCGCACAGACGAACCGCACATCCAGCTTGATTTCCTGGCGTCCGCCAACGCGCTCGATCACGCGTTCCTGCAATACCCGCAACAGTTTGGGTTGCAGGGCGAGAGGAATATCGCCGATTTCGTCCAGAAAAAAGGTTCCGCCTTCCGCCAATTCCAGCTTTCCCTTGGTCTGGCTGGAAGCCCCGGTAAAAGCCCCCTTTTCATGACCGAATAATTCGCTTTCCAATAGGTTTTCGGGAATGGCAGCCGCATTCACCGCCACGAAAGGCATTTTGCTGCGCGCGCTCAAATTGTGCAGGGCATGGGCGATGACCTCCTTGCCGGTTCCACT
>JAQTSI010000103.1 GCA_028711365.1 Methylococcaceae bacterium
TCTTGCGAAGCTGGCCGGAGAAAGCGTCCAACTCGGGGACTTGCAACAGCGGCGCCTCCTGGCGGCGTGCGGGCAGGTAGCCGCCCAGAGCCTGGCGACGCTGGTGCAAGTATTGGATCTCGGGGCTGTCTTCCGCCGGCTTATAGAACGGGGCATCGGCGATCTGTTCGTCGGGGATGGGGATCTTGAAACGGTCGCGGAAGGCCTTGAGCGCTTCCTCGTCCATCTTCTTCTGCTGGTGCGCGCCCATCAGACCTTCGCCGGGCCGACCCATGCCATAACCCTTGACCGTCTTGGCCAGGATCACCGTCGGCTGGCCTTGAGTGTTCACCGCCTCATGATAGGCGGCATACACCTTGTGGGGATCATGACCGCCGCGGCTGAGCCGGAAGATGTCGTCGTTCGACATGTGGGCGACCAGTTCCAGCAATTCCGGGTATTTGCCGAAGAAGTGCTCGCGCGTGTAAGCGCCGCCCTTGGCCTTGTAGGCCTGGTATTCACCGTCCACCGCCTCTTCCATGCGCTTGCGCAGCAGTCCTTTCGAGTCGCGCGCCAACAGGTCGTCCCACTGCGAGCCCCAGACCAGCTTGATGACGTTCCAGCCCGCGCCGCGGAAGGTTCCTTCCAACTCCTGGATGATCTTGCCATCGCCTCGGACCGGTCCGTCCAAGCGTTGCAGATTGCAGTTGATGACGAAGATCAGATTGTCCAGTTTTTCGCGCCCGGCCAGGCCGATGGCGCCCATGGATTCCGGTTCGTCCATTTCGCCGTCGCCCATGAAGGCCCAAACCTTGCGGCCCTCGGTTTGCAGCACGCCGCGATCCTGGAGATATTTCATGAACCGCGCCTGGTAGATGGCCATGATCGGCCCCAGCCCCATCGATACGGTGGGAAATTGCCAGAAGTCCGGCATCAGCCAGGGATGCGGATAGGACGAAAGACCGCCGCCCCCCACTTCCTGGCGGAAGCGCCGCAATTGTTCCTCGCTCAAGCGGCCTTCCAGAAAAGCGCGAGCATAGATGCCGGGGGAGGAATGGCCCTGGAAGAACACCAGATCGCCGCCGTGATCCTTGTCGGGAGCATGGAAGAAGTGGTTGAAACCGACTTCGTAGAGGGTCGCTGAGGAAGCAAAGCTGGCGATATGGCCACCATATTCGGTGGAAATCTTGTTCGCCTGCACCACCATGGCCATGGCGTTCCAGCGGATATAGGAGCGCAGGCGGTATTCCAGTTCCGCATCCCCCGGCGAACTCGCCTGCCGATGGGGAGGAATGGTGTTGATATAGGCGGTGTTGGCCTTGTACGGCAGATTGATCCCGGAACGCCGGGCTTTGTCCACCAGGCGTTCGATCAGGTAATGGGCGCGCTCTGGCCCTTGGGTTTCGATCACCGCTTCCAGGGAGTCCAGCCACTCGCGAGTTTCGGTGGGATCGAAATCGTCCTGCTGGAGCGGAGAAGAGGAAAGAGTATGGGCAGCTGTCATGGCGTTTTTTCTTATCAGATAGGCCGTTGGCTAGAAAGCGGGAATTATATCCCTCGTTTCGGGCTAAGCCTATCGGTGTGAGGATTGGGATGACTGATGGGAAGCACGAGCCGCGCCCTTGGACAGCATTCACAGAAAGGCACGGATGGCTCTAAAGACAGGGAAAGCAGCCTGCAAACGCCCGCGCGGCGATTTCCGGATCGGTCTGGCCGAATACGCTCTCGATCACCGCCAGCCAATCCGCCCCCGCTTCGATGAGCCGGCCGCCATTTTCCGCAGTGATGCCGCCGATGGCGACGATGGGAAGGCTGAGCCGGCGCTTGGCCTCGATCAGGGTTTCGATTCTGGCGCAAGGCGCATGGGGCTTGGAGAGTGACGGGAAAAACCGGCCAAAGGCGACGTAGCTGGCGCCCTGGCGTTGCGCTTCAATCGCCCGCTCCAGCGAGTCGTAACAGGAGATGCCGATGATGGCCTCATCCCCCAGCCGCGCCCTGGCTTCGAGCAGGGAACCGTCGTCCTGGCCCAAATGGACTCCGTCGGCGCCGATTTCCAGGGCCAGTTCCACATCGTCGTTGATGATCAATGGAACTTGCGCGGCTCGGCACTCGGCCAGCAGCCATCGGGCCTCGGCGAGGCGGTTTCGGGAAGATTTGGCGCGGTACTGGATCGCCCTTGCCCCACCCCGCAACGCGGCGCGCACGGCATCGGCCAGTTGCTCCGGGCCGCAGTGGCTCTCGGCGGTGATGGCGTAGAGGCCGGAAGAAGGAAATGGAACCGTCACGGGGAGCCCCTCACGAAACAAGGCCGCGGATGGAGTGCACAACCTTGTACGCATGACTACCTACGTTTTGGGGCCAACGGTCTTCAGGCTTGACATCTAGCTTTTTCGCCCGTTGCATGGCAGATTCAAGCTTATCGACAAATTGCGAAACGATCAGCTTCGACTTGTTATAACTGCCACCCAGCGCCGCTCTTAGCGCGTCTTCTATGGGCTGACAAACCGATGCGGCTTGCGGCGGATCCTGGAAATGGCAGAGTAGCCAGACTTCAAAACAGGGATTACTGATAGCCAATTGATACCCGCGCTGAATGGCTTCTCGGGTAATTTCAGCAAGACTCCACCGGTCCACATCCACCATCAACCAAAGCTCATCGCCCTCGCCAATCTGAAATTCCTCGCGGAAATGAGTCAGGCGGTCGATCACATGTTGGGGAGCCGATTGATTGTCCTCTCCGGTAGCCAGCACTTTGACCTGAACCCGCGTATCACGGAATTGGGCGAAATATTGCTTTTCGGTTTCCCTGCCCTCTGCGGCGATGATAATAAGACGGGTGTCCCTCCGGTGAGGGACAGTGCGATCCAAAGGGCGCTTCTTGCGTGAAGTGAGAGCCATCGTGCGTCAGCTTGAGGGCCAGCCCAAAGCGCGGGTATCGCCGATAAAGGGTATGGCTCCAAAGCGGCCTTGCAAATAGCCGCGTTCGATTTTGAGGTCGGGACGGATTTTTAGGCTGGCCAAGGAATACAGATGCGAAGCGCCCACCTGATCTTTTTCCACGAACCAGATTTCATCTCGGCGCAGCAAATCCAGGTTCAACAGGCTGGTTTCATGGGTGGTAAAAATGAGTTGGCAGTTTTGACCTTTGCCCCTTTCCAGGAAAGTTTCCACGAATAGGCGCGATAACAAAGGGTGCAGCTTGCGATCCAACTCGTCGATGACATAGACGCCATTGCCCGCTTTCAAATCGGCGAGAATGGGCAATATCTGCATGACCCTCTGTGTGCCGGAGGACTCTTCCTCGACCTTGAACAGCACAGGCTCGCCTTGCTTGTCCTGGTGCTGGGTTTTCAGGCGGGCAAGTACTGGTCCGTCCTTGCCCGGACGGACAGACAGAGAAGACGCGCCCTCGGCAATAGCCATGACAGCCACGGAGCGCCCCTTGGTGAGGTGGTTCTCAAGCTTTTTTCTAAATGCATCTGGGGCACCCGGCAAATGGCGTTCAAAGTCCAGCTTCTCCTCTTCGGTTACGATGCCGCTTATGCCTGTGTCCGCCAAGCGCAAAAAATCGCCCATAAAGTCGATAAAATCGCTTTCTTCGCAAGCCCGTAGTTCAATGGGTTGCATGGGCAAGTTGGTTGGCACGAGAGTCAGGACGTCATCGAACCATTCATAAACCGGCTTGACGCTTTTCACATTGCGTTCCACCGCCTCGGTCAGAAACAACTGGTTTTCGCGAGTTCCCCGCGCCACGAACTCCAAAAATTGCGTCTCTCCGGCTTCTTTGCGCTTCAGCGAAGGGCCAAACTCGACTTTAGTATTGCCCTGCTCGTCCGTGACTCGCTCGAAGTAACGCACCTCTTGAGACTTGGGACGGGCAAACAGCCACTCTTCCATGATGCGCTGGCTGTTCGCTACAAAACCGTAGGTATATTCCACTCCCTCATGGAAAATCACGAATTCTAGGCGGGAGGGTTGATTGCGCTTCTCTGCATCCAGACGGAAAGGCGCAACTGGGATGGACTGCCCCGGCTTGCACCCTTTGGTGATGAGCCTTTGCGCCAAGGCCATAGCTTCTACCAGCTTGGTCTTGCCGTGAGCATTGGCGCCATAGAGGGCTGCCGTGCGCAAAGCCTTGTGCTTGTAACCTTCGCGCAAAGACACTTCATGCGTCGGATGCTGGTCGTCCTTGTCCGCCACCATGGAAAACACCGTTTCTTCGGCGAAACAGCACAAGTTTTCGACTGTGAATTGCAGCAACATTGTCTGAGCAGGATCTTTCTATTCATCAAAAACAATGCATAAACTAACTTGTTTCAGAGAAAAAATCTCTAAATTGATACTGATATGCGAAAAAATTTGGCATACTTCAAGATGGCTTGAAGCTCAATGCCAACCCCCATACTGCTTGGTCGGATCGCCCTTGAAGCTTTGGGTGGTTGCTGCGCCGCTACCCCCACCGGATTTGCCGCGCTGGGCGATGGCCGCGCCGGCAGCCTTGGCGAGATTGGACTCGCTGAGACCGCCCAGGTTCAAGGCGGTATCCACGACGAGGGTCGTCACCGGGCTGATGTCCTGTTCCTTCGCTGCGGGGTCGATGACCGCCGCCTTCAGCAATTCGTTGGGCGCCGCGCTGGGATGAACGGTGATCAGCAAGGGAAATGTCGTTCCGGCAGGGAAATCCAGACGATACTGATTTGTCCCACCTGTCAGTTCGGCATGGGCGGCAATCGCACCCTTGGCGTCCTTCACCTCGATCCTGGCCTTGGTCACCGGCCCGTCGTCATTGATGATATGTCCGCTCAGGCGAGCCTGGGTGGAATGGGATGCGGACCGGTTCGAGCCATTATCGCCGCAGGCGGCGAGCGAAACGGTCAGGGCCAGTGCGAACAAGGATTTGAATGAATTCATGATGGCGTTCCCATAGATTCGATCAAAAAGCTGATTGGACAGTAAAAAGCCATTCGGGTTCTCGGGCCGTTCTCCATGAGCGCCTCGCGCAACAATCGAGGCTACCCGGAGAAAACTCGTTCAGGTTTTCCCGCCTTGGTGATGAATCCAGTTGCCCAAGTGGTAGAGGCTGAACAGGGCGAGGATGGACGATGCGCCCCAGAGAAATTCGACATGGAGTCGGGCAAGTTCCCAGGTCTGTTCCACCAACTCGGGCTTCAGCTCCCGGTATAGGAGGTAGGCGGCGACGAAGATCACGAACACGCCAAAACCGCGCCTCAGCGATCGAGCAGCGATACGATGGGACAGCATTCCGCCGATCAAGCTGCCGACGATGGCCATGCCGGTGACGACGCTCACCAAGAGCGGGTCGATCTCCACATGCTGGGCGTAGCCTGCCAAAGCGGCGCAGGAATTCATGGCGATGACCAGCAGGGAAGTACCCACGGCGGCGTGCATGGGCAAACGTCCGAGCAGGTTGAGCGCAGGCACCACCACGAAGCCGCCGCCCACCCCCACCAGTCCGGTGATCGTTCCCACCAGCAGGCCGTCGAACAGGATGGGCCCTAGCGGCAGGTGCAGCGGACAGAGGGGCATGGGGCCGGGATTCTCGACCACCCTGCGCCCGCGCAGCATGGCGTAGGCGGTGATCAGCATGATGACGGCGAACAGGATCAGCAGCACGCCGCCAGGGATGAAAGCGGCAAGCCGTCCGCCGAGATAGGCCCCCATCATGCCTGCGGTTCCGAACAAAAATCCGGTTTTCCAGCACACGCAGCCGACGCGGGCATGGTGGATCATGGCGGTCAAACTGGCGACCGCCACCATCACCAGGGAGGAGGCGATGGCCGACTTGGGTTCGATGCCGAGCAGATAAACCAGCATCGGCACGGTCAGAATCGAACCACCGCCTCCCAGCAGGCCGAGCAACAGGCCGATGACCAGCGACAGCGGGATGACCAGGCTCATGCTCATCCCTTCTTACTGCTTGACCCTGCCGCAATCCTGATTGGCCGGCAGGGCATGATCGATATAGCGGGGATAGTCCAGCTTCAGATTGTTCATGATGTCGATGAATTGCTCGCGGGTCTTGTTTTGTCCCAAGCGAGAATTTTTCGCTTTTTCCTGCTGGATGGTGGAGACGGTGTTGCCCTGGTAGTCATGACCGGGATACACCAGGGTATCCGGCGGCAGGGTGAACAGCTTGCCATGGATGCTGTCGTAGAGCCTGCCGGCGTCTCCCTGCTGAAAGTCGGTGCGGCCGCAGCCGTCGATGAATAAGGCGTCGCCAGTGAATACACGGTCTTCCATCACATAGCTGACGCAACCGTTGGTGTGACCGGGGGTATGGCGCACCTCGAACTCCAGGCTGCCCACTTGCAGCCTCACGCCGTCGGTGACCTGTAGATCGGCGCATAAGGCGCCGGCATCGCGGTGAACCACGCTCTTGCTGCCCAGGCGCTCGCGCAGCAGGCCGGAACCGGTGATGTGGTCGGCGTGAACATGGGTTTCCATCGTATAGCAGAGCGAAAGCCCAAACTCACGTAGCAATTCGGTGTAAATATTGACTTCGCTGGCGACCGGGTCGATCAGCACGGCCTTGCGGCTGTGCTCGCAGGCCAGCAAATAGCTGTAAGTGCAGGTGTCGGGCTCGAAAAATTGTCTGAAAATCATGATGGGGCCTCATGGGTGGGTTTCGTTGGAATGAATCGAGGCAAAGGCTGCGCCACCGCCTTTCAATCGCGCAGACAATACATAAGCATTTGTTATTGCCACAAATTTAAGCGAATGGACGATGTCGGGCAAACGCGCTGATGTTTCGACTGTCTCATCCCGTGAGACATTGGGATACAATCCCGATTCATCTGAAACAAGCTGTTTGCCATCATGATCCGATCTTCCCCTTTTCTCAATCGCTGGCTGAGCCAGGTCGGGCCCAGTATCGCCATGGAGGCATTATCCGACATGCTCGATTGCGGCGCGCTGTACGGGATAGACCAGGAAGGGCGCATCCTGTTCTGGAGCCGGGGCGCCGAAGCTCTGCTGGGGTATGGCCCCGAACAGGTACTGGGGCAGCCCTGCAACCAGGCCATCCGTGGTGCCGGCGAGCGGCCATTGTGCTGCATCGCCGAACAGGGCAGCGTCAAGGGCGACGCCGTGGAGCTGCTGCGCGCCGACGGCGGCAAATTGCGGGTGCGGCGTTCGGCACGGGCGTTCTTCGACGCCGAGGGCCGGTTCGCCGGAGCGCTGGAAGTGCTTTGGCCGGAAGCCGGTTTCTCCCCGCCTTCCCATGCGGAAGGAAAAGTGGAGGAATTCCACGGCATCATCACCCGCGATCCGGTCTTGAAGCAGGCCTTCCGTATCGTCCGCAACGTCGCCGAAACCGAGGCCACGGTGCTGATCCGCGGCGAGACCGGTTCCGGCAAGGAGCTGTTCGCCCGCGCCATCCATGCCGAAAGCCATCGCCGCGACCGGCCGTTTCTCGCCGTCAACTGCGCAGCCCTCAGCCCCAGCCTGCTGGAAAGCGAATTGTTCGGTCACAAGCGAGGGGCTTTCACCGGGGCGGTGAAGGACCATGCCGGCCTGTTTCAGCGCGCCGACGGCGGCACCCTGTTTCTCGACGAAGTGGCGGAATTGCCCCTGGAGTTGCAAGCCAAACTGCTGCGGGTATTGCAGGAGCGCGACTTCGTGCCGGTAGGCGGAGACCGTGCCGTCCGCGTGGATGTGCGCATCGTCGCCGCCACCCACCGTTCGTTGCGGCAATGGGTGAAGGAGGGGAAATTCCGCGAGGACTTGATGTACCGCTTGCGAGTGGTGCCGATCTTCCTGCCGCCCCTGCGCGAACGTCGTCAGGACATGAGCCTGCTGCTGTGGCGTTGCATCGATCGCCACAATGCCCGTGGACAGCGCAAAATCCTGCGGGTGGAGCCGGAGGCCATGCGGCGGTTGCTGGATCATGCCTGGCCGGGCAATGTCCGCGAATTGCAAAACGTGGTGGAATACGCCTTTGCGGTGGGGCGAGGTGAAGCCCTGCGGCTGGAAGATCTGCCACCGGAATTTCGCGAGGCCAGCCAGCCCGAGCCCATTCGGCCTGATGCTCCTCCCCGGGAGGAGAGCGAACGCATCCGCGAGGCCCTAGCCGTCGCCGGCGGCAGGATCGACGAAGCAGCCCGGCTTCTGGGCATGAGCCGGGCGACCTTCTGGCGCAAGCGCAAGCAATACGGTATCTGATCCTTGCCCCCGGAAACCCGTGAACCGGAGAGAACCTGGCTTAGGACATGGGAGTTCAATCCTGTCTACCGCCATTTGCAATTTGTCCTTGTTTTATAGTCGTTTGGAAAAACACGAATGGTATTATCAACGCTGGGGCGCGCTTTTTTCAATCCAAACCGCTAGGCTCGGCGTAGGCGATGAAACCCAGAGCCATGCCGCTGGGACGGCTGTATAATCACCCAATGCTATCAACCTCAAGCGCGAAAACCCCATGACCGCCGAAGAACTGTCAAAACTGCTCGCCGCCAGTTTTCTGAAGAACGGAAACTATGAGGCTTTGGGATCGCCCTTGGTCGGCGGGGCAGACTATGCGCAACCGGCGGCGGTTTCCGCGTTGGAACAGCAATTCGAATCCGACGCTGGATTTTCCGGTTTGGCCGTCCATTCGGTCGGTTATACGCCGGGAGCGGAAACCGAGGCAGTCATCATCTATGTCACCCGAGGGGCGAGGAAGGCTTTACGCACCCTGCCGGAGGAAGTCGAAGGCGTGCCGGTGATGGCTCAGGTCATGGGGAAAATCCAAGCCAGCCCGATGCCCGCAATGGCGGCCCGGGGCGGCGGTCATTTCTTTGAACGCCAGGGGCGGATTGCTTGCGGTAGTTCCTGTGCGCCTAGCGGAGAAAGTTATGCCGGCACCGTGGGCGCCTTGGTTAGGGATGGCGAGCGCTTGTTGGCTCTTTCCAACAACCATGTGTTTGCGGCTTGCAATCATACCCCAGTGGGCATGCCGATTCTCGCTCCGGCGACCATGGATGCCCGCCCTGACCGCCGTGCGCCGTCGGAAATCGGCCGATACGAACGCATGGTGGTTGCGTAGCGGCGACCCGCGACTGGTGCCTCTGATGACCTTGGACGCGGCGGTTGCCAGCATCGCCAATGAGAACACCGTCACCTCTTGGCAAGGGGACGAAATCGAGGGTTATGACACGCCTTCCGCGGTGGTCGGGTTAAAGTCCGGTTTGCGTGTCAAGAAAACAGGGCGCACGTCTGCCCTTACGGTGGGCATCGTCGAGGCGTTTGTGCCTACGCCATGGATATTGCCTTATAAATCGACGAAATTTTCTGCCGTCGTTTGGTTCAAAGACACATGGACCGTCCGCTCGGCGGACGCAGACCCCTTCGCGCTTCCCGGAGATTCCGGCAGCTTGGTGGTCGCAGAGGATGGCAGCGGGGCCGTGGGCCTGCTGTTCGCCGCCAACAGCAAAGGCGATTACGGCATTATCGTGCCCATCCAAGAAGTCTTGAACGCTTGCGGCAATCTCCAATTGGTATCCGGCCATGGCATTCGATGAAAAAACCTTACGCGCTGCGACAAACCTAGGCTCCGACCTAGCCGGCAAGCCTTGGTTCTTGAATGTGGGGATAGCCGAGGAAGAAAATCATCCCGTGCTTATCGTTTATCTAAAGCGTAAACCGAAAAAAATGGATGCTGCTATTCCTCAAATTTGGGAGGGAATACCTGTACGGCTTAGACAAATTGGAAAAGCACGTTCGCTTACTTCTTGAATTAATCGTCACACCACGCTTTCCGGACACTCCAGTGACCATTTCCAATGCGACAACTCGATTTTTTCCATCAGGCTCGGGAAAGATAGATTTCCACGGTCGTTGTCGTCCAGGTTGCGACACCTGCACCCAGAAAATCCCTGTCTTCGGTCCAGACAGCTAGCGTAGCTCGGATGGAGCTTCGCGGAATCCGGGATGATCGGAGCCACGCCGCTACATTCTCACCGACTGGCCAGGCTTATCATTCCTGTGGAAACTGTCCGATCCGCTTGCCGGCGCGGACCAGGGACCAAGCCAACACCAAGACCATCAGCGTCACCATCGCAATCAGGAATGATCGGCTATTCAACAGCTTGGCCAGGTCCCAGGATTGCGCAAGCTCGGCGGTGGATGCCACACCGAGCCCGACTTCCCTGGCCTGGTAGCCTCGCCGCAACAACTCCCGGATCGAACTGGTGTCGTAATTGGGATGGACCGCCTGCTGCGAGCCATAATGGACGCGATAGGTCTTTCCCGCTGTAGGCAAAAACACCAGCCGATAGCCGTTTCCCAACCCCATGATGCCGGTGATTTCCAGGGGCGGATTATCCTCGTTGCGGATCACGATGCGGTAACTCTCCTGCCGTTGCTCGGGGAATGCGATGACGTTTTCTTCCCGTTGGAATTCCCTGAAATGCAGAGCCTGCACCGTCGCGTTGCCGATTTCCCGCATTCGGGTTTCGATGCCCTGTGGCACCGCGATCTGCACGGAAACCGGCCGAGTGAAATTGGCGGTAGAGGTTTGCAAGGCGAAGCCGGTCAAAGGCTCCTGGTGGGTATTCACCTCGATGACGGTCCAGTGGTTTTTCGCATCTTCCACGATCTTGAATCCTGCGACCGGGTATTGGAATTTCTTTTCGGCTTGGGGCAATACCTCGCTTTGATTTCGCCACAACTCGATGCGGTCGATGTGCAGCGGAACCTTTTGAACTTCGAGGCGTTCGCCGCGGTCGATTTCCTTGCCCTCGCGAAGATGGCGGTTCAGTTCCATGACTTCCGCTTCATGGGTTTGAATTGCCTCCTCGATCACCACTTTGAATTGGCGATAACGATTGGTCGGCAAGGGGATGTCCCGGTTGCCGATGGCCATGTAACGGGAATAGTCGAAAATCGCAGCGTCCTTGACCAGCAATAGCCAGTTTTTGCCGTCATCCGAACCGAATACCTGCATCCGGTATTCGTAGTTGGAAAGCGGGGTGAACACCGTCAGGCCATCGGCGGCAGGGGCGTCCCGATCCAGACGCAAAAATAGTTCGATTCCCTCCTCTCCCCGCTTCTGCAGGGACACCACCTCGCTCTTGCAAGCAAGGCGGGTGGTCTCGGTGCGGGTTTCCACGGCTTTTTCCAGCAGATAGGGAGTTTCGGTCCCCGCCTGATCGACGATGCGCAGATCCGGAAAACCCTGCCGGGTGTCGGCATAAATCAGGCTGTCCAATGGCGCGGCCAGCATTTCCGCATCGCCCTCCCCGCTCCATTCTACGGGTCTGGAAAAACGGTAATCAGCCGGCTCGGCCAGAGCGAACACCGACCACAATAGGCCTGCGATCAGCGCGAGTCTTGTGCTCATGGCTTGGATTCTCCAGAGGATGGGGAGGTAAACGATTGACGAAATTTCAGATAGGCAAACGATCCGACCAGCGCCAGGATACCGAGAATGATGAAAGCGATGATGCGGTAGATTTGATCCAGCCGGGCCAGGTCGACGAAGAAGACTTTCCAGGCGACCACCGCAAACAATCCCAGCCCGCCCAGCCGCAACCAGCGCAGGTTCCAATGGATACCCGCGAACACCAGCCCCAAGGCGAACAGCGACCACAGGATCGACACCCCGCCCGAGCGCAGGCCGGGCACATAATGATAGAGCAAGGTATTGATTTCCAATGTCAGGAAAATGAACAGCAACACCAGGGCCGCGATTCCCAGGAAATTGCGCGCCGAACCGGCCTCCACTTCCGCCGTGGCCAGGCGCAGAAAAGCGAAGCCGAACAAGGCGATCACCGCCGCAAAATCCAAAAGCCTCATAAAAGCATGAAGAAAGGAATATTCACCACCGTAAAGCATCGTCCAGGCATCAGTGCCGGAGTCGATCAGGCCCAAACCCCAACTATCCAGGTCGAAGAACAACAGCTTGATCAGCACGGCGGCGACGAACCACAGGAATAGCTTCAACCATCCGCCTCCGGCCTCGAACACGTAGCGCTGGAAAAGTACCAAGCACATGGCGAGCCAAACCAGGGTCAGCATCGGCATGCGCAAAGGCGGATAGAGATAGCCGAAAGTCCGGCTCAATTCCAGTTGCAGGAAGATGAACAGCATGCCCGCCGCGACGATGACGGCCGCCCGCACCATCCAGCGCTCCTTGATCCATTGGCCGATGTCATTGGCCGCATCGCAGGCAAGCGGAGCGAGTCGCACAGGTTCTTCGATCAGCCGGAACGCCAACCCCAGGGAACCGATGGGGATGCCGAAACTCACCAGGCGTTCCAGCAAGCCCAACAGAAACAGGGAAAACGGCTGATTCGGGTCCATGCCCGATGCGTATTGGCCGGGCAGATCGAGGAAACAGAACCGCACCAGCACCACCGCATAGAGCAGATACGACACCTGGCGCAGAAACTCGCTACCGAGCTTGCCGGCGATCCACAACATGGCCAGGGCCTGTAGGGACCAGCTCACGGTGATCCAGTGATCGGACAGGATCAAAGGCAGGCTTATCGCCACGAAGGAAGCGGACAGGCCGATGAAGCTCAACAGCATCGCCCGATCCAGCACCCGGCGCGCGAGACAGTAGTACACATGGCCCACATAGAACGCCGCCAGCCCCAGGCTGATCGCAGCCACCCAGATCCGGCCATAGGCCTGATCCACCAAGGCGAAACCGGTAGCAAAGAAAATCCCGGCATTGGCCATCAAGGCCAACAGATCGAGCAGGTTCGACTTGCTGCGATTGACCAGGCAAAACAGGAACACCATGGTCGAATACAAAACGAAGAAGGCGATCAGGAAAGGCATGACTTCCCAGAAATTCGCCACCTCGTATTTCTGCATGGCGCCGAAAAACAGCACGTAGTTGAAAAAGAAGCTCAGGGAATTGAGAAAATGCCACTGCTTGTACCAGTTGGTTCCCAGGATACCCAGGCCCAGCAGCAGCATATAGGAGTAAAGCCCGATGAAATTCACCTCGCCGGTGGACAGCAGTATCGGCGTGCAGTAGCCGCCGACGATGCCGAATATCGCCACCAGCATGGAATCCAGGCGCACCGCCAATCCTCCGGCGCAGACCGTGACCAGGGCCATCAACGCAAAGGTCGGGTAAACGCCGAGCAGGTGATAGAAACTGAAAGCGGCAAAGGTACTGAAATACAGGGTGGCGATACCGCCGCCGAGCAGGCCCTGGCCGAACAGATGATACTTCCCGCCCACCAGCCGCATGCCGCCTACCAGCATGCCGAGCCCGGCCAACACCGAGAGCGCCACCCTCGCCTGCTCCCCCAGCAGTCCGGCGTCGATGGAATACTTCAGGAAGAAACCGATGCCGGTCACCAGGATGACCACCCCGATGCGCAACAGCCAGTTGCTGGCCACGGCGAACTCCATGGAAACGCCCTGAGGGCGGTGGCCCTCGCCGACGATGATCCAGTTCCAGATCTCGCGCAGAATCTCCTTGGCCGCGATCTCGAAGCGGCTGGGCGGGGAAGGTTCCCAGGCGACGCTCTCCCAGCGCTGGGTCTTTATTTCTGGCTCGGGCTTGGCGGATGCTGGCGGCTCCTCGGCTTCGGCGATCGCAGCCGCCATCACAATTTGCGGGGGTTCTTCCCGAATGGGTTCTGGAACTGGCGCTTCAACGATGACAGACGAGGGAGCGGGCTCCGGCGCGGGTTTGCTCGTCAGTTCCAAGATCAAGTTCCGATTCGCTTCCAGACCCTGCTCGACTTTGACCAGGGCGAGCAAAATCTCTTCGCGGTGTCGCTTCTGCCGCCCCAGCAGCAGGGCCAACATCACGCAGATCGCAACCGGCGCCAAGAGGGCCAGCGCCACGATGTAACCCCAAAAATCGTACATGACGCCCCCCTCGATCGAAGGTAACGGCTCGGCCCCGTCGCGAAGACAGGGCCCGCCTGAATTTTCGAAACCGAAGGTTGTAGATTAGTCCAATGCCTTGGCTTGTTCCAGCGGAACCGGCCCGCGCTCGAAGTTTTGTTCGAAGACTTTTACGGGTAGACCGGCCAACAGGAGTGCTTCACGCGGATTCGGCCCTTTACCCGGTCAAGTAATCGCGTCGGCTTGTCAGGCATGTCATCGAGGTGTATAAAAAAGTCGGGAAATGACCCCCTTAAAAATAGCATCTGGTCAAAATTCCAACACCTTAGGGATTAGCTTCCACTTACATCCCGGATGTGGTGTTTTATAAAGCTGGGGGTGTCTATTTCAAAGTTATGGCATAGAAAAACAGAGAATAAACATGCCAGAAATAAGCAGATTTCTTGGGATTGTGATTTACATGTATAGATGCCAGAATTGATTAAGATTCACCTTTCACAGCTTGAATGGCGTAACTTGTATCCGGTAACTGAAAAAACGAAAGTATCCTTTTGGTGTTTTTCTGCAAAGATCCCAAAACTGAATAAAG
>JAQTSI010000104.1 GCA_028711365.1 Methylococcaceae bacterium
GAGCCACGGGGCTTGCCTGGGATTACCGTAAAGCCCGGCCTTACTCGGGCTACGAGCAGTTCGAGTTCGACATCCCCACGGGCCAAAAAGGCGATTGCTACGACCGCTGCGCGGTGCGGGTGGAGGAAATGCGCCAGAGCCTTCGGATCATAGAACAATGCGTAGAGCACATGCCGGCGGGGCCTTACAAGGCTTTCCATCCTCTGACCACGCCGCCGCCCAAGGAGCGCACGATGCATGACATCGAAACCCTGATCCAGCATTTCGTCAATGTGAGCTGGGGGCCGGTGATTCCCGCCGGCGAGGCCAATATGACCATCGAGGCGACCAAGGGCCTGAACAGTTATTACCTGATATCCGATGGCGGCACGATGTCTTATCGCACGCGCATCCGTACGCCTTCCTTCGCCCATTTGCAGATGATTCCACAGATGAGCCGGGGCATGATGGTGGCGGATCTCATCGCCATCTTGGCCAGCATCGACTTCGTCATGGCCGATGTAGATCGGTAGAAGTGAAACCATGGAGCGCATCATGATTGCTTTCTTTGTCACCGCAGGGATATACCCTTTCATCACTTTCGTCACGGGCGGATATAACCGTGCCGGGACAACGCTTATCGCCGCGAGCATTACTTTTTCAATCACTGTGCTGATGGGTGTTCCCTTATTTATATATTTCCGCTACAAAGGATGGCTGGGATGGTGGCGAATGGCTTTGGGTGGATTCGGGATAGGAATTTTTTGCAGTTTGATCGCCCTGCCGGCGGGCTTCGATGTCTTCCTTTTCACCTGCGGCGTTTTTGGATTTGTGGGAATACTCCATGCGCTCATGTTTTGGGTTATCGGGGTATGGCGTAATTCCGATCCTGCTTTGCACCCATCCTGTGAGCGAGGGATTGGACCATGAAACGATCGATATCTTTCAGCCAAGCCGAAATCGACGAAATCCGCGAGATGGCAGCCCATTATCCGGATAAATCCGCCGCTTCTATCGAAACCCTCAAACTCGTGCAAAAGTATCATCGCTGGGTGTCCGACGAAGCACTGGTTGCGGCGGCGGATTTGCTGGATATGTCGCCCGCCGAGTTGGACGGCGTGGCGACCTTCTACAACTTGATCTATCGAAGACCCGTGGGCAGACAAGTGGTCCATTGCTGCAACAGCGTCAGTTGCTGGATGTTAGGCGCGGAGGAAACCCTGGAAACCATCAGCGCCAAGTTGGGCATAGGCTTGGGTGAAACCACGGCGGATGGCGAATACACCCTGCTGCCCATCGTCTGCCTGGGCGCTTGCGACAAAGCGCCGGTGCTGATGATAAATGATCAAACCTATTTCAATGTGGATCGGGATCGTCTGAACGAATTGCTGGAAAGTCGGGAAGAGATCTGATTAATGGAACGACCGCTCACGCAAAACATCAAATCCGATGGCTCCACCACCCTCCTGCCCGACTATCTGAAAACCGGCGGCTACCAAGGCTTGCGTAAAGCAATCCGGGAATATACCCCGGCGGAAATTCAGCAATGGGTCAAGGATTCGGGGTTGAGGGGGCGCGGTGGAGCGGGCTTTCCCACCGGCATGAAATGGAGTTTCGTGCCCATGAATATGCCCCAAACCAAATATCTGGTGGTCAACGGCGATGAAATGGAACCGGGCACCTTCAAAGACCGCTGGTTGATGGAAGGCGATCCCCATCAACTGATCGAAGGTGCGGTCATCGCCGCTTATGCCATCCAAGCTGGCACCGCCTATGTGTTCCTGCGCGGCGAATACCATCTGGCCGCCGAGCGGATGAGAGCAGCCATCGCCGAAGCCTACGAAAACCATTATCTGGGCGAGAACATCCTGGGTTCGGATTTCAGTCTGGAACTGCATCTGCACAGCAGCGCCGGCCGCTACATCTGCGGCGAGGAGACGGCGCTGCTCAATTCCCTGGAAGGCAAGCGGGCCACGCCGCGTTCCAAGCCGCCTTTCCCTCAGGTCGCAGGGCTTTGGGGCAAACCCACCATCGTCAACAATGTGGAAACTCTGTGCAACATTCCGCATATCATTCATCACGGTGTGGAATGGTATCGCTGCCTGGGACTGACGGATGCCGGCACCAAGATTTACGGCGTCAGCGGCCGGGTCCGGCGCCCCGGCGCCTGGGAGCTACCCCTCGGTACCACGGCGCGGGAAATCATAGCGGAACAGGCCGGTGGCATGAAGGAGGGTTACCGGCTGCGCGGTTTCCTGCCAGGAGGGGCATCCACCGATTTTCTGCTGCCGGAACATCTGGATGTGCCCATGGATTATGCTTCCGTAGGCAAAGCCGGCAGTCGCCTGGGGACGGGCACGATGATCATCCTCGACGATAAGACCTGTCCGGTGCGGATGGTGCTCAACCTGGAACGATTCTTCGCCCAGGAATCCTGCGGCTGGTGCACCCCCTGTCGCGATGGTCTGCCTTGGGTGGCCAAACTGCTCGAAGACCTGGTGAAGGGAAGGGGCCGGCAGGAGGATCTGGCCATCCTGGAGCGGATGTGCTCTTTTCTGGGCCCCGGCAATACTTTCTGCGCGCTGGCGCCGGGCGCCATGGAGCCTTTGCAGAGCGCCCTCAAGCACTTCCGGGCAGATTTCGAAAACTACCTGCCGGAGCCGATCCATGGCTGAGATCGAGATCGATGGCCAGCATTATTCGATCAGAACGGGGGACAATCTACTCAAGACCTGTCTGGAACAGAGACTGGATCTGCCCTATTTCTGCTGGCATCCGGCCTTAGGCTCGGTGGGGGCCTGTCGCCAGTGCGCGGTGATCCAGTATCAAAATGCCGAGGATCAGCGGGGACGCTTGGTCATGGCCTGCATGACGCCGGTAGCGGAGGGCATGCGTTTTTCCCTGCAAGATCCTCAAGCCCAGGGTTTCCGCGCCGGTATCATCGAACTGCTGATGAGCAACCATCCCCATGATTGTCCGGTTTGCGAGGAGGGTGGGGAATGTCATCTACAGGATATGACCGAAATGACCGGCCATACCTTCCGTCAATACCGGGGCAGAAAAAGAACCCATCGCAACCAGAATCTGGGGCCCTTCATTAACCATGAGATGAACCGCTGCATCGCCTGTTACCGTTGCGTGCGTTATTACCAGGATTACTGCGGCGGACATGATCTGCAGGTGTTCGCCGCCCATCACCATGTCTATTTCGGCCGCCATGAGGACGGGGCGCTGGAGAACGAATTCAGCGGCAACCTGGTGGAGGTCTGTCCCACCGGCGTGTTCACCGACAAGACCTTCAGCCGCCATTACACCCGTAAGTGGGATCTGCAATCCGCGCCTTCGATCTGCCCACATTGCGCCATCGGCTGCAACATCAGCCCCGGCGAACGCTACGGCACCCTGCGCCGCATCGCCAACCGTTACCACGGCGAGATCAACGGCTATTTTCTCTGCGATCGGGGACGGTTCGGTTATGAGTTCGTCAACAGCGATCGCCGCATCCATCGGTCGCTGTTGCGCAACCAACCGCCCTTGGGGATGAAGGGCGTAGTCAATCTTTTCTCCAATTTGCTGAAAAAATCCGACGGAATCATCGGCATAGCCTCGCCCCGGGCCAGCCTGGAAGCCAATTTCGCCCTGCGCGAGTTGGTCGGAGCGGAGCACTTCCACTTGGGATTTTCCGGAAGCGAACAGGTTCAGATTGCCGCGATATTGGACATCCTGCGGCAGGGCCCGGTGCGAGTAGCCTCTCTGCGCGAGGTCGAGCAGGCCGATGCCATATTCATGCTCGGCGAGGATGTGGCCAACACCGCGCCAAGGCTGGCCTTGTCCTTGCGCCAGGCGATCAGAAACGAGGCTTTCGCCATCGCCGACCGGCTCAAAATCCCTCGCTGGCAGGACGCCGCCGTTCGCACCTGCGCCCAATCGCAAGGCAGCCCGCTCTTCATCGCCAGTTTCGCTGCCACCCGGCTGGATGACGTGGCGACGGATACCTATCGGGGCGGCCCCGAAGAGCTGGCCCGTTTGGGATATGCCGTGGCGCGGCACTTGAACCCGGCGGCGCAGGAGACCATGGAATTGAATCCCGAATTCGATGAATTGGCTGCACGCATCGCCTCTGCGCTGAAATCCGCCGAACGGCCCCTCATCGTCTCCGGCACCGGCTGCCAGTCCCCTTCGGTGACCCGGGCCGCCGGGCAAGTGGCTTGTGTTCTGGCTGATCTGCGCGGCAAACCCAGCGCCGTTCATTTCGTGCTGCCCGAATGCAACAGTCTCGGCCTGGCGATGATGGGCGGCCATAGCCTGGCCGAGGCTTTCCTGGCCGTCGAACGGGGCGAGGCGAAAACGGTGATCGTGTTGGAAAACGACCTCTATCGACGCGCAGCAAAACCGCGGGTGAAGAATTTCCTGGAACAGGCTGGACATGTCGTCGTCATCGACCATCTGCTCCATGAAACCGCCCAACAAGCCGAACTGGTCCTGGCCGCCACCACTTTCGCCGAGTCCGAAGGCACCTGGGTCAGCAGCGAAGGACGCGCGCAGCGTTACTTCGCGGTTTTTCCACCCACCGATGAAATCCAGGACAGTTGGCGCTGGCTGGGCAAAGCCGGTGGCAAAAGCTGGCGCAGCATCGAAGAAGTGACAAAAGATTGCGCCGAGAGATTGCCGGCTTTCCGAGCCATCACCTGGGCCGCGCCCGAGGCGGGATTTCGCATCAACGGTCAAAAGATTCCGCGCCAGCCCCACCGCTATAGCGGCCGCACCGCCATGCTGGCCCAGGCCCACACTCACGAGCCGAAACAGCCGGCCGATGAGCAATCGCCCCTGGCCTACTCCATGGAAGGCGCCCTAGCGGGCCGCCCTCCGGCGCTGAATCCATCCGTTTGGGCACCCGGCTGGAATTCCAGCCAAGCGGTCAATCAGTTTCAGGCAGAAATCGGCGGCCATTTGAACGGCGGCGATCCAGGCATGCGCCTGATCGAGCCTTCCGCTGAAAACCCGTCGGAGCTTGCAACCGGCATGAGTGACGCTATTCAGAACCTGGCTCCCATCATGAACCGGCAAGCCTGGCGTTTACGTCTGGTGCCGCTGTATCACGTCTTCGGCAGCGAGGAATTGAGCATGCTGTCGCCGGCATTGGCCGAGCGCACGCCGAATCCCTACCTGGCGCTGCATCCCGAGGATGCTTCGGCACTGGATCTGAAAGAAGGCGATACAGTGGGAATAAAACTTGCCGGCCAGCAATGGCGCTTGCCGGTGTTGATCCTGCCGAATCTGACCCGGGGATTGGCCGGTATTCCGGCAGGCTTGCCGGAGATGGCCTGGGTCGAGCAGGGCCCCGTTTTTTGGGATCTTGGGGGATGAAATCCATGACCATCGGCACGCCTTGGCAAATCTTCGGCATTCTGGTCTCGGTCATCACCGTCTCGGCCTTATTGATTTGGGTGGAACGAAGATTGATCGGGATTTGGCAGGATCGACTGGGGCCGAACCGGGTCGGGCCTTGGGGGTTATTTCAGGTAGCGGCGGACATGATCAAGATCTTCTTCAAGGAGGACTGGATTCCGCCTTTCGCCGACAAGCCGATATTTCTCATCGCTCCGGCCATCATCATGATGACCATGCTGCTCGGTTTCGTCATCGTGCCCTTTGCGCCCGGCGTCGGCATCATCGACTTCAATTTTGGCCTGCTCTATTTTCTGGCCCTGTCGTCCCTCTCGGTCTATAGCGTGGTGCTGGCCGGCTATGCCTCCCATAACAAATATGCCCTGTTGGGGAGTCTACGGGCCGCCGCCCAGAGCATCAGTTACGAAGTGTTCATGGGACTGTCGGCCATGGGCGTGGTGATGCTGGCGGGCAGTTTCAATCTCCGGGAGATCGTCGAGGCGCAGCGGGATGGCTGGTTCTTCCTGCCCCAATTCGCGGGCTTGCTGGCATTCACCGTGGCGATGGTGGCCGAGAGCCATCGCGGGCCATTCGATCTGCCGGAAGCGGAACATGAGATCATCGCCGGCTTTCATACCGAATATTCCGGCATGAAATTCGGCATGTTTTTCGTCGGCGAATACCTGGGGGTGACTCTCAATTCGGCCCTGATCGTCACCCTGTTTTTCGGCGGCTGGCTGGGGCCGGCCTTCCTGCCGCCGCTGTTCTGGTTCATGTTGAAATGCGCGGTCTTCATCGTTTTTTTCATCCTCATCCGCTCCGCCTTGCCCAGACCGCGTTACGACCAACTCATGAATTTCGGCTGGAAGCGGATGTTGCCTTTGACCCTGCTCAACATCGTCGTCACCGGGGGCTTGGGACTGTGGATGGGAGGATAAATCATGCTCAGCCAGTTGCGCAGCCTGTGGTTGGTTTTGAAACATACCTTCACCCCGGCGGATACCGTGCAGTATCCGGAGCAAAAACCGGCATTGTTTCCCCGCTACCGCGGTCGCATCGTGCTGACCCGCGACCCGGATGGGCAGGAGCGTTGCGTGGCCTGCAATCTATGCGCGGCGGCCTGCCCGGTGGATTGCATCGCACTGCAGAAAGGCGAGGACGAAACCGGGCGCTGGTATCCGGAATTTTTCCGCATCAATTTTTCCCGCTGCATCCTGTGCGGCTTGTGCGAGGAAGCCTGCCCGACTTATGCCATCCAACTGACGCCGGATTTCGAGATGTGCGAATACGACCGGCGCAACCTGGTCTATGAGAAGGAGCATCTGCTGATCCGGGGCACGGGCAAATATCCCGATTACAACTTCTATCGGATCGCCGGCAAATCCATAGGCGGCAAGGACAAGGGAGAAGCGGAAAATGAAGGTAAACCCATCGATATCAAGAGTCTGCTACCTTGACAGCCATGAAGAGGTGATTACATGGAACTTGCCCTGTTTTACCTATCCGCCCTGATCGCCTTGGTATCCACCGTTCTGGTGCTGATCCAATTCAACACGGTCCATGCGCTGCTCTATCTCATCGTTTCGCTGTTGGCCTCCGGCTTCATCTTCTATCTGCTCGGGGCGTATTTCGCCGCCGTGCTGGAGGTCATCATCTATGCCGGCGCCATCATGGTGCTGTTCGTGTTCGTGGTGATGATGCTGAACCTGGGGCAAAAAACCATAGCGCAGGAGAAGAGCTGGCTTTATCCCGGCATCTGGCGCGGCCCCTTTCTTTTGAGCTCGCTGCTGTTGCTGGAATTGGGCTATACCATTGCGCAGGCTGCAAGCGCCAATCTGGGCCAAGTGGTGGACGCCAAACGAGTGGGCATCGCCCTGTTCGGGCCTTATCTGCTGGCTGTAGAGGCGGCTTCCCTGCTGCTCTTAGCCGGACTGGTAGGCTCTTATCGTCTGGGCCGGCCATTACGGGATAAGGTATCGCCATGATTCCCATGCATCATGTCCTGATTCTGGCGGCGATCCTGTTCGCGCTGGGCTTGGCCGGCTTGCTGATCCGGCGCAATCTGATCGTCATGCTGATGTCCGTCGAGATCATGCTCAACGCATCGGGATTGGCCTTCATCGCCGCCGGTTCGCGCTGGAATCAGGCGGATGGGCAAGTGATGTTCCTGTTGATTTTGACCCTGGCGGCGGCGGAAATCGGCGTGGGTCTGGGCTTGGTGCTGCAGATCCATCGCCGCTTCAAGACCCTGGATGTGGATAGGCTAAGCGAGATGCAAGGATGAATCCATGTTGAATCTCCTCTGTCTCGTTCCCTTCTTCCCACTGGCCGGTTTCCTGACCTTGGCGGTCACGGAAGGCAAGCTGCCGAAACGGATGGCACCCTGGATCGGCGTCGGTTCGGTCGCCGTCGCGGCGCTGCTGGTTGCCGCCATCGGCGTTGATTTTCTGCGCCATCCACCGGCCGATGGCCATTTCAGACAGACATTGTGGGTCTGGATGGAGGTCGCCGGATTCAAAGCCGATTTCGCGCTCTATCTGGATGCCTTGTCGCTGAACATGCTATTCGTGGTCACCGGGATCGGCTTTCTGATCCATGTCTATTCGGTCGCTTACATGAGGGATGATCCCGGTTTCAGCCGGTTTTTCGCCTATATGAACCTGTTCGTGTTCGCCATGATCATCCTGGTGCTGGCGGACAACCTGACACTGCTTTATCTGGGTTGGGAGGGAGTAGGGCTGTGCAGTTATCTGCTGATTGGTTTCTGGTACGAGAAGCCGGAAAACGGTGATGCCGCCCGCAAGGCTTTCGTCGTGACGCGGGTAGGGGATACGGCCATGGCGCTGGGTCTGTTCCTGCTGTTTGACCAATTGGGCACTTTGGACATCCAAACGGCTATGGTTCAGGCCAGGGCTCATTGGCCTATAGGGTCCGGCTACGCCGTAGCGGCGGCCTTGCTATTGCTGGGCGGAGCGGTGGGCAAGTCGGCGCAATTGCCTTTGCAGGTCTGGCTGCCGGATGCCATGGCCGGCCCCACGCCGATCAGCGCCCTGATCCATGCCGCCACCATGGTGACGGCCGGGGTTTATCTGATCGCCCGCACCCATACCCTGTTCGAGCTGGCGCCCGAAGTCCGGAATCTGGTCGGCCTGATCGGGGTCATCACCTTGCTGCTGGCCGGTTTTTCCGCCCTGGTCCAGACCGACATCAAGCGCATCCTGGCCTATTCCACCATCAGCCAGATCGGTTACATGTTTCTGGGGCTGGGCGCAGGGGCCTGGTCGGCGGCCATCTTTCACCTGATGACCCATGCCTTCTTCAAGGCTCTGCTGTTCCTCGCCGCCGGCGCCTTGATCCTGTCCCTGCATCATGAGCAGGACATCTTCAAGATGGGCGGATCATGGAAGCGCCTTCCCGTCGCTTTCTGGACCTTCCTGATCGGCGCGGCGGCCCTCATCGCCCTGCCGCCGACCTCGGGTTATTACAGCAAGCATGAAATCCTGCTGGCGGCTTATTCCGCCAATCCCTGGCTGTGGGCCGCCGGCGTCTTCGGTGCGCTGCTGACCGCGCTGTACGGATCGCGGCTGATCCTGGTGGTTTTCTTCGGGCCGAATAATACAAAAGCTCGTGAAAACCTGCCTTTGGCCATCACCTTGCCGTTGATCGTTCTGGCCGTGCTTTCTTTGTTTGGCGGTCTGCTGGAAATGCCGCTGTCATCGGTTTTAGCGGCTAGGGAAACTCATGCAACAGGAACAGCAATCATCTGGATGACGGCGCTGGCGCCAGGGATAGGCATCATTCTCGCCTTGCTGTGCTATGGCCCGCTCGCCAAACCTCTGCAAATCCTGGCGCGAAATCCCGTCGGTTTGTTACTGCAAAGCTTTTGGCTCCAGGGCTGGGGGTTCGATGATCTGTATTTCCGCCTGTTTATCCAACCCTATGGTTTTCTGGCAAGGATGAACAAGGCCGATGTGATCGACCGCTGGTTCCGATCCATCGTCATCGTCGCGCAATTCAGCCATCGAATGTTGGCGTCAACTCAGACCGGCCGCTTGCGCTGGTACGCCGCCGTCATGGTTTTCGGCGTCGTTTTGACCATCGCCATGGGGATGTTGGGATGATTTTATTCTGGCTGATCGCCGTTCCCTTACTAGGAGGCATTCTGGCTTGGCCGGCGCAGCATTGGCGATCCCATGCGCCACGCTGGATCGCCCTGACGGCCTTGGCCATCGATGCTGGCTTGATGGTTTTACTGCTGTGCGGTGCGTCAGCCGATGATTCCTGGCTGCAGCAGCTAAATTGGGAATGGATTCCGCGTTTCGGCATCGATTTTCATCTGGGGCTGGACGGCCTGAGTTTCCTGCTGATCGGCTTGACGGTACTGCTCGGCTTCATGGCGGTGGGCTGCTCCTGGCTGGAAATCAGCGAGCAGAAGGGTCTGTTCCACTGCAATCTGCTATGGACCCTGGCCGGGGTGATCGGGGTTTTCCTGGCCCTGGACCTGTTCCTGTTTTTTTTCTTCTGGGAAGCGATGCTGATTCCCATGTATTTCCTGATCAGCCTATGGGGGCATGAGAACCGCGACTATGCGGCGATGAAGTTTTTCATTTTCACCCAGGTCGGCGGATTGCTGATGCTGATCGCCATCCTGGCTCTGGTTTTTCTTCATTACCGAAGCAGCGGCGAATTCACTTTCGACTATTTTCGATTGCTGGACAATCGGCTGGAACCTGCGGCAGAGCGCTGGATCCTGCTGGGCTTTTTCATTGCTTTCGCGATCAAGCTGCCCGCCTTGCCTTTCCATACCTGGCTGCCCGATGCTCATACCCAGGCGCCCACCGGCGGCAGCGTGTTATTGGCCGGGGTGTTGCTAAAAACCGGCGCCTATGGCCTGCTGCGTTTCGCCATCCCCCTTTTTCCCGAGGCGGCGCACGATTTTGCGCCCATCGCCATGAGCCTGGGCGCGGTCAGCATTCTTTATGCGGCCATCCTCGCCTTCGCCCAGACCGATCTCAAACGCTTGGTTGCTTATACCAGTATCAGTCACATGGGTTTCGTGCTGGTGGGCTTGTTCGCTTTCAATGCCCAGGCGCTACAAGGCGTGGTGATGACCCTGCTGGCTCATGGCATCAGCGCCGCCGCCCTGTTCATGATTGCAGGAAGCCTGCAAGAGCGCTTACACACGCGCGAAATGAAAACCATGGGAGGATTCTGGAAGACAGCCCCGCGCATCGGATCTGTCACCCTGTTCTTTTCGGTGGCAGCCCTGGGCATGCCCGGCCTGGGTAATTTCATCGGCGAATTCCTGGTCTTGCTGGGCTCGTTCCGCTCCAGCATCATCATCACGGCCGTTTCCGCCGCGGGCCTCATCGTGGCGCCGATCTACGCCTTGCATGTCGTGCAGCGGGTGTTTCACGGCCCTCCGCCCGGCAAGGGGGTCCCCTGCGATTTCGGCTGGCGCGAAATGGCATTGATGATCGTGATGATGGCGGCAAGTTTGGGAATAGGGCTTTATCCGCAACCGCTACTGAACGCTTGTGATCTTCCCCTGAAGAAACTGATAGCGCAGGGAGAGCGACATGAGCACTGATGCGCTCCTGGCGCTGATGCCGTTGATCATCATGGCCGCCTCGGCCATCGTCGTCATGCTGGCGATAGCGATCCGAAGGGACTTCAAAATCGCCTTTCATTTGACCTTGGCGGGATTATTGCTGACCCTAGCTACTCTCTCCCTTGCATTTCGGCATGGTGCGATGCCGGTCACCGACTTGCTTTTGATAGATACCTACTCGATCTTGGCCTGCGCGCTGATCGTAGCTTCCGCCTCGGTCGTCGCTTTGCTATGCCGGGATTATTTTCAAAGGGTCGAGCATCAGAATGAAGAGATCTTCGTGCTGTTATTGACGGCGGTTTTGGGAGGCATGATTCTGGTTTCCAGCAGCCATTTCGCCCTGCTTTTCTTAGGACTGGAAATATTGAGCGTTTCACTGTTTCCGATGATGGCTCATCGAACCTCGACATCGCTGGAAGCGGGCATCAAATACCTGATGCTTTCCGGAGTTTCTTCCGCTTTCCTGTTATTCGGCATGGCGCTGATCTATGGCGAGTTCGGGGTATTGTCGTTTCGGCTATTGGCGCCATGGGCCGTATCCCACAATCTTTTTGCATTGACAGGATTCATCCTGATTCTGGCGGCCTTGAGCTTCAAGCTATCGCTGACGCCTTTTCATCTGTGGACCGCAGACGTCTATCAGGGAGCACCAGCGCCGATCAGTACCCTGGTGGCGACCGTATCGAAAGCGGCGGTATTCGCATTTCTGCTTCGCTTCTGGGTCTTTACCCAGGCTTATCGCTCGGAAATCCTGGTGGAAATCCTCGCACTGATCGGGGCGGCTTCGGTCCTGGTCGGCAACCTGTTGGCCCTGCGCCAAACCCGGCTGAAACGAATATTGGCCTATTCTTCCATCGCCCATATGGGATATCTGATCATCGGTTTTGTCGCCGGCAGTATCCTGCAAACCGGGTTCCTACTGGAAACCACATGGATCTATCTGGCGGCATATGTGCTCACCAATCTGGGCGCCTTTGCCGTGGTTTCGGCCTTATCCAGCGACGAACGGGAATGCGACGATCCGCAAACTTATTCGGCATTATTCCGGAACCATCCCTGGCTTGCTGGCATTTTCATGATCCATCTGTTTTCCCTAGCGGGAATTCCTTTGACCATCGGTTTCATCGGTAAATTTTATGTCTTTGCCGCGAGTATCGATGCGGGGCTTTGGTGGTTGGCGGGAATCTTAGTTATCAGCAGTGGTATGGGTATCTACTATTATCTGCGCGTGCTCAGGCTCATGCTGCTGCCGGGTGTGGCTGTGACCGGGACGGCAACGCCGGCGATGAGATGGATTCTCTCATCGCTGGCGTTGCTGATCTTGGGTTTCGGCTTATTTCCACAGCCCCTGATACAAGTGATACAAAGCCTGCCTAAACCCTAATTCTTACCGAAAGAGAACAGGCTCATCAAATCACCCAAGGCCGGTTCATTGGCTGGACGATAGGGATTGGAGGCGGTCGTCTTCGGATTAGGCAGACGGTCGCGGCTACGCGGGGAAAGAGGCGATATTTGCCAGTTGCGCTCGATGAATTTGAGGATAGAGGCATGATCGTGGTAGACATGGTCCACATAGCCTTTCTTCGCAAAAGGCGAAACCACCAAAAAAGGAATGCGCGGTCCGTCGCCGAAAAAATCGAGATTCTGGATATAGCCGGTGTCGAAATAACCGCCGCCTTCGTCGGTGGTGATGATGATGGCGGTTTCGGCCCAGAGCGTGGCATTGGACTGAACTTTTTTCACCAGATCGCTGAGGAACTGTTCATATAAAGCAGGAACGGAATATCCAGGATGACCGCTGCTCGCATTCTTCGGCACCACATAGGAAACCGCCGGCAGGGTTCCCGCTTCGACATCCCGGTAAAAGGTATCCAGACCCTTGAGCTTGCTGCTCAACTGCGGATTACCGACGACATTGGCCGAAGCGTTGTGGGGATCGCCGATGTTGTTATAAATGTATTTCTGGGCCAGGGCAAAAGCGGTTTGATTGATCAGGGTACCCTGTTGCGCCAGCAGCTTGGTTACGGTTTGGCTGCGTCCCGGCTCGGGCAAGTCTTTGGGGACCTGGCTGTCGATCTTGGCTTTTACCTGCGCAGTGACCCGTTGGATCGCCTGCTGATAGAGCGGGTCACTGGTGACATCTGCACCGTCTCGCCCGCCGGTGTACCACTTCCAACTGACGCCTTTGTTCGACAAGGCTTCGCCGATGGTCGGCACGGTCTGCGGCGGATAGACGAATTGGTCCGCCGCCAACGCCATGGGCTTGCCATTCAGGTCGAAGGGCGGATCATAATTGTTTACCAGATAATAAGCGCCCGACTCGCAGTGGCTGGCGCGGTGCTTGGTTTTCTGGAAACCCAGGATCGCGCTTACCCCAGGCTGAGTGGGATCGGAGCAATTCACATAGGAGCCGCCCTTGTATCCGTCGCGGTTGAAGAAATTGGCCGTTCCCTGTTGCGGGTTGGGATCTTCGATCTGGTTGATAGGCGGCGTGGCGAATTGGCTGTTGATTGTATAGACCGCGGCATCGCCGGTGGCGATGGCGAAGAAATTCGCTCCGGTTCCTCCCATGATGGACTGATGAAAATTGTCGCTCATGGCGAAATTCTTGGCTAGGGCGGAAAAGAATGGGGCGTCGCCCTGGGCCATGTTGAAAAAACCCATCAATTCCCCGCCTTGCTGGACATTGCTCGGGGTAGGACCGGTGGCGCCGTTATCGCCTCCGGTGCCGGCCGTGATCGCCGTCCATAGGAACAGATCGTGCTTCTTGTTGTCGCCGCCGGTTTGCTGCCACATCTGGAAGAAACGATGCGCCGGATCTCCGGTGGCAGAATTGTTCGTGCCATAGCCCACCCAGTGACTGATCTGGAATGGACCGTTCGGCAAATTGGCGGGGAAGCGCGTATCCGGGGTGCCGATATTGGTTTCGGCAGTCTGCAGATCCACGATGCCGGTCTGCAAGACCTGAGGCAATTGGGCATAGGGCTTGCCGCGCTTGGGATTGATCGTATAGACGCCGCTATTGATCCCCGGCTTCTGCGTCGTTTTCGACCAGCGCGGTCCCGGGCTGCCGTCGGGTTTGATGATGCCTTGGGAAAGCAGGTTGAATACCTTTTGGCCTTTCGGGGGAATATAAGCGCCGAACAGGGTGTCGAAGCTGACGTTTTCTCCCACCACGACGATGACATGCTTGATGGGGGTTGTGGTGTTGCGGTCCGCCCCATCGGCTTGGGCCGAGGCAGCAGAGAATGTGGCGATCGTGACCGCCGCACCGATCATGGCGTATTTCATTAA
>JAQTSI010000105.1 GCA_028711365.1 Methylococcaceae bacterium
GGAAAGGACTACCTGGCGGGGGACATTCATCTGCGCGCTTTGCGCGACCCACGGGGCGATGGCTCCAATGGGCTGGGCATAAGCTTCGGCAATGGGGTGAACGTCGCCGGAACTTCCAGCGTCGTGGCCGAAGCGGTGAGGATTTATGAGCAGGTTTCGAACATCGATTCGGCGCAAATCGCTCAATATCAGGCCGACACACAAGCCTATATGCAAAGTTTGCCCGCCGGCGCACACCCGGGCTTGACGATCATGCCGGGCATCGAAATTCGCGGTTCCGGGGACATCACCTTGAAGACCCACTGGGATTTCAGCCCCGTGGCCTGGACGGTGACCGATCAAAACGGGACTTTAGTGACCCAGGACGCTCAAGGCAAACCGTTTGCCACCGATGCCAACGGCAAACCGATCATCACCGACCCCAGTTTCACGCTGGGGCTGGATTTCAGCGGCCAGAATCCATGGCGCTATGGAACCGATCATGCCACGCCGGGGTTCCTGACCCTAAGGGCGGGAGGCAACCTGAACCTGGAGGGCAAGCTTTCCGATGGCGTCGCGCCCGGCGTGCTCACCGACAGTCAGGGAATACCGGGGATCTTCGACCAGCTCATCCAGCCCGGGAATTCCTGGAGCTACCGCCTGGTCGCGGGCGCCGATAGGGCCGCCGCCGACTCGATGCGAACACTGCCGGGAAGCGGGGATATCGACATCGCTTCCGGCGCCGCCGTCAGGACGGGAACCGGGAACATCAGCCTGGGGGCGGGCGGGAACCTGGTACTGACAGACAAGAATTCCGCCATTTACACGGTGGGAACGGTCGATGCCGACAGCGCCAAGCGATTCGGCACCTATACCGCCACCGACGCGGTCAACAACAACTTTTATGCCGAATACCCGACCCGCGGAGGCAACCTCTTCATTACCACCGGCGGCGATATCGTAGGCGCCGTCACCGATCAGTTCGTCCCCGATTGGCTGGTGCGGACCGGCAACTGGGACCCGACAAACAAAACCGATGCTCATCCCCATGCGGTTGCTTGGGGTATCGCCTTGAGCCAGAACGAGAACAATACCACACCGGGGAACTTCCCCTTCTTCATTCCCGAGGAGTTTCGCGGCTTCAAACAAAACCTGGGCGCTTTGGCGGGCGGCAATATCGAGATCTCCGCCGGCGGAAACATCAAGGATCTCTCGGTGGTGATTCCCACGGTGGGAAAACAGGTGGGCGCGCGCACCAATGACAACCCCGACATTACCCAATCCGGCTTCAAATTCAACCAGGTCGAGGTCCACGGCGGCGGCAATCTCGATATCAAGAGCGGGGGGGACATCGCAGGGGGCATGTTCTATGTCGAAAAAGGCGCCGGAACTCTGCAAGCGAACGGCGCCATCATCGGTGGCAAGCAGTATAGTTCCGGGCCCTTGTTTTCCCTGGGAGACGCCTCATTGAACATCAAGGCCCGCGACGGCATCCGGGTGGGCACGGTGTTCGACCCCTTCATGCTGATAGAGCGCAACATCACCGGCGATACGAACTATTTCTCCACCTATTCCGATGCCAGCCGGGTCGGTTTTGACAGCCTGGCGGGCGACATCCGCATCGAAAACGATATGGCTGTCTTGAAGACGAACTATTCGGTGTTAAATGACAATAGTACCGGAATGACGACCGGGGATTATACCGGGCTTTATTATTACCCGGGCAATCTCGCCGTCCATGCCTGGTCGGACTCCATCGGGATCGATCGCCCCCTCACCCTGGCGCCGGACCCATCAGGGAATCTGGAGCTATTCGCGGAGAATTCGATCCAGGGCAGTTCCAATCCAGCGACCTTTGCGGGGATAAATCTGGTCAACATGTCGGATGTAGACCCGAATACGATTCCTAACCCTACGCGCCCCTTGGGTCAGGACTTCCTGGACCGGTTTAACCCCATCGCCATTATCGATACTTCCTCGCAGACCGCCCCGTTGGTCCATGCAGCGATCCCTGTCCATGCCAACGATGGCGAGCCGGTGAGGATAGCGACCCATGGCGGGGATATTTCAAGCAACACCAATGGTTTGTGGTTTTCCCTGCCCAAGCCGGTGTTGTTCGAGTCCGGCAACGACATACGGGATGTCAATCTCATCCTTCAAAATCTTTCGGACCGGGATATCTCGCAGGTGTCCGCCCAGCGCGATCTGGCTTACAGCACCTTCAGAACCCAAAATGGCGGCCTGGACAATGGCCAAAAGACGCGCTTTTGGATGGCAGGGCCCGGCAAACTGCAAATCGAGGCCGGCAGAAACATCGACTTGGGCAACGCCGACGGCATCGTCAGCATCGGCAATACCACCAATCCGGCCTTGCCGAGTTCCGGCGCTTCCCTCGCGGTGCTGGCCGGTTTGGCCCAAACCCCTTCCGCCGGCGCGTCCGCTACCCCGAGGAATTTCAATCTCGATTTACCCGGTTTCCTGAAATGCCTGGGTTCGGATCAATGCGCTTATCTCTCCGAGTTGAATCAAGTTTTGAAACTGCCGCCCGATCAATTGGCGGATGAGATCAAGGCGCGGCCCGAGTTGAAGACTATCCCGGATCTGGTCAAACTGCTGGCGGGCTACCACATCGATCTATCGGGCAGCAACGATGCGGCCATCGCGGCCCTTTCCCCGCAACAGCAACTCGATCTCGCATTGCCGGTGCTTTTCGAGCAGATACGACTCGCCGGCGTCGCCGCGGCCAAGCACGGCAATGAAACCCGCTATTACCAGCCCGGTTTCGACGCCATCAACGCTCTTTTTCCGGAGAAAAACGACAAGACCGACAAGGGCGACATCAACCTGTATTTCAGCCGGATTCAGACGGCTTTCGGCGGCGATGTCGACTTGCTGACCCCCGGCGGGCTGGTGAACGCCGGCTTGACCAATTCCCCGCTGGGCGCCAAGCCAAGCAGCAAGTTGGGGGTCGTGGTTCAGCAACAAGGGGCGATTAATGCTTTCGTCAACAACGATTTCACCGTCAACGAATCGCGCGTCTTCGCACTCGGTGGCGGCGACATCACCGTGTGGTCTTCCAAGGGCAATATCGACGCCGGCAAGGGCGCCAAATCCGCGCTTTCCGCGCCGCCACCCCAAACCACTTTCGATAATTTCGGCAATGTCACCATCGTCTATCCCCCGGTAGTCAATGGCAGCGGCATTCGAACGGCATCCCCCGACGGGCCGCAGGAGGCGGGCAACGTCTACCTGTTTGCTCCGGCGGGGGTGGTGAATGCCGGAGAAGCGGGCATCGGCGGCAACAATGTGGTGATTGCCGCCACGGCGGTGATCGGCGCCGGCAATATCCAGTTCAGCAGTTCGGTCGGTGTTCCCACGACGGCCCCGCCGGTCGTCGTCCCGACCAGCGCTTCCAGTGCGGCCAGCGCCGCGGCGCAGTCGGCGGTCCAACAAGTCTCCGATAACGCATCACAAAAAAGCGACAGCAGCAAGGACAAGGCTAAACCCACCCTGGGGGTGATCCAGGTCGATCTTTTGGGTTTTGGCAGTTGCAGCATGGAGGACGTCCGCGGCAGCAAGCCGGGCTGTGGCAGCTAAGGCGATTTCCGGATAGGGACTTACCCATTTAACCCTCCCTCTTATCACGTCGGGTAAACCAGCCCGGATCGCCGAGCTGGTTTACCCGACGCCTGGCAAGGGGTTAAATGGGACAATCGTTTCCCGGAAATTACCTCATCCCCCCACCGTCACGCTGATCACATCGCTCCATTGCCCGACTTGCGCGTCGTTGAGCCGGTAGATGGCGCGGTATTTCCAGACGGCGCTGGTGCCTGAGGGCGGCGTCGGCCTGCACGGCGCTGACATCGGCGGCGCTGATTTCGAGTAGGGTGGCGTATTGCGGCAGCTTGGCGGCGAAGTGGTCGAGCCGGTCGGCCTTGCCGCTGTCGTCTTTGGGAAGGTAGTAATTCTTGGCCATGGCGGGTGTTCTCCTTTGCAGTTGCGGGGTTTGCAAGGCAAAGATTACACCTAAATCATAGGCTTGGCAGCAGGGAATGGAGTTTTTGGGTGCTTGCTGGGCGTCTTTCAGCCATTGCGAGGCGTCTGGCAATGGCTGCGAGAGGTCTAGCAGTGAGCGCAGGAGGTTTTTCTAGGCCTGAGGAAAATCTTTGAGTGGTTGCGAGAGTTTCTTCCGTGGCTGAAGAAACTCTCGCGATGGCTGCGCGGCGTCTAGCAGCGGCGGAGGGAAATCCGCAATGGCTGCGGGAACTCTAGCCGTGACCGCGAGATCCCTGGCAATGATGGCTAGACGCCTAGCAATGACCGCCCGTCGCGGCGGGAAAGTAACAAAGGGTGGGCAGGCATTTGCCAGCCCACCGATATTGCCGGATTCCATAGAGCTAACGGCGGGCAAAGCGCGTCCGCGAAAATCTTGTCTCGGATGAATTGGGTGTTTGTTGAACCTGCATCAAGGGCCATCCCTCTTCAGTCCGCGCCTGCTCGGATTGCTTCAGGTCGGCAAGGATACGTTCCATATCGAAATCAAAACGCGCCGCGTGTTCCAATCGGATGGCGTGAATTTCTTCGATGATTTCGTCAGTCGCTAATGGTTCCATTATCTTCTCCTAGCAATTCTTCGGGAGTGCAAATAAAAGGCAGAGCCAGATTGATCTCATCCAAATAACCGGCAATACGATATTGCAAAGTCGGATTGGCAATATGCTTGAAATTCCAGGTCAAAATAAAATCCATTCCATGTGCCGCAGCAATGGCTATGTGCAAGGCATCCTCCGCGACTTGCGGAGGAACTAGGTGGCGACGCACAAGACCTAGCGCAATGCGTTCGACTTGTTCGTTAATTTCAAGCCGGGCAATACCATCAATCGCAGCCAGCCGACGCTGGGCGGCGTCAGGGTTCCCAGCGGCACATTCGCGGACGACCAGTTCGGAAATCCGCAACTCAAACGCCGAGCGCTTGTTTGACCACCAGTCCCTCGTGATTTGTTGATGCGCGGCCCCGACGATTGTCCTGCTCGGACGGGCAGTGAGATAGCTAACGAATGATGTTTCGAGATATACCGTTTGCATAAGGTTGGCAAGGATTATTTGGGTAATTACCAATGATGGTAGCGCGTGGGCAAACGATAGAGCTATTTGCCCACCCTGGCTTAGCGTGTTATAGGATGTACCGACGCAGTTATGTAGGTCGGGCGCGTCTTTTTGCGCCCGACAATCCGTCAATCATCAGATGACGCCAGCTTTACCAATAATGCCAGCGCCACGGTCGTGCAAGGAAACGCCGGGCAACGATAAAGCCATTGCCTGACCTTGCTAGGCGGGCTTGCTCCCATTTTCACCACTAAAAATCTCGTCAAAGAAAGCTTCTTTATCTAGTCCACTTTGCCATGCTCTGTGTCTTTCTACGGACTCTATGCGACCGTGGTGTTTGAGGGTTAGGAAGCGGGTGGCTTCCATTAACCCTAGTTTGTCAATCAAGGCATCGGTGGCTAGCCGGATCAGTTGTTCTTCGGTCATCGCGGTTTCGGCGCTATTAGGTAAAGGATCTTCATGCTAATTCAACTGCCTTCTTCTCCCAACTGCGCCAACAAGTCCGCCTGATGCTCGTGGATCAAAGGCTCGACCACCGGGTCGAGATCGCCTTCCATGATCGCCTCCAGCCGGTATAAGGTCAGGTTGATGCGGTGGTCGGTGAGCCGGCCTTGCGGGAAGTTGTAGGTGCGGATGCGCTCGGAGCGGTCGCCTGAACCGACTTGCAGCTTGCGGTCGGCGGCGATTTCCGAACTGCGCTTTTCCTGTTGCGAGGACAGGATGCGCGATTTCAGCAGCGACATGGCGCGGGCGCGGTTCTTATGCTGGGAGCGCTCGTCCTGGCATTCCACCACCGTGCCGGTGGGGATATGGACGATGCGGATCGCCGATTCGGTGCGGTTGACATGCTGGCCGCCGGCCCCGGAGGCGCGATAAGTGTCGACGCGCAAATCCGCCGGATTGATGTCTACGTCGTCGATTTCGTCCACTTCCGGCAAGATGGCGACGGTGCAGGCCGAGGTGTGGATGCGGCCCTGGGTTTCGGTGGCGGGAACGCGCTGGACGCGGTGGGTGCCGGCTTCGAATTTCAGTTGCGAGTAGACATCCTGGCCGCTGATGCGCATCACCACTTCCTTGTATCCCCCGAGTTCCCCCTCGCTCTCGTTGACGATTTCCGGTTTCCAGCCCTTGATCTCGGCGTAACGGGCGTACATGCGGCACAGATCGCCGGCGAACAGGGCGGCCTCCGCCCCGCCGGTGCCGGCGCGCACTTCCAGGAAGATGTTGCGTTCGTCGTTGGGGTCCCGAGGCAGCAGCAGGATTTGCAGGGCTTCCGTCAGCTTTTCCGCTTTTTCGCGCGCGCTCGCCCATTCTTCCTTGGCCATGGCGCGCACTTCCGCATCACCGTCCTGCGCCAGGGTTTCCGCATAGGCGATGTCCTCCTGTGCAGCCTGGTATTCGCGAAAGCAGGTGATCAGCGGGTTGAGCTGGGCGTATTCCTGGCTCAGCGAGCGGAAACGGTTCTGGTCGTTCTGGACTCCCGGTTCGGCGAGCAGGGCGGTGATTTCCTCGAAGCGTTGGGAAAGATGGTCGAGCTTGTGTTGGATGGAGGCTTTCACTTCAATCAATTGCTGTCTTTGAGTTGGAAGAGTTCCCGTGCCGCGGCGATGAGGTCGTGCCGTTCGTCGATGCTGGCTTGCTTGAGTTGGGCGCTGGGGATATGGATGAGCTTGTTGGTCAGGGTATTGGCCAGTAGATTCAGGGCATGTTCCGGCGATTTGCCGTTATTCAGGGCGCGCAGCGCGTTGGCGAGGACTTCGTCGCGCAATTTTTCGGCGTTGAAGCGGAAATCCCGGATGGTGTCGGTTGCCCCTTGAGCTCGCAGCCAGGCGAGAAAATGGTCGACCTCGGTGTCGATGATTTCTTCGGCCTGCTTGGCGGCTTCCTGGCGCGATCTCATGCCTTCCTCGATGGTGTTGCGCAGATCGTCCACCGTATAGAGATAGACATCGGCCAGTTGTTCCACCTCGGGCTCGATGTCACGGGGAACGGCGAGGTCGACCATGAACATGGGTTTGTGCTTTCTCGCTTTGATGGCGCTTTCCACGCCGCCCTTGCCGAGAATCGGCAGGGGGCTGGCGGTGGAGGAGACCACGATGTCCGCTTTGGGCAGGTGTTTGGGGAGTTCGGACAGGGAGATGGCGAAGCCGTTGAATTGGGCGGCGAGGGAATGGGCGCGGTCGAAGGTGCGGTTGGCGATGATCATCTCGCCGATGCCTTGTTCGTAGAGATGGCGCGCGGTGAGTTCGATGGTCTCGCCGGCGCCGATGAGGATGGCGGTCTGGTCCTTGAGATCGTCGAAGATGCGCTGGGCCAGGCGGACGGCGGCGAAGGCCACCGAGACCGGGCTGGAGCCTATCGCCGTGTCGGTGCGCACCTTCTTGGCGGCGCTGAAAGTATGTTGAAACAGCTTGCCCAAGGTCTTGCCGAGGGTGCCGGCATCCGTGGCGGTCTGAAAAGCGGTCTTCATTTGCCCCAGGATCTGCGGTTCGCCCAGGATCAGGGAATCCAGGCCGCAGGCGACCCGGAACATGTGGCGGATGGTGGCCGCGTCGGTGTGGGCGTAGAGATAGGGGCGGAATTCTTCGCGTTGCAGGCGGTGTTCATGGGCGATCCAGTCGATGATCGCTTCCTGGTTGGCGCTCTCCGTTTCACAATAGACTTCGGTGCGATTGCAGGTAGACAGGATCGCCGCTTCCTCGACATCGGGCAATCGCACCAACTCGCGCAAGCTGGCTTGAAGGCGTTCGGCCGGGAAAGCGAGCCGCTCTCTGATCGAAACCGGCGCGCTGTTGTGGTTTAATCCCAGGGTCAAAATGGTCATCGACTCATCACAAGGTGTGTTCCAAGGGCGTCAATTCTAAGAAAAAGCGTCCTTCAGGCCAAATAGTTCCGTCCGCCGCCTATTGCCGCAGGCGGAGGATGGCGTAAAATCCCACCCAATATCATCGGGCTCTTCGCTCCCCTATTAAGATTCCAGGAACTTCGCTGTCACGCACAAGGCTGGCTCCCTCTAGCTTATCCCAGACTCCGCTGGGGCGCATCCTTAGGTTCCATCATTAACCAACTGTCATTCAAGAGACTTGATTCAGTGTCGAAGCGATTGATTTGTATGGCATCCGTGTTCGGCCTCCTGGTTTCGGGGTGCGCCGTCACGAATTCTACCTCGCCCCAGGATGGAGGGTTTTCGTCCGAACTCATCAGGGACAAGGCCATGGGCGAGGCCGAGGGTTCCGAGGTGATTTACCTCCTGCTGGCGGCGGAGTTGGCCGGGCAACGCGGACAATACGAACTCGCGCTGGAAAACTATCTGAAAGCGGCTAGTTTGACCCAGGATGTCAAGATTGCCCAACGCGCCACCCAGATCGCCCTGTTCGTCAAGAATAACGACAAAGCCTTGGAGGCGGCCTCCCGCTGGCAGGCGCTGGCCCCGGAAAACGCCGATGCGTTGCGCATTCATGCCATGCTGTTGCTGAAAGGCAAGCATCCGGAACAAGCCCTGGAACAATTGATCGCGCTGTTGAGGCTGCCGAAGATCGATGTGGAAAACGCCTTGATCGATTGGGTCAAGGTATTGAGCACGGAGGTCTCCAAGGAGGAAGGCCTCGATCTCATGCGCCGCCTGCTCGATCATTTCCCGCGCATGGCGGAGTTGCATTTCGCCTATGCCTTGCTGGCGACCGACAAGGGCGAGCAGCGCCTGGCTCTGGATGAGACGGCGAAGGCCCTTTCCCTGCACCACGATTGGAATCGCGCGAGGCTCCTGCAGGCGCAGGTGATGTCGCGGATGGGGGATTCCCAGGCGGCCAGGGACGCCATTCAAAAAGCATTGAAAAATGATCCGAACAATCTGCGTCTGCGGCTGATTTATTCGCAATTTCTGGTGAAAGCCGGAAATTTGGCCGGCGGTAAACGAGAGCTAGACAGAATCCTGGCCAAGGAGCCCAATAACGAAGAGGCTCTGCTCGGTCTGGCCATGATCCATATCGAAGGCGGGCAGGACGAGAAAGCTAGGCCATTCCTGCTGCGTCTTAACGATTCTCCGCGCTGGAAGATGCAATCTTTTTTTTACCTGGGTCTGCTCGAGGCGCGCAAGAATCACCTGCAAAATGCCTTGCAGTGGTTCGACAAGGTGAGCGAGGGTCCCATGGCTTTCGACGCGCAGGTCAACGCCATCACCGCCTTGATCAACTTGAAGCAGGTCCAGGAGGCCCGCCGGCGTCTGATCGAGGTGCGCAAGGCATTCCCTCAGGAAGCGTTGCGCCTGTATCTGCTGGAAGGCGAATTGCTCACCAAGATCAAGGACTATATCGGGGCATTCGACCTGCTCAGCCAGGCTCTGGAGGAGATGCCGGGACAGATCGAACTGCTTTATACGCGCGCCCTGGTGGCCGAGCAACTGGATAAACCCGATGTGCTGGAGGCGGATCTTCGCGCCGTGTTGGCGAAGAGCCCGGATGATCCCAATGCCCTCAACGCCCTGGGCTTCACCCTGGCGGATCATGCCACGCGCCTGGAGGAAGCCAAGCGTTACATCGAGCGCGCCTTGGATTTGAAACCCGGCGATCCGGCCATCCTCGACAGCATGGGATGGGTGCAGTACCGCCTGGGGGATTACCCGTCCGCGCTCGAATATCTGCGCCGCGCTTACCACCTGTTCAAGGACCCCGAAATCGGCGCTCATTTCGGCGAAGTGTTGTGGGAATCCGGCAAACGCCAGGAGGCGAAAAAGATCTGGCAGGAATCCCTGCGCAAGAGCTCCGATCGCGGTGACATGAAGAAGGTCCAGGACCGGTATCCGCAAGCTTTCGAATAGCGATCTTATGGCGCTTTCGATGAGAGTCCGCGCCGGAAGCTGGGTGCTGATCGCATCGCTTTTGCCGGGTTGCGCTTCGCAGTTGGAGGGGGGGGCGCCGCCAGTGACGCAGGAGCGGCTTTACCGCTTGTCGGACTGGAAATTGGAAGGGCGTCTTGCCGTGCAGAGCCCGGGCGAGGCCTGGAGCGCCAATCTCCATTGGGAGCACGGCAGGGGCCAGGAAAGACTGCTCATTTCCGGGCCTTTCAGCCAGGGCGCGGTATCCATCATCCTGCAGGACGACCTGATCTACATCAACGAAGGCAATGGCGTGGTGAGTTCCTCCCGCGATGCCGACGCGCTATTGCAAGCCAAGCTGGGATTTTCGGTTCCCTTGCATAGCCTGCGCTACTGGGTGCTGGGGCTGCCCGAGCCGAATGCCGATTTCGTGGCGCAGCGCGAGCCTTCCGAAGGGAAGAAAGGCTTCAGCCAGTCCGGCTGGGCGCTCGCTTACGAGCGTTTCATCCGGGTGCATGACTGGGTTTTGCCGGGAAAAATTACCGCGCTTGGCGGCGGGCTCAAGCTTAAACTGATCGCCGATGAGTGGCTCATCAAAAATTAATCGGGAGAATTCGATGTCTGCAGATAGCTTGCGCCTGCCTGCGCCGGCGAAGTTGAATCTGATGTTGCGAATCGTGGGACGCAGGCCGGATGGCTACCATCTGCTGCAAACCGTGTTTCAGTTCATCGAGCATTGTGACTGGATCATCTTGCGCCGGCGGGACGATGGTCGTATCGGTTTGAAGACCCCCTTACCCGGCGTGCCCGAACCGTCCGACCTGACCGTGCGCGCCGCTGGTTTGCTAAAAGCGACGGTCGGCAACGAGCGGCTGGGAGTCGACATCGAAGTGGAAAAGATTTTGCCGATGGGCGGGGGCTTGGGAGGCGGGAGTTCCGATGCCGCCACCACCCTGTTGGGGCTAAACGCCTTGTGGGGCCTGGGACTGTCCATCGATGACTTGGCAGCGCTGGGTTTGCAGTTGGGCGCGGACGTGCCGGTGTTCGTGCGCGGCCATGCCGCCTGGGCCGAAGGGGTGGGGGAGCGCTTGATCCCGCTGCCGCAATTGCCGGAGCCTTGGTATGTGGTGGTGATTCCAGCCTGCCAGGTGGCCACGGGAGCGGTTTTTGGCGCGCCAGATTTGACAAGGGACAACAAAACCATCACAATGCAGGACTTTCTTGCAGGCCAGCAAGAAAATCACTGCCTTCCCGTGGTGAAGCAGATGTATCCTACAGTGAGTGATGCGTTGCAGGCCATCGGCGAATACTCCGATGCGGCCAAGCTGACCGGAACCGGGGCTTGCGTGTTTGCCGCTTTCGATGAGGAAGGCGCGGCGCGGGAGGCGAGGCGCAGGTTAGCGTCGCATTGGCAGGTGTTTGTCGCCAAGGGCTTGAATCAATCGCCCGTGCATCGCCTGTTGGGGCTGGTCTGATCGAGTGTTGACAGTTTTTGGGGCGTCGCCAAGCGGTAAGGCACGGGGTTTTGATCCCCGCATACCCAGGTTCGAATCCTGGCGCCCCAGCCAATTTGCTTTCAGTTTACTTTTATGGGTTTTGGGAGTGCTCGAATGAGCGACGCCTCTTTCATGGTGTTTTCGGGAAATGCCAACCCGTCTCTTGCTGAAGGTATCGTGCGCAAGTTGAATATGCGCCTGGGGATGGCGAGCGTCGGCCGGTTCAGCGATGGAGAGATTGCCGTCGAGATCGAGGAGAACGTGCGCGGCAGGGAGGTGTTCGTGGTGCAGCCGACTTGTGCGCCCATCAACGAGAATCTCATGGAATTGCTGATCATGACCGACGCCTTTCGTCGGTCTTCGGCTTCGCTGATTACCGCGGTGATTCCCTATTACGGTTATTCGAGACAGGATCGCAGGACGCGATCTTCGCGCGTGCCCATTTCGGCCAAGCTGGTGGCGAAGATGATTTCCGCCGCCGGGGCGGATCGGGTGCTGACCGTGGATTTGCATGCAGATCAGATCCAGGGTTTTTTCGATGTTCCCGTCGACAATGTCTATGCCTCGCCGATTTTGCTGGGCGATGTCTGGCGGCAGCAGTATCCCAATTTGATGGTGGTATCGCCCGATGTCGGCGGCGTGGTCAGGGCGAGGGCTCTGGCGAAGCGCCTGGATGATGCCGATCTGGCGATCATCGACAAGCGGCGTCCGCGGGCCAACGAGTCCAAGGTGATGAATATCATCGGCGATGTCCAGGGCCGCACCTGTGTGATGGTCGACGATCTGGTCGATACCGCGGGCACCCTGTGCAAGGCGGCGCAGGCCTTGAAGGAGCATGGTGCGGTGAAAGTGGTCGCCTATTGCACGCATCCGGTTTTGTCCGGTTCCGCCGTGGCGAATATCGAAAATTCGGTGCTGGATGAATTGGTGGTGACCGACACCATTCCCTTGCGTCCCGAGGCCCAGCAATGCCCTAGGATTCGCGTGCTGGGCGTGGCTGAAATGCTGGCGGAAACGATGCGCCGCATCGCGGTGGGCGAGTCGGTCAGTTCCTTGTACGTAGATTAGTTTTTTTAACAACCTGCTCAGAGTATTTTGGAGAAAAAGATGGTAGGCAGCTTCGAATTCGATGTGGAATTAAGAACCGTCACCGGCAAAGGTGATGCCCGGCGCACTCGGCTTTTGGGTAAGGTGCCGGCGATCGTGTACGGCGGCGATGCCGCCCCGGTTCAGTTGAATCTGAACCACAACAGAGTGGTCAAGGCGTTGGAAAACGACGCGACTTATTCGCATGTCCTGACCCTGAAATACGACGGAAAGGAAGAAAAGGTCATCTTGAAGGCCTTGCAGCGCCATCCGAGCCGCCCGATCATCATGCATATGGATTTCCAGCGCGTCAACGAGAAAGACAAGCTGCGTGTCCATGTGCCGCTGCATTTCGTGAACCAGGAAGGCTCGGTCGGCGTGAAGAAAGGCGGCGTGGTCAGCCATGCCATGGTGGAAGTCGAGGTCGCCTGCCTACCGCAGCATCTGCCCGAGTTCATCGAGGTCGATATGTCTTCGGTGGATGTCGGCGAGTCGATCCATCTTTCCGGTCTCAGTCTTCCGCAAGGGGTGGAGATCGTCGCGTTGAGCCATGGGCCCGAGCATGATCTGCCGGTGGCTGCGATCCATGCTTCGCGCACTTCGGAGGAAGGCGCATAAGCGTCCCGCTCGGGTGGCTGGATAAAACTCTTGTCCGTGCGATTCCGTTTGATTGTCGGATTGGGCAACCCTACGACCCGATATGAACAGACTCGGCACAACGCCGGGTTCTGGTTGGTGGACGAGTTGGCCGAACGCTACCGCTTGCGCTTCGCCCAGGATTCTCGCAGTCAGGGGCTTATGGCCAAGCTGGATTGGGAGGGGGAGAATGTTTTTCTTCTCAAGCCCATGCAGTATATGAATCGAAGCGGCGGGGCGGTAGCGGTCGTGGCCAATTTTTACAAGATCGAGCCCTCTCAGGTGCTGGTCGCCCATGACGAGTTGGATTTCGCGGCGGGAACGGTGAAATTAAAGCTCGGCGGTGGCCATGGCGGCCATAACGGTTTGCGCGACATCGTGACGAAACTGGGATCGGCCGATTTTGCCAGGATCAGGTTGGGGATAGGTCATCCCGGCGATCGCAACGAGGTGGTCAATTATGTGCTGGACCGGCCTTCGCGGCACGAAGGCGAGTTGTTGCGCGATGCGATCGACCGCGTGGCGGATCAGTTTCAGTCGATCCTGTCGGGTAGATTGGAGTTGGCCATGAATGCCCTGCATGGATGAAAAAAATAGGATAAAGGCTTGACATCGCCTCAAGCATGGTTGAAAATTGCGAACTCTTTACGGAGGGGTTCCCGAGCGGTCAAAGGGATCAGACTGTAAATCTGACGGCTCTGCCTTCGAAGGTTCGAATCCTTCCCCCTCCACCAAATTTTGTAAGATCTGCGGGTGTAGTTCAACGGTAGAACCTCAGCCTTCCAAGCTGATGGCGTGGGTTCGATTCCCATCACCCGCTCCATTTTCGGTTTTGCCCATATAGCTCAGTCGGTAGAGCACTTCCTTGGTAAGGAAGAGGTCTCCGGTTCAAGTCCGGATATGGGCTCCAGTTTTTGTTTGGTTGTTTTCTAAAAAAAATCGACAGGGGTAATGGCGGATGTCCAAAGAGAAATTTTCGCGCACTAAGCCGCATGTGAATGTGGGCACGATTGGTCATGTCGACCATGGCAAGACGACCTTGACGGCGGCGCTGACCAAGATCGGCGCGGAGCGCTTCGGCGGCGAATTCAGGGCCTATGATCAGATCGACGCGGCGCCGGAAGAGCGCGCGCGCGGCA
>JAQTSI010000106.1 GCA_028711365.1 Methylococcaceae bacterium
CGATTTCCTCCTTGGCTTTCAATACGCGCAAGGGGTCCCCATAACCCAGCGAACTCCACAGCCGCTTTTCGAACACATGGGGATTGTTGGCGATGAGCTGATTGGCCACTTTCAGGATACGGCCGGTGGAGCGGTAATTCTGCTCCAGCTTGATGAGTTTCAGCCGGGGGTAGTCTTTCTGCAACTGGGCCAGGTTTTCCGGCTGCGCCCCGCGCCAGGAATAAATGGACTGGTCGTCGTCGCCCACCACGGTGAAGCGTCCCAGGAAACCGGTCAGCAACTTGACCAGTTGATACTGGGTCATGTTGGTGTCCTGGTATTCATCCACCAGCAGGTAGCGCATCTGGTTGCGCCATTTTTCCAGCACCTCGGGGTGATCCTGGAACAGCAACACCGGCTGCAGGATGAGGTCGTCGAAATCCACCGCATTATAGGACTTGATCTGGCGGGTATATTCTCCGTAGATGCGGGCGGCGATTTGGCTGTCGGGTGAACTCATAGGCTGCTCCAAAGCCTCACCCGGCAACACGAACAGATTCTTCCAGCGGCTGATCTGCCAGCCGTATTGTTCCACCTTTTCCATGTCGTAGACCTGATCCCCATGCTTGATGAGCTCCTTCAACGAGACCTGGCGGTCGTGTTCGTCGAAGCTGGAAATGGCAGACTTGAAGCCTAGTGCTTTGTGTTCCCGGCGCACGATGTCCAGCCCCAAGGCGTGAAAGGTGGAGACGCGAAGTCCCCGCAGTTCCTTGTCGGCCACCAGCTTGCCGACGCGCTGCTTCATCTCCCGCGCCGCCTTGTTGGTGAAGGTCACCGCAGCGATATGGCGGGCCGGCGTACCTTGCTGGATGAGATAGGCGATCTTTTCGGTGATGACGCGGGTCTTGCCGCTGCCCGCCCCGGCCAGCACCAGCAGGGGATGGTCGAGTTGCTTGACGGCGGCGAGCTGTTGGGGATTGAGGGTGGAAAGCTTGGACATTCGGTATGGGTTTGGAAATGGGGCACTTTACCATGCCGGTCGGGGATACCCCGATCGCCGGGTTCTTTAGTCGGGAACAGGCATTTCCTGATGACTCAGGTTTTTCGGCTTTGTTTCTTCTTCGGGAAGCGGATGATGTTGTCGATCGGCTCTACGGTTGGCGGGCTGGTCGAAATGGGGCGTGCGACTGCCTTGCGCGAATTCGTCTTAGGCAGAAGATAGATCCCTCCATTCTCCCCGAGATAACCCGGTGGCAGACAACAGAGCGCTTCCACATCCGTTGCCGACAATGCCAAGGCTGAAAGGATATCGTATTTGGACAGCGTGCGGCTTTCCAACAGAAAATCCATGCAACGCCTCAGTAAGCGGGGTTCCTCGATGGGGATTTGCTCGTCCAGCGGTTCGCGTTTGCGGTAGCCGGCGCGGGTATAGGCGATCCACAACTTTCTGGCATATTCCTCGCCGACCAGGCCCAGATTCTGACAGCGTGTCAGCATGGAGGCGATGGAAACTTTCCATTTTGGCTTGAGTGCGCGCAGCGAGGCCAGGCTGATGGTGGTGATGTCGCCGGCGAAAGACTCGCCCGGCATCAGGAAGGCCGCCGCGAAACGATCCGCCTGATTTTCATATTCGCGATGCCTCAGCGGATGGAAAAAATCTTCCCGGGCAAGCCGGCGATGGAGGATCAGGTGAGCCAATTCATGGGCGGCGTCGAAGCGAGAACGGGAGGCATTGTCCGCCGACAGGCACAAGCAAGGCATGTCGCCCAGGCAGGAATAGGCATTCAGTTGAGGGGCCTCCAGCATGCTTCTGCTCACCACGATGCCGTTATTTTCCAGCAGCAACACGATATTACTGATCGGTTTGTCGCCCAATCCCCAATGGCGGCGGCATTGGATCGCCAACTCCTCGATTTCTTCCTTGGCCAGCAACAAGGGTTCGTCGGGAATGTCGAAAGCCTGTAGTTTGACCCCGGGCAGTTCCAGATAGTCACTCAATGTCACCACGATGTGGCGGAGCCAGGCGAGTTGACGCTCACCGCGAACGCGCTCCGGTTTGGTCGCGGGACTGCGGGAGCGGTAGAACACGTTGAGTTCGTCCATGGGCCTGAGGTTTTTGAAGAAATATTCCTGCGGCATGTTCAGCTTGAGGGCGATTTCTTCCAGGGTTTTAGGCTGGGGGCTGTGCTCTCCTTTCTCGTAATTGTGCAAGGTTTGCCGTGACAGTCCCGCCAATTCGGCCAAGGTGGTAATGCTCAGTCCGCGCGCTTCCCGCGCTTCCACCAGCCTGGCGCCGATGAAACCCGGCGTGCCCGCTTTCATGATTGGTACACCTCCTGTTGGCGCAAGCCGAGACCAAAATTCTCCTCGATTTCTTCCTGCTCTACGGACCTGGATTTCGGATCGATGGCGAACAAGTTGAACAGGTCGAGATGGGGCGAGACGTTGCGCTTCCAATCGGCGGAGGGAAAGATGATATGGGCGTGGTCCGCATGGCTGGGATTTCCGGGGCAGGCGCAATGGCTCAATACGCCATAACAGCCGTTCGGATAAAAACCGGCTGCACAATCTTCGCCGAATAAGGAGTAATTCATATCGTGTTGTTCGTTTGCGGCGGCCAGATTTTTGCGGTAACTCGAAGGACGCGGATAGTGCGAATTTTTAGGCGATGAGGCGGCGCTCAGGGTCACTTCGCCCGAGGTGATGAGTACATAATGCCAGTTGTGCGATTTGTTGCGGTTGACCTGAACAGCATAACCATGATTCAGCGCGAGCTGTTCGAGCCGCTCGTCCAACAGTTTGGCGCGCACGAAGGGCAGGGCATCGACCTTGTGCGGCGAGCCGACGATTTCGCCCAGCGACTGGACCACATGAGGATAGGTTTCGGCTACCACATTGGCCACGGAGTGCAGGAAATCGCAGGAAAAAGCGGAGCGAAACAGGGCGTCGGCGTTCATGGACCGTTTCCTCAATAGCGGGAAAGATGTCAGGCAATATGCTTTTTCATGCAAAAAATGTCAAGTTATGCGCTGTAAATAAGTTTTTTAGCAAAACCCATGCAGGCGGCTCGGAACCTTCCGCAAAGCCTTCCATGCCATTGATTTCTGGGCTTGATCTGATCTTACGGCGGGCTTTAACGCTCGCGCCTGATGCCACGATGGCGGACGGTCGCATAAGCCGAATAGACTGGTTTGCCTCTATCAATGCACATGATTTGTGTACAAAATATGGAGCCCTCATGAACGCCGTCAATGTTACCGAATTGCGTCAATATCTGCCGGGTTATCTCAAGCAGGTACAACAGGGTGAGGAAATCGTCATGCACCTTGCATGGCAAGGCCATCGCCCGAATCGTACCCGACCGCCAGGAAAGCGAACGCGAGGCGGCGCTGAAACGCCTGGAAGCGCTACGGGGCAAGATGATCGTCGGCGATATTATGACCCCGCTGGACGAGGAATGGACCGGCGATGCAGATAATTTGTGACTCCAACATTCTTTTGGGCGGATGCCCCCAGTCGGCTTCCGTCAAATCCCCCACGAGAAGGAGAACCGCCATATTCTGCATTTCAGGAACGCGGAATTCATAAGGGATGAAAACCATCAGCCTCCTGTTGGAGCGCGGTCCAGTCTGCGATAGGAGATCGCCTCGCTCAGATGGGCAGTCGTGATGTCTTCGGCGCCGGCCAGGTCGGCGATGGTGCGAGCCAGTCGGAGGATGCGGTGATAAGCGCGGTGGGACAAACCCAGTTTGTCCACGGCTTGCTCCAGCAGCCTTTGCGCCTTCTCGTCCAGTTCGCAAAAATGCTTGATCTGCTGGGGCGTCAGTTCCGCATTGGCGTGGCCGGCGCGCTCCACCGCCCGCTGCCGCGCCCGCGTGACGCGCTCCTTCACCCTAGCGCTGCTTTCCTCCCCGCCCGGAGCGCCATCGCGCAATACTTCATGGGAGACGCGCGGTACTTCGATATGCATGTCGATCCGGTCCAGCAAGGGGCCGGAAATGCGCGAGCGGTAGCGTTGCACCTGTTCCAGGGTGCAATGGCAGCGGCCGGAGGCGTCGCCCAGATAACCGCAGGGGCAGGGGTTCATGGCGGCGACGAGCTGGAATCGGGCGGGAAAATCCGCCTGTCGCGCCGCGCGGGAGATGGTGATGACGCCGGTCTCCATGGGCTCACGCAGCACCTCCAGTACCCGGCGATCGAATTCAGGCAATTCGTCCAGGAATAGCACTCCATTATGAGCCAGGGAGATTTCACCGGGCCTGGGATTGCTGCCACCGCCCACCATGGCCGGGGCGGAAGCGGTGTGGTGGGGGCTGCGGAAAGGCGGTCTGCGCCAATGCCGGGGATCGAAGGCAATCTCGCTCACCGAGGCCACGGCGGCGCTTTCCAGGGCTTCCGCTTCGCTCAGCGTCGGAAGGATGCCGGGTAAACGCGAAGCCAGCATGGATTTACCGGTACCCGGGGGCCCCAGCATCAACAAATTGTGACGGCCGGCGGCGGCGATCTCCAGCGCTCGCTTGGCATGGTAATGCCCATGGACATCGGCAAAATCGGGGATTTCCCCGCTTTCGACGGCGGCAGGGCCTATAGGCTGAAATTCGAGGCGGCGCTGACCGTTGAGATGGGCGCAGACCTCCAGTAAATGGATGGCAGGCAGGATTTCCACATCCCCCGCCAAGGCAGCTTCGGCGGCATTTTCCCGAGGCAGGATCAATTGCCGACCGGCCCGCTTGGCCTGGATGGCGGCAGGCAATGCCCCAACGATGGGCCGCAGTTCTCCCCCCAGGGACAATTCGCCCAGGCATTCCATCTTGTCCAGATCGTTTTTGCGGATTTGGGCGGAGGCGGCCAGCACTCCCAAGGCGATGGCCAGGTCGAAGCGACCGCCCTCCTTGGGGATGTCGGCGGGGGCCATGTTCACGGTGATTCTCTGCCGGGGGAATTCGAACCGGCAGTTGAGCAAGGCGCCTCTCACCCGGTCCTTGCTTTCCTTCACGGCAGTTTCGGGCAGGCCGACGATGGACAGGCCGGGAAGTCCATTGGATAGATGCACCTCCACCGTCACCAGGGGGGCGGCGATGCCTTCCCGGCCGCGGCTATAGACGACGGCGAGACTCATCGCATCCTGCAACGCGGCGGATCAGTGGCCTGGAATCTGCCGTTCCAGTTCGGCGACCCGCGCTTCCAGCTTTTCCAGTTTTTCACGGGTTCGGCCCAGCACGGCTTTTTGAGCTTCGAATTCCTCCCGGCTGACCAGGTTCATTTTTTCGAAAGCGGCCTGCAGGATGGCATGGAATGTCTTTTCCAGGTCATTCCCCAGGGCGTTCAAACCGGGGGGAACGGCTTCGGAAAGACGTTTGGCGAGTTCTTCTAGCTTGATAGGTGTAAACATGTCGGCAAGGATAGCCGACCAGGGCGGGGGAGTCTAGCATCCATAATCCGCGATTTGGCAAGGCGTTAATTTTTCGGGGGATACATTCGGCCGATTTGGTATCATTGCAAGCTTTTTAAGGGGTTGCGCCCGGTTTCGCCACGCTACCCCGGAAACAGCCGCCCTTAGACGAGCATCCACCCGGAACAGTTTGATGAGCAAACGCACAAGATTCGCACCCAGTCCCACCGGCTATCTCCACATCGGCGGAGCGCGCACGGCGCTCTTTTCCTGGCTTTATGCCCGCAAGCATGGCGGCACGTTCATACTGCGCATCGAGGACACCGACCTGGAGCGGTCCACCGTCGAGTCGGTCAACGCCATCCTCGAAGGCATGACCTGGCTGGGACTGGAATATGATGAAGGCCCGTTTTACCAGACCCATCGTTTCGACCGCTACAAGGAAGTCATCCAGCAGTTGCTGAATGAAGGTCACGCTTATCCTTGCTATTGCACCAAGGAAGAACTGGACGAATTGCGCGCCGAGCAGATGGCCAACAAGGAAAAGCCCCGCTACGACGGCCGCTGCCGTCACCGCAGCGAGCCGCGCGAGGGGGTGCAACCGGTGATCCGCTTCCGCAACCCCGACGATGGCGAGGTGGTGATCGATGATCGGGTGAAGGGCAGGGTGGTGATCATGAACAGCGAGCTGGACGACCTCATCATCGCCCGTTCCGACGGTTCACCCACCTATAACCTGTCGGTGGTGGTGGACGATTTGGACATGCAGGTGAGCCATGTCATCCGCGGCGACGATCATCTCAACAACACCCCCAGGCAGATGAACATCCTCAAGGCCCTGGGCGCGAAGCTGCCGATTTATGCCCATGTACCCATGATCCTGGGTGCGGATGGCGCTCGATTATCCAAACGCCATGGCGCGGTCAGCGTCATGCAGTACCGCGACGAAGGCTATCTGCCGGAAGCGGTATTGAATTATCTGGTGCGCTTGAGCTGGTCCCATGGCGATCAGGAAATCTTTTCGGTGGATGAGATGATCCAATTGTTCGAGATCGACGACATCAACCACTCGGCTTCCACCTTCAATCCGGACAAGTTGTTATGGCTGAATCATCAGTATTTGATGCACTCGGACCCCACTCATGTCGCCCATCATTTGCGCTGGCATCTAGGCCGCCTCGATATCGATCCCACCACCGGTCCCGATCCGGTCGAAGTGGTCAAAGCCCAACGCGAGCGCAACAAAACCCTAGTCGATATGGCGAGGAGCAGCCTATTTTTCTATCGGGACTTCGAGGCTTACGACGAAAAGGCCGCCCAGAAAAACCTCACCGCGGCAAGCGCCTCCCTTCTGCAGGATCTGCATGAGCGCCTGAGCGCCTTGCCGGACTGGGAGAAGGAAGCCATCCATGCCGCCATCGAAACCACGGCGCAGGAGCGGGAAGTCAAAATGGGGGCGGTGGCTCAACCGTTGCGGGTTGCCGTGTCGGGAAACACCGTGTCCCCGCCCATCGACATCACCCTGGTCTTGCTGGGTAGAGAGAAGACCCGGCAGCGCATCGAACGAGCCATTTCATGGATTTGTAAATAATGCTGGACATATCCCAGCTTCGCCTATACAATGCTCGTCATCAAGTGGCACGGGGCCATAGCTCAGCTGGGAGAGCGCTACAATGGCATTGTAGAGGTCGGGAGTTCGATCCTCCCTGGCTCCACCAAGCGCTTGATCGTCCAGTCCCCATCGTCTAGAGGCCTAGGACATCGCCCTTTCACGGCGGCGACTGGGGTTCGAATCCCCATGGGGACGCCATACCTATAAAGGTCTATGACAATCCGATGAACCCATCGGAGACTTGTCGAGACTTTCAAAGCAAGTCGAATAAGGGCACTTCGGTGCCCTTAATTATTTTGGATGATCGTCCCCTGCTCACCCCCAACACCGCCGAAACCCGTGAATATCGCCTGCGCTGGTGGGACAAGGGCGAGGCGCACGGGGATTGGAGCCCAGTGCAGAGTGTGGCGGTAGGGGCTTGATGCGCCGGAATTGGCGGGTTCCCAACCTTTGGGTTGGGAACCCCAATCTTGGACGCTCCAGTTTCCTGGACGACATTCTCAAGCCGGAGCTTGGGAATGCGTGAATAAAGCTATTGACAGCTTAGCCTTGTTATTCCTATGTCTCGCGATCATCGGGACGACATGGATTATTCTCGGGCATCAACTCTCCCTTTGGAGTAGGCCTGTATGCCCGCAGGGTTTTTGGCGCGAATCTCCTGGACATTGCGCTTTCCCATGGGTATCGATATTACAGTTGGGTTTTACCTATGGCGTCATCTCGGTGTTACTCCTTGCCGCCGCCACGCTGCTGGCCCCAGTCAGAAAATTCACCGCTTGCCTATTGCTGCTTGCCGGGCTCGCGCTGGCGCCTGCCTATACCCTGATATTCAAAAAGTTCTCATGGGTTGCGCTGGTTTCACTTTCCTCCATCATCGCCATCACTCTCTGCTTCCTATTAGGCGCCATCGTCATGCGGGGCATCGCGGTCAAACGGGATATACCAGGCGCGCGCCCATTACCTTGAATAGTCGCTATTCTCGACGATAAGGTCGGGTGGATGGGGTCGAGCCGGTTTGCAGTTCCCTGCTTGCTTTGATCGCGACTAAACCGGACAATGCTTTTCCAGCTCAGTTGCGAGGAATAGTCATGCGTACCGTCTTCCTGTTCCTGATTTTTTTCTCCCTGGCCAGCCTGGCGCAATCCCCCGATCCTTCCGAACTCGAAGAACCGAAGGAACAGGAAGGCCCGATAGTGGAACTGTTTTCCCCGCAGGGAACGGTGAAAAACGTCCGCCAGGCGACGGCGCGGTTTTCCGAGGCTATGGTGCATTTCGGCGATCCGCGCACGCAGGCGCCATTCGACGCCGACTGCCCGATGCAGGGTGCGGGGCACTGGGTGGACGCGCGCAACTGGGTATTCGATTTCGAGCAGGATTTGCCGGCGGGAATCCGCTGTTCCTTTCGCCTGAAGACCGGTATCAAGGCTTTGTCCGGCGCGCCGCTCACCGGCCGGAACCGGTTTTTCCTCGATACCGGCGGACCTTCGGTGCTGACTTCCCTGCCGGGCGACGGCGCCGGTTCCGTGGACGAGAACCCGGTATTCATCCTGAAACTGGATTCCCCGGTCAGACCCGAATCGGTCACTGCCAATGTGCGTTGCGAGATGGAGGGGGTGGCCGAGCGCATCGAGGCGAATGTGTTGCAGGGCGAGGAGAGGGGAAGACTGCTGGCGGGGCCGATTCGGCGGAACAACCGCTATTTCTTCGAAGACGCTCAGGATGAACGCCTGCTGGTCCTGCAATGCCGGCGCAGTTTCCCGCCGGAGACCAAGATCAGGCTGGTTTGGGGATCGGGCATCCTTTCCACCCATGGCATTGCATCCGAGCAGGATCAGGTGTTGAGCTTCAAGACCCGCTCGGCATTCTCCGCGACGTTCTCTTGCCAGAAAGTGAATGCCAAGTCCCATTGCATTCCTTTTCTGCCCATGACGCTGAGTTTCAGCGCGCCGATCTCCACCCCACTGGCCCAGGCGGTGCAATTGCTGGATGCCCATGGCAAGGCTTATCCGGCGGATAATCTCGACTCGACGAAAGCGCCTTCGGTGGAGACGCTCAGCTTCAAGGGGCCTTTCCCGGAGCAGAGCTCCTTCAAGATCCTCTTGCCCGCAGGTCTTGCCGATGACGCCGGCCGGCCGCTGGAGAACGCAGGGAATTTCCCCCTGACGGTGCAGACCGACGAATATCCGCCTCTAGCCAAGTTCAACGGCCAGTTCGGCATCATCGAATGGAAGGAGGGGGGCATATTGCCGGTGACCCTGCGCAATCTGGAGGCGGCGGTGGCGGCCAAACGGGCGGAGCCGGCGGGCATTCCCGGCAAGATGAGCAAGAAGGATCAGAGCGATAAAGCCATCGGCGAGTGGCTGCGCAAGGTCGAGGCGGCGGACAATGAACGCTACGAACAGATCGAGCCTAGCGTAGAGGGGGAAGATACCCAGTATCGGAATCTCACCGGTACGGAATCGGTATTTGGGGCGGGGGATAAGGCCGAGGGTTTCGATCTGCCCAAGCCCCATGGGGCGAAGGAGTTCGAGGTGGTGGGCATTCCGCTCACTGCGCCGGGTTTTTATGTGGTGGAACTGGCCAGCCCGCGCTTGGGACTGGCCCTGCTCGGCGAGGAACGGCCCCGTTATGTGGCCACTTCCGCCCTGGTCACCAATCTGTCGGTCCATTTCAAATGGGGAAGGGAATCTTCCCTGGTGTGGGTGACGAGCCTGGATAAGGCCCGGCCCGTGGCCGATGCCGAGGTGCGCATCAGCGACTTCTGCACCGGCGAGGAGTACTGGCATGGCCGCACCGACAAGGATGGCATGGCCCGCGTGACGGGAGCGAAGACGCTGCCGGAAGTGGATACCGGCCAGAGCTGTTTTCAGGGCAGCAGCACCCATCCCCTGTTCGTTTCCGCCCGCACCGGCGAGGACATGAGTTTCGTCGTCTCCGGCTGGAACAAGGGCATCCAGCCGGATGATTTCAAGCTGACCGTGGGCAACGAGAGCGAGACCAAGCTGGCCCATGCCGTGTTCGACCGCAGCCTGTTCCGCGCCGGGGAGACGGTGTCGATGAAAATCTTCCTGCGCAAGCGCGGCGCCGAAGGCTTCGCCGCTTACGGCGAAGACAAGCCGGATGCGGTGGAGATCCGCCATGGCGGGAGCGATGAGAAATATCGGTTGCCGGTGAGTTTCGACGATCACGGCATCGCCGAGGCGAGCTGGGTCATCCCCAAGGAAGCCAAGCTGGGGGCTTACGACCTCAGCTTGCAGAAAGGGGAAAACAGGGCTGCCGACATCGGCGCCATCCAGGTAGAGCAATTTCGCATCCCCACCATGAAAGCGGTCATACAACCCTCGGCCGAATATCTGGTGAATGCCAAGGAGGCGAAGCTCGATCTGTTCGTGGGGTATCTCTCCGGCGGCGGGGCTTCCTCACTGCCGGTGAAACTGCGCAGCCAGGTCCGCTCCCGCACGGTGGATTTTGCCGATTACGAGGATTTCAGCTTCGGCGGCGGCGACGTGAAGGAAGGCGTGGTCGAGAATGTCGACCGCTTCAGCGAGCGGGAAACCGAGGAGGAGACCGCCTCGCCGGCTCAAGTACTGCCGCTCACCCTGGATAAAACCGGCGCCGCGCGGGCGAGCATTCCCAATCTGCCCAAGCTGGATTCTCCCAAGGAATTGCTGACCGAACTGGAATATCAGGACGCCAATGGCCAAAGGTTGACCGTCTCCCGTGCCATTCCCCTTCACCCGGCCAGGCTCTATCTGGGTTTGAAGCAGGAAGGCTGGTTCGCCGACAAGGACCAACTTCGCTTCCAGGTGCTCGCGGTGGACCCGGCCGGCAAGCCGATGAAGGGCCAGGACGTGAAGGTGGAGCTGTTTCGCAAGACCACCTATTCCTACCGCAAGCGTTTGATCGGCGGTTTTTACGACTATGAAAACAAGGTCGAATACCGGAAACTGGATCAGACTTGCGAGAACAGTTCCAACCGGGAGGGGATCGTCAGTTGCGAGCTGAAGCCCGGCATATCCGGCAATCTCGTGCTGCGCGCCGTGGCCAAGGACGAGGAGGGCAACATCGCCCTGAACACCAAGGAGGTGTGGACGGCGGGCGGCGAGGACTGGTGGTTTGATAATGGCCCCAGCGACCGCATGGACCTGTTGCCGGAAAAGAAATCCTGGGAGTTCGGGCAGAGCGCCCGCTTGCAGGTGCGCATGCCGTTTCGCGAAGCCACCGCCTTGGTGACGGTGGAGCGGGAAGGGGTGCTGGATTCCTTCATCGTCGAACTATCCGGCAAGGAGCCGGTGATCGAGGTGCCGATCAAACCCCATTACGCGCCCAATGTCTATATCTCGGTGCTGGCGGTGCGGCCCAGGGTGCGGGACCACATGGCCTGGTTCCGCGACATGGCCACCAAGGTCGGTTTCCAGATGGCCGATCGCTCGGTCACCGCCCTGGTGGATCTGAACAAGCCGGCTTATAAACTGGGCATGGCCCAACTGGACGTGGGCTGGGCCCCCAATAAACTGGCGGTGAAGGTGCAGCCCGAGCGCGAGGTGTACAAAGTGCGCGAGCAGGCCAAGCTGAAAGTGAAGGTAACCCGCGCCGATGGCGGCCCGCTGCCGCCCGATGCGGAAATCGCCCTGTCCGCCGTGGACGAGGGATTATTGGAGCTGAAACCCAATGACTCCTGGAAATTGCTGGAAGCCATGATGGGCAAGCGCGGCATCGAGGTTTACACCGCCACGGCGCAGATGCAGGTGGTGGGTAAGCGCCACTATGGCCGCAAGGCCGTGCCCCATGGCGGCGGCGGCGGGAAGCAGAACGCCCGCGAATTGTTCGATACCCTGCTGCTGTGGAAAGGGCGCTTGCCGCTCGATGCCCAGGGTGAGGCGAATATCGAATTGCCCCTCAACGATTCGCTGACTTCCTTCCGCCTGGCCGCCGTGGCCAACGCCGGATGGGGTTATTTCGGCACCGGCGAGGGCAGTATTCGCACCACCCAGGACATCATGCTGCATTCGGGCCTGCCCCCCCTGGTGCGGGAAAACGATGCTTTCAAGGCCGTGTTCACCCTGCGCAATGCCTCAAACCGCAAACTGAGCCTGATCGCCAAAGCGAGATGGAGCACGCCTGTGCCCGCCGCCGCCAAGCCGGCGAGTCCTGCCCCTGCCGGGGAAAGTATGGATAAAAACCAGGCTGCGGCCGATCCGGCGAAACCCTCGCCTTTGCCGGCGGCCCCGGAATGGAAGGAACTGGCTCCCCTCTCCATCGATCTCGATGCCGGCGAAGCCAGGGAACTGGCCTGGGACGTCGTCGCCCCGCTGGATGCCTCCAAGCTGCTGTGGGAAGTGGAGGCCGATGCCGCCGACGGTTCCGCTCACGATAAAGTCAAACTGAGCCAGGATCTCATCCCGGTCTATCCGGTGCGGGTCTATCAGGCGACTTTGGCGCAGATCGACAAACCTTTCGCCATGAGTGTGGAGCGGCCGCAAGGGGCGATCACCGGACGCGGCGGGGTGCGCGTCTCGCTGCGGGCCAAGCTGGGCGACGGCCTGGGTGGAGTGCTCGAATACATGGGCCGCTATCCCTATTCCTGCATGGAGCAGCGGGTGTCCAAAGCCGTCTCCCTGCGCAGCCGGGAGCAGTGGGATGCGGCCATGAAAGCCTTACCTGCGTTCATCGACGACGACGGCCTGGTCAAATATTTCGCCACCGAGAATCTTCACGGCAGCGATGTGCTGACTTCCTACCTGCTTGCCATCAGTCATGAGGCCGCATGGGAAATCCCGCCGCAATCTCTCCCACGTCTGCAGGAAGGATTGAAGAATTTCATCGCCGGCAAGCTGAGGCGCAATTTTGCCCTCGCTACCGCCGATCTCGCCATCCGCAAGCTGGCCGCCATCGAGGCGCTGTCCCGTTACGGCGAGGCCAAAGCGGAGATGCTCGAATCCCTCCAGATCGAGCCGAACCTATGGCCGACCTCGGCGGTGCTGGACTGGATCAGCCTCCTCAAACGGATGGATTCCGTGCCGCAGCGGGCGGATAGGCTGAAGCAGGCGGAAGGGATCATCCGCTCGCGGCTGAACCTGCAGGGCACGACCCTGGGCTTTTCCAGCGAGGACAGCGACCGGTTGTGGTGGCTGATGGTCTCCATCGACGAAAATGCCGTGCGCGCCCTGCGGGTGCTGCTCGATCTGCCGACATGGCGCGAGGATGTCCCGCGCCTGGTCCGGGGCGCGCTGGGCCGGCAGAACCACGGCCACTGGGATACCACCACCGCCAATGCCTGGGGAACCTTGGCCATGGAGAAATTCAGCGCCGCCTTCGAGGCCGTCCCTGTGGCGGGTTACACCGAGGCCGAACTGGCCGGGGTGAAAAAAGGCATGCAATGGACCGAGACCACGCGGCAAAGCGCCCTCAATTTCCCTTGGAGCGAGGGGCCTTCGAATCTGGCGGTGAAGCACCAGGGGCAGGGCAAGCCCTGGGCCATCATTCAAAGCCGCGCCGCCTTGCCGCTGCAGCAGCCGCTATTCACCGGCTATCGCATCCGCCGTAGCATCGAGCCCATCGAACAGAAGCAGACCGGGGTGTGGAGCCGGGGGGATGTGGCGCGGATCAAACTGGAATTGGAGGCGCAGGCCGACATGACCTGGGTGGTGGTGGACGATCCGGTTCCCGCCGGGGCCTCCATCCTGGGCTCGGGTCTGGGCGGTGATTCGCGTCTGCTCACCGCCGGCGAACGCAGCGAAGGCCAGGTCTGGCCGGCTTTCGAGGAGCGCCGTTTTGAAGCTTTTCGCGCGTATTACGAGTATGTGCCCAAGGGGGCGTGGTCATTCGAATACACGGTGCGTCTCAATAACCCCGGACGATTCGAACTCCCCGCCACCCGTGTCGAAGCCCTCTACGCGCCGGAGATGTTCGGGGAATTGCCCAATGGAATCTGGGAAATCAGGGCGGATCCATGAGGAGGGGCGAACGGAGTCAGCGGGAGTCGGGGGGAGCTTGGCTGATGCAGCCTGTTCGCCTGGGTCTGACTTCGAAATTCAATCTGTTCATTCTCGGCCTGATGCTGGCGAGCGTTTTGGCCGTGGCGTTCTCCCTCACCTTCCGGCAGTTGGCCGACAAATACGAAATCCTGCTCCAGCACGGACGCGAACTTGCCGCCATGCTCGCTCAAAACGGCGCGTACGCATTTCATGACCAGGACGAG
>JAQTSI010000107.1 GCA_028711365.1 Methylococcaceae bacterium
GCTTTCCGCCGCCGGTTGGAGCGTAGTCGCGATGGGAGGAGCAGGCTCCAACCCCAAGTCGTCGAACAAATGGGCGGGGAATTCGAAGGTTTCCTTCTGCTCCAAGGCGACGTGAGCCGAAACGTGATTATCACGCAGGAAATCATCGAAGGAGAAATCCTCAGGAAAGGCCGAATCCGTTTGGACCTGTGGAGGTGTGAAGCTTTCATGAAAAGCCGGGGCATCCGCCTGCTCGATGAAGCTGGGCGCCTGGGGAGGTTGGGGCTCAGGTTTCAGCAGCGATGGCGGCTCAGCCTCGCCGAACAGGGGCGCCACATGGATGCCGAACGGATCGTCCTCGCCGAGTTTGAATGTGGCGCCGGAATCCGGCAGAGCGGAAAAAAGCTCGGGAAATGGCTGCGCCTCGGTCTCGATATGCACTTTCAATTCGTATTCCCCGATCTTCAGCCGGTCGCCCTCGGCCAGAACGACCGATTCCCCTGCCAGCCGCCGGTTCTGATTGCACAGCAAAGTGCCGCCACTGCTAACGTCGGTATAGACGAACCCGCCATTCTCGTAGCGGATTTCGCCATGGCGGCGGGAAACGAACTTTTCAAGATCGGGCAGAACCAGAAGATTTTCCTGCAATCGGCCGATCGATCCGCCGTTTTCGTCGAAGCGGGCACTCAGTTCGCCGGCATAGGGCGAACCCTGGTAATTGATGACTTCAACTATAAGCGCCATAACTCTTCCGGTTCATCGTTTGGGTCCAGGAATGGGGTCCCCTGTGCTCCGGCTTCACTCAAGCCTCGGGCACGAAGAAAAAGGGACTGCCTTCATGCCCGGCATGTTGCAGGGGAGCGTATTGTGGAGACTGCTGGAAGCCGACCCTCGCCGCCGCACTCCTCACCTGATTGGAGACATCGCGGAACAAGTCGTAATCCTCCAATACCGGTTTCTTATTGCCGCGCAGGACTTTCAGAAAAGCACTGGCGAAGATGGAATGATCGCCGCCGCCCTGATCCAGGACCGGTTGCACGCCCCCGGAAGTCAGGACGGTTCGGGCTTTGCGGCTGTTCATCACTTTCAGCCATTTGGCGCGCTTGCTCTCGTCCATGCCCTCCGGCAACCTGGCGATGGCGGAACCGGTCAATGCGCCAGAATAGCAGGAATCCGCCACCACCATGACATGACGGGCCGCCATGATACCGAGATATTCGGTGATGCTGTGACTGGAAATCCAGTTCGCCGAATTGCCTACCTCCGCATCGATGGGCAACCAATAGGCGCTTTGGGTGGCTTTGTCGATCTCTCCATGACCGGCGTAGTAAATCAGGAAATTATCCCGTTCGCTCAGCCGTTTGTTCATTTCGTTGAGCGCCGTCATGATCTGGTGACGATTGGCGTTGATCAGCAGCTTGGTCTTGAACCCGTAGCGTTCGCGCAGGATCAGCTCCACGCTCTTGGCATCGTTGATCGGCGTTTTCAGACCGGCGTAGGCTTTATAGTCGGCATTGCCGATGATCAGCGCATGGAACTGGCCGAATTCCACGTCCTTCGGACGCTCGCCCTCCTGTCTGGAGGCAGCAGCCGGATAGATCTCGCTATTGACACCCGATTCGCCGAGCAGGGTCACGATCAGATCCGAGTGGCGGTTCTTCTTGTCGGTGGCGACGATCTTGAACCGACCAGGCTCTCCGGCGACATTCAGGGGGGTGCGAAAGATCCCGGAAGCATCGACCGTTTGCGGCCGGTCGTTGATGATCAGGGAACTCAAACCATCCTGCGCGTTGATCCTGCCGACGATTTCCTTGCGCCGGTCACCGTCTACGACCTGAATGCTCGGCATGCCGCGGGTGAGGGTCAGGGGAGGATCGAGAATCTCGATCCTGGGACCTTGCGCCATGTTGAGCGCATCGGGCTGTCCCTGGTCGGCGAGTTGGCGGCCCTGTTGTTCGATTTTCTCGCGTAGCGAGGAAATCTCCTTGGCTTGCGCCAGCAATTCCTTCTTGCGCTGGTCGATCCTGGCCCGGTCCATGGCGGAGGAACCGGTGAGCCAAGTGGTCAGTTCGCTGGAGCTCTTCTGGTATTGGTTGATTTTCTCACCCAACAGGCTTTCGACTTGCGCCAGCTCGGTACGCGCGCCTTCCGCCGTAGCGGGCTGATCCAGTACCCGCACAGGGGTGGCGTGCCGATGCACGCTTTTCGATTCGCGTGTCTGCGCCGGGCGTTCCTTGCTCAGGGTAGCCGTCAACGTCGCCACCTTCGACTGTTGGGCATCCAGTTGTGCTTGTTTGTGGCGCAATTCTTCCTGCACGCGGCGCAGAGCCTCGGGTTGGGAAGGGGGAGTCTGCTCCTGGCGGCGGCGGATCTCATCCAATTCTTGCTGAGCCTCAAGCAGGGATTGCCGTTGGCCGGACAACTGCTGCTCGGTCTGCGCCAATTGGCCGCGCAGTTCGGCGGCTTCCCGCCGACTCTGCTCGGCATCATTCAAAGCAGCGGTCATCGCCGTCAAGCGATCCTGCTGCGCCTTCATCTGCGCTTCCTTCTCGCGCAATCGTTCCTCCAGCCGGCGCCCGGAAGTATCGTCAGCCTGGCTGGAAGAGGCTTGCTCGCGCAGGAGTCGGGCCGCTTCCATCTCCTCCTGGGCCCTGCGCAGAGCTTCCTGCTGCCCGAGCACCTGCCTTTGGGAATCCAGCAATTGCTGGCGCAACCTGGCCGCCTCCTGCCGGCTCTGTTCCGCTTCCCTCCGGCTTTGTTCGACCTCTTGCCGAGTTTTCCCGGCTTCCTGGCGCAAGGATTCGATTTCCCTATCCTGGACGGGAGCGGTTTCCGGCAAAGCGGGAGTGAATTGCAGATTGGCGCTCTCCAGCCCTGCCGCCTTGCGGTACCACTGATTCGCGGCAATCATATCCTGGGCCAGCCCCAAGCCCTTTTCATACAGATGACCGAGATTGAGCTGGGCCTGGGCATTGCCTTGTGCGGCGGCCTTCTGGTACCACTGGGCGGCGGCTTGATAATCGGTGGGCTGGCCCAGCCCCTTCTCGAAAATCTGCCCGACATAATCCTGCGCCTCGGCATCTCCCTCCTGTGCTTTGGGCAGCCAGACTTTCAGGGCGCTGGCATAATTGGCGCGATCGTAAGCGACATATTCCCCGCCGCGCACTTCGCAATCCGCGGCCGTGGTCCGAATCGGGCGGCGCTGGGAGATATAACTCATCTGCGAACCCAGCTTGCGCACCTGGCCCGGCAGCAAACAATCCACCACGAACAGCTTGTTGGTGTCCTCGACGTAACCCTCGCTGGCTTTGGCCCTCTCCTCCCGGCTGACATCAGGAGCACAAGCCGCCAACGCGGCGGCGCCGACCGCAACCATCAGGACTCGCTTCTGAAACCTGGTGTTGGACATCAGCGTAACCCCCGCTCGGCATATTAAGGAATCGTCGGCAAAACATAACAGCAATTCGATCGGGCAACAACTTCATGACTTACGGCGGGTGCGATTCAAACTGATGCCTGTCGAATCTCGCGGGGAGGGCGTGGGGTTTGCGAGACACGCCGTGAATACGGTCCCTGTAGGCTCGGCGATGGCTTCCTGCCATCGATGGTCTCGCAATCCCCTCGCCCTCCCCACGGCTGCATCACTTTGAATCGCACCCGCTTACGGCAAGGCGGAAAGAATCTTAGGCCATAGCCTGTCCCAGCAACAAGCATGGTCGAACCCGGCGACCGTCTCGACCTTGGCATTGCGCCGCCGTTCCAACAGCGGCTTGAAAATGGAAGGCGGCACGATCTCGTCCTTCTCCCCCAAATAGTGAAGCTCGAAAGGCCCGCTCCCGGCGACCTCGGAAGGATTGAGTGAACCTTCCAGCCTGGAATAGCCATGATGATCCGCCCAGGCATGGATGTCGTAATTGGCCGCCAGGGTGAGGACGGCCAAAGTCTCGGGAAAACGGCCAGCCAGCAAGAGGGCGAGCACGCCTCCCCCACTATGCCCCAGAAAAACCAGGCCGTCATGGGGATTGGCGCTCAGAAACCCACGCAAGGCTTCGGTCATGGCGTCCACCACTTCCGGCGCGTAACGCCGTTGCGTCCACAACAGGGGCGAGCAACCTTCGTCCCGGGCATGGCCGTTGTAACAGGGCCTGGCCAAATACAAGGCGGGGGAATCATCCAGGGCCATCAAACGCAGCATCAAAGGCTTGCGGGGGGTGGGGTCCGGGGCAATGCGATCGAGCCTTTGCCAAGGCCGGCCATCGCCTTCCAGATAGACATGCAGCACTCGGTTCGCGGCGTGGGTAGGTTTCTGGAAAGCTTCAAGCCGAAATCCCTTCCCAGACAGGTTCAGAGGCGAAAAACCCAATTCAGCGCCCAGCGCCTGCAGGCGCTGGGCCGGTGTGGAGCAGGCTTGCAGCAAAACCAAAGCCCCCCAGATCAGCCCTCTCATTTCCAGGGTCTAACCGGAACCGGCGCAGTTCTCACCGGGGCAGGCGACCCTGTCGATTTCGGGGCCGTCGGCGTCATCAAACTCATGTTCGTTCCATTCACCTGCAAAGCGAATACGCTGGCCCGATGGACGGGTATGGAAGCAGAGACCCGCCATTGCGAGGCATCCAACTGACGGAAAGCGGCAATGGCACCGATGAAGCCGACTCCCTCTGCCGGATCGAGCAGCAAGGTCTGCTTTTCGCCGGGCCTAATCAGCAACTCGCGCTTTTGCACCAAATCCCCCCCCAAGGCGGCCTGATCCTTATCGTAAAGGGCAAAAAAGTCCGCGCTGTTGAAAGCGGACAAGCCCCTGAGTTCATAGATCCGAATCACCAGCGGGGCGGCTGCGCCTTGCGATCCCGGGTTGATATCGCTGCCCGCCTCGATCTGCAGTTCGACCTTGGTGGGTAATTGAACGGGCGAGATGGGGGATGCCGAAATCGGTGGTGGTTGCCCTGGAACCGAAGGCATCCCTACCTGAACCTGCGGCATCGAAACCGTCGGTACTGACGGCACGGATACCCTCGGAACCGAAGGAATCGACACCGTTGGCGCCGATGGCAGGGACACCGAAGGCGTAGGCACCGTGGGTAAAGATACCGACGGCGGCGTCAGGCGGAAGACGGAGCATGCACCCAGCAGGATGACAAGACTCGCCAGAACCAATAGGGGTTTCATCAAAATACTCCTCGATGTGATCCGCTTAAACTTCAGGTTATCCAGCAGGCAAGATACGCTCTTTGACTCCCGGCGAACAAATCCCCACCCGCTGGCTTGTGCTTGGACTACAATCCCCGTTGGAAACCCGCCGTCCCCAGCCGCGCCCCGGAGCCCCATGCCAGCGCCAGAACAATCCCCAGTCACCCTACCGCCGGATGATGAAGCGACCCGGGTACTCGCCAAACCACTCGCCGGCCAGGACACGTCTACGGAGATTCAAACCGTCGCCGTCAATGCGACGGCAAAGCCCGCCGGCAAAATACCCGCCACGTCATTGTCCAATACCCTGTTGGACAGCTTGGGAGGAAACCTGACGGCTTCCTCTTCCCTGTCCCCCGATCAGGATCTGAGTGTAGGCGTGATCCTCAAGGAGCGTTTCGTCCTCCAGGAAGTCCTGGGCAAAGGCGGCATGGGCACGGTATTCAAGGCCTTGGACCTGCGCAAGCTGGAAGCCAATGACCGCGATACCTTCGTCGCCATCAAGGTGCTAAACCGCGATTTCCGCATACAGCCGGTTGCGCTGATCGCCCTGCAACGGGAAGCCAAGCGCGCGCAAACCCTCTCCCATCCCAACATCATCACCGTCTACGATTTCGACCGCGACGGCGCCCATGTCTTCATGTCCATGGAATTCCTCCATGGCCAACCGCTGAGCAGGCTGATCGGGGGCTTGCAGGGGTCCGGTCTGCCCTTCAAGCAGGCTTGGCCATTCATCGACGCGATGGGCCAGGCCCTGGCCTATGCCCACAAGAAAAACATCATCCATTCCGACTTCAAACCTGGCAATGTCTTCGTCAGCGACCAGAACGAAATCAAGGTATTGGACTTCGGCATCGCCTGCGCCGCAGCACGACCCGGCCCGAACGAGGAAAAAACGGTGTTCAATGCCCGCGAGTTAGGCGCCCTCACCCCGGCCTATGCCAGCCTGGAACAATCGCGGGGACTGCCGCCGGACCCACGCGACGATATCTACGCCCTCGCCTGCGTAGCTTATGAACTGCTCTCCGGCAAGCATCCCTATGGTAGGCTATCGGCGGAAAAAGCGCTGGAATTGGATCTACAAGCCAAGCCCATTCCCGGCTTGAAACACAAGCCATGGAAAGCCTTGCAGCGGGGCCTGGCCCTGCAACAGGAAGAGCGCATCGCCAGCGTGGAGGGATTCCTCAAGCTGCTGCGGCCGCATTCCAGATTGTTTTACGGCGTTTGGGCGGCGGGCATCCTCGCAGTCTCCGTCACCGGGGTCAATCTCTACCTCAATCTCACTGAAGAGCGGGGAACGGTTACGAAGATCCTCGTCGAATTGAAACCGGAACAATTACGGAAAATCGACGATTTGCTGGAACTGGCCGCCATTCATTTCGAGGTGGGTTATCTCACCGCTCCCACCGGCAGCAATGCCCTATGGGCTTACCAGGAGATTTTGAAACTCGATCCCTACAACGAAAAAGCCATCGCCGGCATCGGCAAAATCGCCGACACCCTGGAGCAAAGCGCCTGGGAGCTTTATGAAAAGGGCGAACGCGTGCAAAGCCTCAAGAAAGTATTGGAAGGGCTGGAAGCCGATCCCCATCACGAAGGTTTGCTCAAACTCAAGCGCAAGCTGGAAGAGTGAGTGGTTTTCCTTTCCAGCCATTGGTGAGGCCAAGGCTAACTTTACTCTGAAGACAGCGCTAGAATTCATTCATCCGGAGTGGATGTCCCCCATCGCACTCGATACTGGACGCCAAGTGAATGACCCCAATGATCATCGATCCCAAAGGCCGAAAAACGGGCATGGATCCCAGCAAGCCGTGAACAGCCGAGCCTCCTATTTCCGCCAGCCCGTAACCCAGCCGGCGGTGCTCAAATTAGCCGAAAGTTCGTATATCCCCTGCGAAATCAGAAACTTCTGCCAATCGGGCGTGTTTTTCAAGTTGAGCGGCCCTCCCCCCGGCATCGATCTCTTGAACATTGGGGCGAACGGCGAACTCGTTTTTTCCACGCCCGACAAAAAAACAAGCTTTCGGATAGCAGGAAAAGTGGTCCATCATTCCACCGTCGGCTTGGGGTTTGTATTCGGCAAACCGGCCTCTTTCGCCGCGCTACGGTTTTTACAGGAAAAAGCCTTGCCTCCTTCGCGCATGGAGGACAGCGAAGAATTCACCCCCATTCGCGAGCAATGCCGGCTTCTGCTCGAAGCCGTGCTCAATTACGTCCTGAACAAATTTCACGTCCACATCGAAACCGAACTATTGGAACAGGCGCAAAAGAGCAAAACTGCCGCCCAACAGGCGCCGCTGCTCGATGCGGTGGTGGAAATGCAAAAAAACGGAAAGCGCGTCTGCGAAGAATTTCTCGCGCATTCCCTGGCCCAGGCGGGCAACTTCGTGGTCCCCGATCTTGGCCTGCATCCCGAGGCCGATGCACTCAGCGCGCCGATCATTTCACGGCGGGTCGAATTTCAGGATTGGGCCAACCTCATTGACCGGGTGTTCCGACTGGAAGATAAACACGAGGCGATCCTGCCCATACTCAACTCCCGATTTTGCGTACTCGTCCGACGTGACATCGACAATTTCAATAACCCTTTCGGTCCCAGCGTCCTGTGTCATTCCTTTCGCTATGCGATAGGCGAACTCGATCTCAGCAACGCAACCCGGAAAATCTGTTACGAGGTATTCGCCAAACTCTTGGAGGAAGTGCTGGAAAATCTGTACACCGAGTTGGTTCAACTGACCGAACCGCTGGCGCCTTGGGTTCCGGCCATATCCGAGCCAAAGCCGGCAGGCCGGGCCAAAGATCGGCTCCAACTCATCGCCATGCTCGAAAAGATCACTTCCCAATCGATCATCGAGGAAGCGACAGGTCCATCGTTCTCCGAACCCTCAGCGGTTTCCCGGGCAGAACAAGAACCTCGCACCAAAACGCTGGAGGAAACCAGGACCCAACTGCCCGGCCAATCACCGACCGGCCAGTTCGCGCCGCCGAAGATTCAAACGGCCCCCCCTGACTCGACGCTAAAACCCGTCAGCACCATGACGACGATATCAGGTGCCCTGTTGGACAGCCTGGGAGGAAACCTGACCGCCTCCTCTTCCCTGGCGCCCGATCAGGATTTGAGCGTGGGCGTGATCCTCAAGGAGCGTTTCGTCCTCCAGGAAATCCTGGGCAAAGGCGGCATGGGCACGGTATTCAAGGCCTTGGACCTGCGCAAGCTGGAAGCCAATGACCGCGATACCTTCGTCGCCCTCAAGGTGTTGAACCGCGATTTTCGCACATCGCCGGTTGCGCTGATCGCCCTGCAACGGGAAGCCAAGCGCGCGCAAACCCTTTCCCACCCCAACATCATCACCGTCTACGATTTCGACCGCGACGGCGCCCATGTCTTCATGTCCATGGAATTCCTCCATGGCCAATCGCTGAGCGGTCTGATCAAGGACTTGCAGGGAACCGGTCTGCCCTTCAAGCAGGCTTGGCCATTCATCGACGCGATGGGCCAGGCCCTGGCCTATGCCCACAAGAAAAACATCATCCATTCCGACTTCAAACCGAGCAACGTCTTCGTCAGCGACCAGAACGAAATCAAGGTATTGGATTTCGGCATCGCCTGCGCCGCCGGACGATCCGGTCCGAACGAGGAAAAAACGGTATTCAATGCCCGCGAATTGGGCGCCCTCACCCCGGCCTATGCCAGCCTGGGACAATCGCGGGGACTGCCGCCGGACCCACGCGACGATATCTACGCCCTCGCCTGCGTGGTTTATGAACTGCTGTCCGGCAAACATCCCTATGGTAGGCTATCGGCGGAAAAAGCGCTGGAACTGGATCTGCAAGTCAAACCCATTCCCGGCTTGAAACACAAGCCATGGAAAGCCCTGCAGCGGGGCTTGGCTCTGCAGCAGGAAGAGCGCATCGCCAACGTGGAGGAATTCCTCGAGTTGCTACAGCCGCAATCCAAACTGTATCATGGTGCCTGGGCGGCGGGCATCCTTGCCGCAATCACTATCGGGATCAGTCTCTACCTCAATCTCGGCGTCCCGCCTACGCCTATTGCGCAGGTGCCCGCCACACCGAAGGCCGATCAACACAGGAAAATCGAGGATTTGCTGAAATTGGCCGGGATTCGCTTCGAGGCTGGCAATCTCACTGCCCCCGCCGGCAGCAACGCCCTGTGGGCCTACCAGGAAGTTTTGAAACTCGATCCCGGCAACGAGAAAGCCATCGCCGGCCTCGGCAGAATCGCCGATACCCTAGAGCAGAACGCCAGGATTCTTTATGAAAATGGCGACCGAGCGCAAAGCCTCATGAAAGTCATGGAAGGTCTGCAAGCCGATCCCCATCACGAAGGCTTGCTGCAATTGAAACGCGAACTGGAAAAACCGAAACTCAGTCCCGGTTGAGTTCGATGACTCTCCCGTCGTCCGCATTTGTCAACATCCATGCCCATGGCCCGCAAACCGGCACCGAAATCCGCATCACCAATGTCGATGACTTGGATGCACCGCCAACGGGTCATATTTCGGTAGGGATTCATCCCTGGACGCTCAGCGAGGAAAACCGGAACGAAAAATTGTCCAGACTCCAAGCATTCCTGGCCCAATGCCCTATCCTGGCCATAGGCGAATGCGGATTGGACCTGTTGGCGAAAGCCTCCCTACCCTTACAGCAGGCGGTTTTCGAGGAGCAAATCCGCATCGCCTGGGAATGGGATAAGCCCTTGATCATTCATTGCGTGAAAGCCCATAATGAACTCATCCGTCTGTGGAAATCGGCCAGGGTCAAGGTCCCCGCCATCGTTCACGGCTTCGACAGCAAGCCTGAAATTGCCCGGCAATTGCTCAGCCATGGCTTTCATCTTTCCTTCGGCAAGGCCCTGCTCAATCCCGGCTCCAATGCTTGCCGGGTGATCGCGTTCTGTCCGCCACAGCGGCTGTTTCTGGAAACCGATGATTGCGACATCGCCATCCAGACCTTCTACAGTTTGGCGGCAAAGTCGAGAAATGTCAGAATAGAAACCCTGCAGGAATGCATCATGGCCAATTTCGCCTCCCTATTCGACCTCCGCAGCATCAACGGCAGCCAGGCGCTGACGCCGCGCAGGCCCCACTGCCGCTTATAACAGTTGCGGATTCAGTTCTTGCCGGCGTAGGGATCCCGTTTGCATGCCGCGGCGCCATGGGGATTCTCTGGATCACAGGGCAGGGACAGCCGCAACGACTCGGGAAAGATTTTTGGCCGTTCGCCGCATTCTATCGTGGATAGCGTTTTTCCCTTGGCGTCCTCCACCTCGACGCCAGCGCCCGACTTTGAACCCGAAAACACGCGGTAAGTGTAAGCGCCGGTCGAAAAACGCACCGCAACGAAGTAGTCGCTTTTTCGCATCTCGTGGGAAAAGTACAGGGGAGGTTGTCCCTTGGCAGGCTTTTTTGGGAACACGAGTTCAGGCGGGCCGTTCTCCGGGCCAAAGCGATACTGGATACTGCTCCACTTCTCGGAGTCATTATCATCCTGTTCGCCGCAAATCCGAATGACCTTGCCGCCAGCCGTGCCGCAGACAAACAGGGGACTGCATGGCCCTGGAATTTCCTGACCGATCTTCATGGGGAGGTCCGAACGGTCAAGGCCTTCGGGATCGGCGCCGAGCACGCCGCCGTCGTTCTGCCCCCAAGCCCACAAGGTTCCGTCACCGGTCACCGCCACGGAATGATGGGAGGCTGCGGCGATGGCCACGGCGCCGGATAGGGTACCGCTGCGCACCGGCTTTGCCGAATGGTCGGCCATGATGCGGGTATTGCCGAGTTGGCTTTCGTGATTGTTCCCCCAACTCCAAACCGTGCCATCCTTCTCGAGGGCGAGGACATGCTTGTCCCCTGCGGCCAGCGCCTTGACGCCCGCCAAGCCGTTCACCATGACCGGCTTGGCCGAATTTTCGGTCGAACCGTTGCCGAGTTGTCCTGCGGCGCCATAGCCTGTCGTCCATACCGTGCCCTCTTTCTTCAGGGCTACGGTCAATTCATGCCCCGCGGCCACGGCCGTTACTTCCGACAGGCCACGCAACGGGATCGGAACCAGCGCGTAGTTATAATTTCCGTTGCCCAGGTCCCCGGCGCCGTGGTCACCCCACACCCACACCGTGCCGTCAGACTTGAGCGCGACGCTGTGCTTGTCGGCGGCGGCGATCGCCACGGCACCGGTCAAATCCGGTGTCTGCTTCGGCAGGAGCGAGGGACTCCTGTCCGGCTCGTCGCCCCAGGCCCAGACCGTGCCGTCCGATTTGAGGGCGAGGGCATGCTGGCCGGCGGCAGCCACCGCCACGACGCCGGTCAATCCAGCGATTTGCGCGGGCTTAGGAGAGCTTTGGGTGCCTCCATTCCCCAGTTCACCGCGTTCGTTTTCACCCCATGCCCAAACGGTGCCGTCATTTTTGACCGCCAGGGTGAAGTGATCACCAGCCGCAACATCCACCATCCTCCCCAATCCCGGTACCCGTACCGGAGACCAGGCCGCGCCGTCATCGGTCCCGAGTTGACCGTAATGGTTGGAACCCCAGGTCCAAACGCTCCCATCGGGTTTGAGCAGAACGCCATGCTCAACGCCGACCGCGAGCGGGGCGCCCTGCGCCGCGGCGCCGAACCACAGAGTGAGGCCTAGAACGACGATCCGCCAAGTTGAGTGGCTCATGGTTGGTCTTGTCCTATTTCAAAGGAGTCTGCCTCGGAAACCCTGTCGATCGCCATCATCCCTAATCCTCCGGGCAGGCATAGGACTTGCCGTCGAAACGACAAGTCACGTCCGACACCGGCACGATGGCACCGTTCACGGCGTATTCGCCTTGACGCTTGACCTCGAGGTCAAAATAGTCGGGATTCGCGCCTTTTTGCGGGAGAATCTCGCCGGTATATTCCCAGCAGGGCGCCGCCGAAGCGGTTTCGGAATCGTCGCTTTCGATGCAGGCGCCTTCATTGTTGGCGCCGGTGAAAACGATACCGAGGTCCAAGAAGCGGCCTTGCTCATAAGCAAAGACATTCACCCCCTGTTCGGATATGCCCTGATTGTAGCCTCCGCTCGGGAGAAGAAAGGCGATCCGGCCGGGGCCGATCTCGATCCGCGCGATGTCGACCGGATCCTCGTTCATCCGCGCGTCGCCGATCTTTCCAATATGCGGATGCTTGCTCTCGACGCGCCACCCGTTCCCCTGCCGGGCGAAAACGACCGCGCCAACATCGAGTTGGCTCCCCTGCACCGGCTCGGTTTCTTCCGCCACGATGAATGCGACTTGCCGGGAAGGATCGTCGCCCGGCAACTCCCGGACGCCGAACGGTGAAAGTTTACGACCCTTGGGAGGCCCGCCGGGATACAGCGCGGCCATGGCCTCCGACGCGTCCGGTGCCGACAGGCTCGCCGCAGATAAGGGAGCGTGGGCCTTGCCTTCGACGGAAGGATCGACCGGCTTGGAATCATCGCAACCGGCGAGGGCGAACGCGCTCAAACAGCCCAGCGCGAGCAGGTACCTGCGGGTGGTCAAGGGTATGGAAGTATGAAGGATCATTCAAACAAGCGCCGGGGATATTCTCCGCCAGCGTCCTTAAGATCAACCGAATCCTGTGAACCGGCTCACTCCTTGGCACCGGCCTCGAGCAAAATTTTCTCGATTTCAGCCTTAAGCACGGAATATGTCGACCTTGGTTTCTAGGCATTTTCGCAGACTCAGCTCATTCGCACCAACTTCGAACCAGCCACTAGGCTTCTGATAGATGTCTAGGCCGCGACCGATCTTGATAATCCAGCCATTGTCGAGGCGGATTTCGCGGTCATGAATGTTGGAATTCAGCTTCACCTCCAGTTCGACATCCAACTCCAGAAGACTCTGCTTGAGCTCGTCGAGCTTTTCAGCGATGTCCGCTAATTGGATCTTGTCGTCATAGCTAGTAATCAGAGTAATCTTCTTGACGGTTCCGGCCTTCAAAACCGTCTCGCAAAAGCGCACGAAGTTTTGAATCTGATGCTGGAGCCGGATATATGGGTCCTCAATGACGACCGTCTTCGCGCCCTGGAGGTAGGGGCCCATGATCGACTCATAGCTGTATCCGGTGTCTCCGTAGAGAATCGTGAAGTGCTGCTCCCGGAGTTCTTCCGAAATCGGAACCACGGCCGCAGGTGCCGCTGTCATCGGAGATGGCGCAGATGAAGGCTCAGTTTCGATGTTTGCCGCAGGCGGCACCGCTAGCTGCGCTTCGGGCTCCGCGCCGGATTGCTGATCCGGTTGACTCAATCGGCGACGAGCCGGCTCTTGCGTCGCACGCGCATCCTTCGACTCTGGACAGAAAACAATGACTTCATCACCGCTGGCCTTGAAGTAGGACAGGTTAATCCGCGCGAACTCATCATCGGGCTTGCGCTTGTTCATCTGCTCTTTAACCCGGCGGCGGCACTCCGTCGCGTAGGCAACGTACTCTTCGAACTCGTCGTCGGTCGGTGGCCCGTGTGGGTGGAGGATCTTCAAGAACGCGCAGACGGTCTTCTTGATGCCTTTCTCGTCGCGCCCCTCGATCGACTTGCCAAGGCGAATGCGATGGCTGACTTCCTCATACCGGTTCGTATGCTTGAACTGGTAGTGGAAGGCCTCGGCCAGGTAGTCGGTGATGAATCCATAGTTGCTGGTCAGGAACTCGCTACTGTTTTTCGGCATTTCCCAGCCGGGGATATAGGCCGCAAAACGGTCCATCACCGCTAGGTCCAATTCAGGAGGCAGCGGCTGGAAAAGGTCATGCTCGTTGGAGTTCACCACTTGCTGCACGGAAACGTCGATATTGCCAACAAAGCTCAGACTGGCATCGGCAATGACCTCAGCCCCACGCGAAAAGCGGCCATTGGCCATGAAATCCTTCATGATCTGGATGGTGTCCGGGTCGCGCACCTTGATCCCACCCACTTCGTCAAAGGCAACAGTGTCCCAAAATCCAACCAAGCCG
>JAQTSI010000407.1 GCA_028711365.1 Methylococcaceae bacterium
TGCTGCCTCGCCGAAGGTATCACTGGCCTTCAATTCAGCCAGCCTGACTTCCTTGGCATGGGCAGAAGGTTTGCGGCTCACCCTGCAATGCCCCTTCTTGATGATATAAAAAAAATCTCCGGGTTCATCCTGATGAACGATGACTTGTCCTGCCGCGACATGCACCTCTTCGAGCTTGAAGATCAAATTCTGCAGACTGGTGGGAGACAGGCGCCGAAATATCCGCGACCGAAGCAAAGCGGTCATCCAATCGATTTCCTCGCCTTCCCCAAACTCGCTGACCTCGTAGGTGGACGGAGTGGAAGAGAACGGAGAACTTCCGGTTTCGGCAATCTGGTTGAGATCGGCGCTGTTCACTCGAATGAAGCGAACCTGGTCCTTGGCGACGGCTGAAACCTTACGGGGAATCTGATGAGCCAGGGCAAAACGCGCTCCTTCCGTACCGCCAACGATCAAGTCCAACTCCATGCCACCCGCCTGGAGAGCGACCGATCCGTTCAGAACATAGATCAATTCGTTCTTGGCATCACCCTGTTTAAACAACAGCCCCCCCCGTGGGGCCTCTTCTATGGCCAATTCCGAACACAAGGCCTCGAAACGGCTGCTTGATAAGGTATTGAGCGGAATCAACCGGCGAATATCCTGGGCGTCTTTTTCGGTTACTGCGAAAGGCATGTCTGAAGTGTTCCTTATCTACATCAGGAAGTAAGACCACAACCGGCTCCTGCCCAATGACTCCTTTCGCCCCCCTGAGAGCGGGGTTAGCATAGAAGGAACCTTATGGCTTGGGCAAGCATTCTATCAATACTCGCCTGCCGGGACTGCATCATGTGCAAGCCGGCTGGTTTTGACGCCTCGCACTTTTGCGAACCCGATCCATCGCCCCCTTTTATTGACCGAGTCCAGCCCATATGTTCTATCATCCGCCCAACCGATGAACAGACCCATCTCCATTAATAAAGACCAGCCGAGGCTTCAATCATGCTTACATTCAAACGCTCCTTCGCTTTCCTGTTGACCGCCGCCATCCTGACCACCGGACAACCGGCATCGGCCGCTTGGCCACTCGGCCTCGACGGACAAAGCTTACCTTCGCTCGCACCCATGTTGAAAAAGGCGATGCCGGCGGTGGTGAATATCTCGACGAAAACCAAAATCGAGATCGCCGAACACCCCTTGATGCGCGATCCATTTTTCCGCCATTTCTTCGAGATCCCCAACCTGCCCCGCCAAAGGGAAAGCTCCAGCCTGGGTTCAGGCGTCATCGTCGACGCCAGAAATGGCTATATCATCACCAACAACCATGTGATCGACAAGGCGGACGAGATCACGGTGACCTTGCACGACGGGAAACAGCTAACCGCCAAACTGGTCGGCACCGACCCCGAGTCGGACATCGCCGTCATCAAGGTACCGTCGAACGGTCTCACCGAGCTGCCGATGGCCGACTCCTCGCAACTGCAAGTGGGCGATTTCGTGGTCGCCATCGGCAACCCTTTCGGCTTGGGACAAACCGTCACTTCGGGCATCGTAAGCGCTTTGGGCCGTTCCGGTCTGGGCATCGAAGGTTATGAGGACTTCATCCAAACCGACGCCTCCATCAATCCTGGCAATTCCGGCGGCGCTCTGGTCAATCTGAAAGGCGAGTTGATCGGCATCAATACCGCCATCCTCGCCCCTAGCGGCGGCAATGTCGGCATCGGCTTCGCCATTCCTTCCAGCATGGCCAGCAATATCAAGAACTCCTTGGTGGAACACGGTACGGTCAAACGTGGGCTGCTCGGCGTCAACATCCAGGACCTCACCCCGGACCTGGCCCAGGCTTTCGGACTGGACCAAAGCCAGGGCGCCGTCATCACCGCCGTGCAACCGAAAACCCCCGCCGCCAAGGCCGGACTCGAACCCGGCGACATCGTCCTCGCCATCAACGAACGCCGCATCAAGAATGGCATGGAAATTCGCAATGTCCTTGGCATGCTGCAGGTAGGCGAAGATGTCAAGCTGGAGATCCTGCGCAAAGGTGAAACCCAGACCGTCAGGGCGGAAATCGCCGCTCCCAAGATCGTCCAGGAAGATGGCCAAAAGATACATCCCAAGCTGGCCGGCACATTGCTGGGCAACACCCTGCCGAATGATCCCGTAGAAGGGGTGCGGATCGAGAAAATCCATACCGGCGCCTATGCCTTCCAGGCTGGTCTGCGGCCCGGCGATATCATCGTTGCAGCAAACCGGCAAGCCACAGGCTCTATGGACGAATTGAAACGCGCGGTGAGTGGATCGAGGGAATTATTGCTGAACATCCAGCGCGGCGATGGCGCCTTCTTCCTCATGTTGCGCTGACAGATCCCTGACAAAGCATGGGTTTCCATTAAAAAAACCGTTCCGGCGGGAAGCCGGAACGGTTTTTTCTCGCCGGCGGAGTCGGTTCCGTCGCGCTTAGCCTACGAGGCTCAACCACCCGCCGTGATCATCCCTGCGGCCATGGACATAGTCGAAATACAAAGCCTGAATTCGGGTAGTGATGGGGCCACGACCGCCACTGCCGATGCAACGCCCGTCCAACTCGCGGATGGGGGTGACTTCCGCCGCCGTGCCGGTGAAAAAGGCCTCATCGGCCACATACACTTCGTCGCGGGTGATGCGCTTCTCGACCACGTCCAGCCTTTGCTCGCCGGCGATGGTCATGACCGTCTCGCGGGTGATGCCTTCCAGGGCCGAAGTCAGATCCGGGGTATAGAGCTTGCCGCGGCGGACGATGAAGATATTCTCGCCACTGCCTTCGGCCACATAACCTTCATGATCCAGCAATAACGCCTCGTCACAGCCGCAGGCAACCGCTTCCTGCACCGCCAGAATGGAGTTGAGGTAATTGCCGTTGGCTTTCGCCTTGCACATGATGCTGTTGACGTGATTGCGGGCATAGGATGAAGTTCGCACCTTAATGCCCTTTTCCATGTTCTCGGCCCCCAGGTAGCTGCCCCACTCCCAGGCCGCCACCATGACGTGGACCTTGAGATTGGCGGCGTGCAACCCCATCCCTTCGGCACCGTAGAAACACATGGGCCGCATATAGGCGCTGGATAACTGATTGCGCCTCACCGCCTCGATCTGCACCTGGTTCAGGGCACCCTTGTCGAATGGTATCTTCATGCCCATGATATGGGCCGAACGAAACAAACGATCGGTGTGCTCGTCTAGGCGGAAGATCGCCGCACCCTTGCCGGTCTGATAGGCTCTAAGCCCCTCGAACACACCGCAGCCATAATGCAGGGTATGGGTCAATACATGAGTCTTGGCCTCCCGCCAAGGTAGCCATTCGCCGTCCAGCCAAATGACGCCGTCCCTATCGTCCATCGCCATGGATCTTTCTCCGCTTGTTCTGGGTGATTTTAAAGGTGAGTCTGGCATTCATGATTTCACGCCAGATCGACTGGACGCGGGAA
>JAQTSI010000408.1 GCA_028711365.1 Methylococcaceae bacterium
GAAAGGGGTAACACGTGAAGGCGTATCTTTCAATATAATTAATCAGGAGGACTCATGAATACAAAAAGACAACCGGCAATACGCACCGCGCTGGGCGTGGCGATTTTGACGGCAATGATGGGCTGCGCGGAGAAACAGACGGTAACACGCCCTGCATCTTTGGCTGCCCAGGGAGCCGACATGCAATCGGTGGTAGAACCGGCAACTGCCAAGGATATTCTCATGCGCATGGCCGAATTCCTGGCCAAAACCCCGCAGTTCAGCGTGAACCTCAGCGACAGTTATGAAGTGCTCCAGGCATCGGGTCAAATGATTGAATTCGGCGAGAGCCGGAAGATTATCGTCAGCCGGCCCAACGGGCTGCGCGTTGAAGTCGAGCATAGCGACGGCGACAAGCATCTCGTCCTATACGACGGCAAGGCCATCACCACCTTCAGTCCGACCCAGAACGTCTATGCGCAGGTAGCAAAACCCGGCGGGATCGACGCGGCGGTCATGTATTTTCTGAAAGATCTTGGCATGCGTCTGCCGCTCGCCATGCTCTTGATCAGCCGGTTTCCGGCCGAAATTGATCGCCGGACCCAGGCGCTGGATTATGTGGAAAAGACCGTTATCGACAGAACTCCCACCCATCATTTGGCGGGGCGCACCGAAACGGTGGATTATCAGGTCTGGATTACGGAGGGCGCTCAACCGTTGCCGCTTCGCATTGTGCTGACCTACAAGAACGCGGAGGGCCGGCCGGGTTTCAGAGCGCAGTTTTCCGATTGGAACCTCGCGCCCGAAATTCAGGATAACCCGTTCGTGTTCACTCCGCCTGAAGGCGCACGGAAGATTGCCTTCCTCGCTCAGCTGCCCCAAATAGCGCTTAAGGGAACGACAAAACCAGAACCAACCGGAGGACACCAATGAATACCCAATCTTACTCGATCGTTACGGCTATGACGGCCTCAATTATTTTTCTTATAGGATCCATGGATGACGCTGTCGCCCGTGACGGCAGGGGAGGCGGCGGAGGCGGCTTCTCCCGGGGCGGCGGTGGTGGGGGCGGATTTTCCCGTAGTGGCGCCGCCGCAAGCGGCAGTTTTTCGTCCGGCGCGGGACGCTCCGCCCCGGTGAGCGGAGGAAGATCTGCGGCCTCCGCGTCCAGAGCTTCCAGCCGGTCGCAGACCGCTCAGACCTCTTCCACGAATCGGTCTCAGACTGCCCAGTCGGCTTCCGCGAACCGGGCGGCGACCCAGCAAAGCCGTCAGTCGACTTCGTCAGCCAATCAGGCCCAACGGCAGCAATCTTCGAATCAAAATGTCGAGGAGCGCCAGGAAGGATATACCGCAAGGACTGGCACACGCCAACAAGGAGCCACGGACCGGACGCAAACGAGGCAGCAAACCGCGCAGCCATACCGTCAGGGAGGATACCCGCCAGGCTACTATCCCCCGTCCGGTCATTATGATGATCATTATGATGATAACAACTGGGATGACGGCGAAGTCGCTGCCGTGGCGATCGGGGCAGCGGCAATAGGAGCTATCGGGGGCTATGCGGCGGGCGAGTCATCATCCACGACCACAACAACGACCCCCTCCACGACCGTCGTCTACAGTGCGCCGCCACCCACGGGCTCTGCGGGTCTGCCGTGCACGCCCAACACCGCTGTGGTCAGCGGCGTGACCTATTATCAATGCGGTACTGCGTGGTATACCCAGGCTTACGGCAACAGCGGCGTCATGTATACGCCGGTGCCGGCACCCTATTAGTGAATCACGGCAAGCGCCAGTCAGGAAACAGAGCTGGCTCTAACTACCTGCGAGGCCAGCTAATGCCAAAAGAACCTCTATCGTCTACCGCCGATGAAAAATTCAGTCTCGATCGTTGCAAGGCACTGGCCGATGGCGTCTTTGCCATTGTTGCCACGCTGTTGGTTCTGGGTATCGACATTCCTTCCGACCACAATTTTTCAGAACAAGGACTTATGGTGTTTCTGGAGCGCATCGGCTTCCACCTGCTGATCTACGGGGTCAGCTTCTGGCTGGCTGCCACCTATTGGGTTCAGCATGCCGCAATCATGCATTATTATCGGCACGGAAACCGGACGGTGGTTTGGCTCAACCTGCTTTTTCTGTTCCCGGTCACCCTATTGCCTTTCGTCACCGAGCTTAAAGGCGAATATCGCGACGAGGCATTGGTCATTTTGCTCTTCGGCGCGGTGCAAATCCTCATCGGGCTCGCTCTCATACTGCTCTGGAATTATTCGGGTTCCCATCCCCACCTGATGAGCCGCACAGTCGAAGATGCGATCCGGCGGAGAGTAACGCGGCGGATGTTTGTAAGCCCGGTCATCATCAGTTTGGTAGCCATCGCTGTTTCGTTCCTAAGCTTACATCTCGGCACGCTATTATTTTTAAGCATTCCTCTGTATTACCTGTCACACCGAGAGCTTGACCTTGGTTGGACCGATCCCGGAAGGAAGGGTGAGTGACCGATGGCATGGTGGGATTGGTGGTACTTCCGGAGCCAAGCCCGGACGCCCGCGGCACGGAGAAAGCGGCCCGCGTGGGGTACTGACGGTATAGCTGTCTCAATGCCTCCTGATAATCTACAGGCCGCTGAAATTCGGACGAATGCACGGCTCGACGACTTGCGGGGTGTTAACCTCGTCGTGGTGGTGTTCGCTTTCGTTTCATTCTGTGCAAAAGCCCAGGATCTGGAACCGCGCACCTACGCCAATGCGCCGGTCGGGCTTAATTTCCTGATGGCGGGCTACGGCCACACGGCAGGCGGGGTGGCGACCGATCCTGCCGTGCCGATCGATGAGGCGCAGGTCGAGGTTCATTCGACGGTGTGGGCCTATGCCCGTTCGCTGGGTGTCTTCGGCAAGTCCGCCAAGTTCAACGTAGTGCTGCCCTATGCCTGGGTTTCAGGCAGCGCCAAGGCCTTCGGTCAATTTCGCGAGCGCAACGTATCCGGCTTCGCCGATCCCAGGTTCTATGTAATGGTCAACTAAAGCAGGACACTTTCTTAAGCAGGCTTTTTATATAAAATTCCAGCGGGGGATTGATAGCCTAGTTTTAAGTACGTGCGTTTACCAAGCTAAAGGGCATCCCCCGACAAACAATAATACCAAAACCGCTGATTTATTTGGGTTAATACTTGTAAGTAATTATACGTATTGCGCATGTGGTTCAAACGATTATAGTTTTGACAATGGGAAGTACTATGGGTAACTGATGCTGAGACCTAATCCCATTGTTGAGCACATGCTTTACGGTATGGCTGAATGCTCTACGAAGAGGGGAGTCAATGCGACCTTATTCATCACTATGCCTATGTTACGTTCACACAACAGACAGGAATACACGATGTCACTTGGCAAGAGTGTTTCCTAAATCATCATCTGTATTCGTGCATCCAACACAAAGTTTCTTAAAAACCAGGGACG
>JAQTSI010000409.1 GCA_028711365.1 Methylococcaceae bacterium
CGGGGGGGGGATCAAGGAAATTGATGACATCAAAAAACTCGTCGCTATGGGGATCGAGAAAATCGCTTTGAATACGCAAGCGGTCCAGAATCCGGAATTGATCACCCAGGCAGCGAAAAACATAGGCAGCCAGAGCATTGTCGTTTCCATTGATGTAAAAAAATCGATTTTGGGCAAGTACCGCGTATATTTTCTGGGAGGATCCCAGCCGACGGACCTGGATCCAATCGAAATGGCGCTCCGGGCTGAAAGGGCAGGCGCCGGGGAGATCCTGATCAATTCAATCGACCAGGACGGAAGGGGCAAGGGGTATGATCTTGATTTGATCAAAAGTATCACGGCCACAGTCGACATTCCCGTCATTGCTTGCGGCGGGGCGGGAAAAATCGAAGATCTGGCCGCAGCCATTCAAATTGGCGGTGCTTCAGCGGTCGCCGCCGGCAGCCTATTTGTCTTCCAGGGCATTCACCGCGCCATACTTATCAGCTATATCGAGAGTGATCAATTGCAGCCATATTTGGCATGATCCAACAAGAGGGACAAGATGGATAAAGCGATTCGTTGCCGGCGCTGCGTAATGGATACGACCGACCCCGACATCATGCTAGACGCAGAAGGGATATGCAGCCATTGCCGAAAAGTTGAGTTGACCAGAAACACGCCGCCATTCTGCCTCAGTCCGGCCGAAAAAAAACTGGTGCTGAAAAAGAAGATCTCCATCATGAAAAGCCGGAACGACGGCAATAAATACGACTGCGTGATCGGTTTAAGCGGTGGCGTCGACAGCTCGTACGTCGCCTTGCTGGTGAAGAAATTCGGGCTGAATCCCCTAGCCGTCCACCTTGACAATGGTTGGAATTCTGGCATCGCTGTTCAAAATATCGAAAGGATCTGCAAAGCCCTGCACATCGATCTGTTAACCCATGTGATCGACTGGGAAGAATTCAGGTCTTTGCAACTGGCTTTTTTAAGAGCTTCAACGCCCGATTCGGAAATTCCGACCGATCATGCCATCCATGCAGTTCTCCAGCGCCAGGCGGCAAAATTCGGCTGTCGCACAATCGTCATCGGGACCAACTTCAACACCGAGGCGGTTCTCCCGGTCGCCTGGTCTTATGGCCATTTGGATTGGAAATATATCCGGAATGTACATCGAAAATTTTCCGGAATTCCAATAAGAACCTTCCCGCGGCTCCCATATTCCCGTTGGTTTTATTACGCTTTCATAAAACACATACGCTATTTCCCGATCCTGGACTATATCGATTATGATAAGGAAGCTGCCAAGGTAAAACTCATCTCTGAGATCGGTTGGCAAGACTATGGTGGCAAGCATGAGGAATCTCGGTTCACGAAATTTTTTCAACAGTACATTCTGCCGGTGAAATTCGGTTTCGACAAGCGCAAGGCCCACTTGTCCAGCCTGATCATGGCCCGGATGATGACCCGCGACCAAGCCCTGCAAATACTGGCACAACTGCCGTATGATGAAAAGAAGCTGGAATTGGACAAACGTTTCGTGATTAACAAACTTGGGATTAGCGAGGAGGAATTCGCGCAAATTATGGCAGCACCGCCGAAGAAATTCAGAGACTATCCATCCTATGAAAATTCATGGTATTTCAAAAATCTCAGGTTCTTATACCGGGTTTTTTTAAAAAAATACCATCGGTCCTGATTCGACGATCACAGTGCTCCACATGATTATAGCCAAAACATAAATCGGCAAAAGCATATCGTTGCAAATGAAATTCCTGCTGATCGCCTATTACTTCCCACCGCTTCCGGGCCCCGGCTCTCTGCGGCCAGCCAGGTTGGCCAAGCATCTACGAAACGGGGAGCACGACATTTTTATCCTTACTCAGGGTGGCAGCGATCCGGGAGGCGAGGAAGCGACCGTCCTTCGTGTCCACGATATCAGCTTCAATTGCCACCGCAGCGGGTGGCGAAGAATCCAATGGCTGAAGCTGAGGCTGACGGTCGAAGCCCTGAACCGGGCCGGGATATATGCCTCAATCTTTTCCCTCTGGAAGCAGTGCGTGCTGAAGCAGGAGAAGGCAATCATGTCGAAGGCTTGCCCGCAAGCAATCATCGTCTCCTACCCCCCGGTGGAGACGCTGGAGATCGGTTTGCACCTTTCCCGGAAGTACCAATTGCCCCTGGTCGCCGATTTCCGCGATGGCCTGCTTTTTGAACCCATTGAGAGCAAAAGATTGCGCCAGTTCGCCTGCGTCCGCAAAGCTTACGCGAAAATTGAGCGCCAGACCGCGGCTTCTGCTGCCGCTCTGGTCGCCGTCTCCGAGCCGCTCAGTGACTATTTCCGCCGCACCTACGGCCATGAACGGGTGATCACCGTGGCCAACGGCTTTGACCCTGAAGAGAACGTCATGACGCTCCCGGAAGTAACGCTGGAATCCGGATGCTTTCACATCGTGCATACTGGCCGTTTCGCCCTCTCTGATGCCGGCTGCGACATTGCCCCGTTGGTTCGCGCATTTCACGAATTGTTGGCCGCCCGACCGGAGTTGAGCCGAACCCTGCGGCTGCACCTGCTGGGCAAGTTGAGCCGCCGCGAAAAGCGCCTGTTGGCCGGGTTGGCTCGGCGCGGGGTGGTCCGCATGCATGGAACGGTCGGCCGTCCGCAAGCACTGGCCTTTCAGCGCCGGGCCGACCTGCTGCTGCTGGTTACGTCCCCAAACCGCAGCAGCGTGGCCACGGCCAAGATCTTTGAATATCTTCAAGCGCGCCAGCCGGTCCTGGCCCTCACCGGGCGTACTTTCGCCGCCGAGATCGTCGAGCGGACACGTTGCGGCTGGGTGGTCTCTCCGCAATCCACTGCGGATATCCGCGCTAGCCTGGAGCGCCTTCTCGCCGACCCTTCGTACCTGCAGGAAGCCGACCTGTCGCCCGAAGCAATCCGGGAGTATTCCTTCTCCGCCAATATGGAGCGCTTGGACGCGGTACTGCGCTCCATCCAGGACAGGGCCGCGGCAACGCCTGCTCCCTGAAGCCCCCCATGTCGGCAACAGCATTTCTTGCCTTCCGGAGGTTTGGAGTCACCGGGCTTGTTTTTTCCCGCCCATCCCTTTACAATCGGAATGAACATGCAGCGCATCGAATCGAACGCTGACATCGCCCCCTGCCTCTCGGTGGTGATGCCTGCGTACAACGAGGCGGCTACCATCGAGAAGGCCGTCGCCGCCGTGCTGGAACAGCGGCCTGTCCAGGAACTGATTATCGTGGATGACGGCTCGCAGGACGGGACACGCGATATCCTGGCCCGCCTGGCCGAGGCCGCGCCGCGCATCCGCCTGTTCATCCAAGGTCGCAACCAAGGCAAGGGGGCCGCTTTACGCAAGGGTTTCGCGCAGGCATCGGCGCCCTACGTCATCGTCCAGGACGCCGACCTGGAATACGACCCGG
>JAQTSI010000108.1 GCA_028711365.1 Methylococcaceae bacterium
CGACGTCAAAACAGTGGGTTTGTGGAAGGATTGAATCACAAGATTAGGGTATTATTGGGGCGGTGTTATGGGGTATTCAACCGGATTCACCTGTTTCAGCGCCTTAGCCTTGATCTCGGGGGATATGGACAGTTTGCTTAGGATTCAATGACTTATCAACCATGCAAGTTCCCAGAGAACCCTTATTTTTCGATGGCGGACCGTTGTCTCAAGCTTCAGGACGGTAGGCTCTTCGAGATGCCGTTGGCCAGATCGGGCGATAGCCATGGAAAAACCGGAGGCTTTTCCGTCCCTATCGCAACAATGCGGGAAATCCGCCATGAAGCTTGAAAGACGACGGCCACTTCCAGCCAGCAGACCGCTGCCTCAAATCAGTGGAAGGAAAACTGAGGGAAATACCCGTTCCCGCAGAGACACAGAGCCCGGAATAGTTGGGTGCGATTCAAAGTGATGCCACCGGGGAGGGCGAGGAGATTGCAAGACCGTTGATGGCAGGGAGGCCACCATCGAGCCTACAGGGAGGTATTCACGGCGTGTCTTGCAAGCCCCTTGCCCTCCCTACGGCATTCGATAGGCATCACTTTGAATCACACCCGAAATAGTTCGGGAAATTGACCGGAAAACCGATGTGGAGATGTCATCATGAGACAAGACCTTGCCGAGTTGAAAATCGATTATTCCGCGCCGGAAGCCTACACCGGCGAAGCCGCGCTACGGATGAACCCCAAACAGCCGGGCGAAACCCTGGGCAACGCCCATTATCTGAAGCGGCAAACCGGTTTCGAATCCAACGCCCGCAGCTATCCACGCAAGTTGCCCATCGCCATCCGCCGGGCCGAGGGCATTCATGTCGAGGATGCCGATGGCCGGCGCTACATCGATTGCCTGGCGGGAGCGGGCGCCCTGGCGCTGGGGCATTACCATCCGGTGGTGGTGGAGGCGGTGCAGCGGGCGGTCAGCGACGGCGTTCCCTGGCAGACGCTGGATTTGACCACGCCGGTCAGGGACGCTTTCGTCGAGGAACTGTTCGGCAGCCTGCCTAGGGAATTCGCTGAATCGGCTCGCATCCAATTCTGCGGACCATCCGGGGCCGACGCCATCGAAGCCGCGCTCAAGCTGGTCAAGACCGCCACCGGACGGCGTTCCATCCTGGCCTTTCACGGGGCTTATCACGGCATGACCCACGGCGCATTGAGCCTGACCGGCGAGACCGGCCCCAAGCTGGCGGTGGCGGGACTCATGGCCGAGGTCCATTTCCTGCCGTTTCCCTATGCTTATCGCTGTCCTTTCAATCTGGGCGGCGAGGCGAGCTGGCAAGCCTCCATCGCCTATATCGAGCGGCTTTTGGACGATACCAACAGCGGCATCGCACCACCCGCCGGCCTGATCCTGGAAGCCGTACAGGGGGAAGGCGGGGTGATCCCGGCGCCGAACGAATGGCTAAGGGAAATCCGGCGCATCACCTTCGAACGGGAGATTCCCCTGATCGTCGACGAAGTGCAGACCGGGGTGGGGCGCACGGGACTCCTGTACGCCTTCGAGCACGCTGGCATCCAGCCGGACGTATTGGTGCTTTCGAAAGCGGTGGGCGGTGGATTACCCCTGAGCGCCCTGGTCTACCGGGAAAATCTGGACCACTGGCAACCCGGCGCCCATGCCGGCACCTTCCGCGGCAATCAATTGGCCATGGCCGCCGGCACCGCGACCCTACGCCATGTCAAGGAACAGCGCCTGGACCGCCACGCGGACGCCATGGGGCAACGGCTGCAGGCCCATCTCCACCGGGCCCGAAGCGATTCCCCTCATTTGGGCGATGTGCGGGGGCGCGGATTGATGATCGGGGCCGAGATCGTGGACCCGCGTGCGGAACCCGATCGTCTCGGAGCCCGTCCGCCCTGCCGCGAATTGGCGCGGCGGATCCAGAGAGAATGCCTGGAACGCGGCTTGATTCTGGAACTGGGCGGACGCCAAGGGAGCGTGGCCCGCTTCCTACCCCCCTTGATCGTGACTGAAAACGACATCGATCGGATCGCCGGGATTTTCGAAGAGGCGATGCGGGCAGTCTACCCTTGAGCCTGCTGACAACACATGCCCCAATCGCCTCAGCCCGACCGAACGAAATCGAGAACCTCGGGCCTCATCCCCTGGTTCGCCGCCAATCCGATCGCGGCCAACTTGCTGATGCTGCTGATCTGGCTGGGCGGCATCGTCGGCCTGTGGGCGATCAACAAGGAGACGCTGCCGCCGATTCGCACCGGCGTGATCGACATCATCGCCGCCTATCCCGGCGCGGGACCCAGCGAAGTCGAACGGGCGGTGTGCGTCCCGCTGGAACGGGCGGTGTTCGATCTGCCGGGCATCAAGAGCCTGACCGGCGAGAGCACCGAGGAAAAATGCGTCCTGCACGCCAGCGTGCAGGACGGTTACGCGCTGCAAGACCTGATCTCGGCGATCCGCTCGCGTACCCAGACCCTTCCTCAGTTACCCAGGGCGGTGGATCGCATCGAGGTGCGCGAACAGAACCAGGGCAGCTTCGTCATCAACGTGGTGCTGTACGGCCCCACCGATGATCTGACTCTGAAACGCCTGGGAGAAGGGCTGCGCGAGGATTTGCTGCGCATTCCCGGTGTGGCGCGGCTGGGCGATTTCACCGCGGAGGCGCCTTATGAAGTCGCGGTGCAGATATCGGCCGCCCGCTTGCGGCAATTGCAGCTATCCCTGGCGGAAGTCGCCGAAAGGATACGCCAAACCTCGCTGGACGTACCGGGCGGCGTGCTCAAGTCGCCGGCCGGAGAACTGCTGTTGCGGACCCATGGCAAGATCGAGGATGGTGGGACGCTGGCGAGCCTACCCTTACTGGTCGGCAAGGACGGCACCCATGTCCGCCTCGGCGAGGTCGCCACCGTTTCCGACGGCCTGGCCGAGCAATGGGCGGAAGCGCGCTTTCAGGGCCAGCCGGCCTACGGCATCGAGGTCTATGCAGGCCGCGACAGCGTCGCGGTAGCCGAGCGTGTGAAGGCTTATGTGGCCGAACGCTCGCAACATTTGCCGGGCGGATTGCGGATGGAGACCTCCTGGGACGCCTCCGTCTCCTTCGCCCAACGAGTCGATACCCTCGTGGAAGACGGTTTGTCCGGATTCCTGCTGGTCTTCGTCGTACTGGTGGTATTCTTGCGCACCCGCGTCGCCTGGTGGGCGTCCCTGGGGATACTCACCTCGGTGCTCGGCACGCTTTGGCTGATGGCCTTACTGGACATCTCGCTGAACATGCTTTCCCTGTTCGGCTTCTTACTGGCCATGGGGGTGTTGGTGGACGATGCCATCATCATCGGGGAGGCCGTGCATCAGGAACAGACGCTGGGGCTTTCGCAAGAAAGCCCTGCCCGTCACCTAGACGCCGCCGTTCGTGGGACGCAAAGCGTCGCCCAACCGGTGATCCTGGCGGTGCTGACCACCTTGGTCGCCTTCCTGCCGGGCCTGTTCCTGCCGGGTTGGGCGGGACAGATGATGCGACCGATCTGTCTGGTGATGATCCTGACCCTGGCGCTGTCCCTGGTGGAAGCGCTGCTGATCCTGCCGGCGCATCTGGCCGTGGCGCCGACCCGGCGCAGTGCTGCAAGCCGCCTCGACCGTTTGCGCAGTTGGATGAACCGCGGCCTGAACCGCTTCGTGAGCCGCATTTACCAGCCCTTACTGATGCGGGCCCTGGTCTGGCGCTATCTGGTGCTGTCCGGTTTTGGCGCGCTGCTGGTCTTGTCGGCGGCCTTGGTCGCGGGCGGCCATATCCGGCTGTCTTTCGAAGCCGACGCCACCCTGGACAGTGTCTCGGCGCGCCTGACCCTGCCTCCCGGCCTCCCCTATCATGAAATGCGGGCGCTGGCCACCCGCGCCGAGCAGGCCTTGTTCAGCCTGCGCGACGAGCTGAACCGGGCGCAGCCCCCTGGCAGCCCCAGCGTGGTGACCAATCTGGAAACCTCGATTCATCCGGAATGGACCGGGCTTTGGGTGGAGGTGGCGCCCCATGCCCGCGAACACCTGGTGATCGACGATTTCGTGCGGGAGTGGCGCAAGCGCATCGGCGACATAGGCCGGGCCAAGATCGATTTCGTCTACAAGCAGGGGGATATGCCCTACGACATCGAAATCGACCTGAATGATGCCGACTCGTCCCGGCTCGCACAGGCCGTGGCCGAGGTGAAACAGCGACTCGCCGTCTACCCCGGGGTGTATGACGTGGTCGACTCCTCGGAAGCGGGGAAACCGGAAGTGCGAGTGCGGCTCAAGCCCGAAGGCGAACGGCAAGGTTTGACCCTCAAGGCTCTGGCCGAGCAAGTGCGCGGGGCGTATTTCGGCGATGAAGCGCAGCGTTTCGTGCGCGGGCGGGAGGAAGTCAAGATCATGGTGCGCCTGCCTCTGGAGGAGCGGCGCTCCCTGGATGCCCTCAGGGCATTGCCGGTCAAGTTGCCTTCGGGTGTCCATGCCCCGCTCGGGTCCCTGGCCGAGGTGTATTTCGAGGCCGGCCAGGCCCGCATCGGCCGCCAGGACCGCCGGCCCGTGCTCAAGGTGCAGGCGAGGGTGGATTCGCAAAAGGCCGATGTGAATGCCATTTACACCGACCTGGAACGGAACCACTTGCCCCTGCTCGCGCAGCGGTTTCCCCAGTTGCACGCCGAGTTCGGCCAGGAGCGCCGTGACCAGCAGTCCGCGATGTCGTCCTTGTGGCGCAACGCCGCCCTCTCCCTCGTCATCATCTACGCCCTGATCGCGGTGCCGTTCCGTTCCTACATCACGCCCCTCGTGTTCCTGCTGGCCGCTCCGATCGCCTGGTGCGGCGCGGTGCTGGGTCATTGGTTGGCGGGACTGCCATTGTCCATGGAATCCCTGGTCGGCATGATCGCCGCCAGCGGCGTGGTGGTGAACGACAGCCTGGTGTTGCTGGATTATATCCAGGAAAAGGAGACAAGCGGCGAGGAATCCGGCCAGGCCAACGGCTCGGGGCCGACTTCCGGCCTGATCCTGGAGGCTTGTACGGCAAGATTCCGGCCCATTCTCCTCGCATTTCTCACCAACTTCGCCGGTTTCTTGCCGACCTTGCTGGAAACCAGCGAACAGGCACAATTTCTCATCCCGATGACCTTGTCCCTGTCGGCCGGATTACTGATCGGCATGGCCGCCAGTCTGATTCTGACGCCGGTGTGCTACGCCATTTTGGGGAGGATATGACGGATGCGCCCGGCGGCGAGCCTGTGGATTCCTCCGTGACCGTCGGATATAAGCCGCCTCGCCTTGATCACGAAGCTTTGCGGTTTCATGACCAGGCGCACATGAAAAACGGGGCCCCGGAGCCCCGTTCATGGATTCAACCGCTAATCAAGCCGTCATGCCGGCATCCAGTCGACAAGGACATTACTCCGCGAGTCATCCCGAGCGTCTGGATTCCGGCGATCCCTGCCGGAACGACGATTAACGATTGTAGATATACATCGTCACTTCGAAGCCGAAGCGCAGATCGTTGTAGCTAGGTGTTTCCCATCTCATTTCGTATTACCTCTAAATGATTGACTGGTTTGGTTGGATGATGGTTGGCGTGACCCTGCGGCTGCCCGCATGGATCGATGCCTATCTCGAGGGATTGGGCTCCCACCAATTCACGAAGGTCGGCTCTGTGCCGGTGCCGAGCAATTGCAAATAGGCCGTCAGATTGGCGACATCATTGGGGCACAGGTTATTCTTGAACGATGGCATACCGCCATCTTCCCCTTTGAGCACCGCTTCGCTCACATCTCCAGACTCCACTCCGACGAGACTGGGTCCCATGCCGCCGCCGTGGCCGGTCGCGCCATGGCAGCTATAGCAATTCATTCGAATGAAAGCCCGCCGTCCCTCCACGGCCGTGTCATTGGTTGGCGTGACGCAACCGGGGGTCGTCGTGATGGTTGTTGATGTGGTCGAGCTTGGTGAGCGTGTTAACGTTTGCGCTTTTGGTCTGTCCGCCTGCGCGGCGCCCATTACGCCCGCGAGCAGGATTAGGCCTACGGCGGTGCTAACGATATTCGGTAGAACTCGCATGATAGATTTACCTCTTATTATGGTTTTGAGCTCCCCCCCGATCCGCTCCTGACTGGGATGGGGTTGAGCCCGTGGCTGATTTGATGAGTGGTATGTTGTAAGCCGTCAGAATGTCCCGGATCTCACGCCGTTTCCGTGCCAGGCTTTTTTCCAGTTGCGCCGCGAGAGCCTCGTCGTCTTTCCTGACTCCCATGGCGAGGTCAAAGGCGAAGGGCTGCGAGGGCAGCTTTGCATCGGCAGGCACGGGCGTCACCACCAGATCCTTGCCGTATTGCTTCGCGAAATATCCCCCGATCGGCCCCCAGACGATGGCCACATCGATATCCCCCTGGGCGACGGCGTCCACAATTTCACCTTGTGGATTTTCAACCGATTCCTCGCCCCACATGGAGTAGCCGACGATGTTGCCGACGATGCCACGGCGGGCCAGGGCAGTCGCGGGCGGGGAGTTTGAGCCGTCATTGCCGATCGCGTGCAGGCCGATCTTCAGCTTGCGCAGTGCCGGATCGTCCAGGGACTTGAGCGCCAGATGGCGGCGTCTCTCCGTGACGAAGACATAGCCGGAGCGGTAATAGGGCTGGGTGGAGAGCACCCGCTCGTAACCGTAGGGCACGCCCATGACGACATCACAACGCCGCGCCACTAGGGTTTCACGGATGAAGCCCTGCCGTTGCTTCTCCCAGGTGTAGCTCAGCTTCGCGTGCAAGTCGTCGGCCAGGAGCGCGGCGATCTCGTTCTCGAAGCCTTCCTGCTTCTGATTGGAGAAGGGCAGATTGTCCGGGTCCGCGCAAATTCTAAGTTCGCTTTCCGCCGCCACGGCCGCCGCGAACGACAGCACGAAAGCGGCGAGCGTGACTCGTGGCAGATGAGGAAATTGGTGAGATCGTTGGAACATGCGACCCTTCTCCTTACCTAGGAACTGCGATTAGGGCAGCTTATAGACGTGAACCCAACCGCCTTTACCGGTTTGGTGTTCGCCGTCAGGGCTTGTGTTGGCGGCACATTTATCATCGCTGAAGACGGCGACGCGCTGCTTGCCGTCGGGACCCGCAAAGCTGATCGGGTTACCCACGGAATTGCATTCCAACGGGGTGGTAAACAGAGGCGCCCCATTGCTGGCGTCGACCGCCTTGAACGATGGGTCCTTGGTCGAATAGAAGACCACTCCACCGGCCGTCGTGAGGGTGCCGGCATAGATCTGTTTGGGTTCCTTGACGCCCCATACCTTCTGGCCTTTGGTGGCATCCCAGGCGATCAGCTCGCTGGAATAGCTTTTATCCGTTGCTGGCCCGATGGTTAATGCTTCGCCCATGTAGGGAGTGCCGGCGATGAACTCAGCCTTCAGCGTTTCCAGATTCCCGCATAGATTGAACGTAGGCGCATAGAAGAGGCCGGTCTTCGGCGAGAAGGAAGCCGGTTCCCATCCCTTTCCACCCAGCACCGACGGACAAATATGCTCGGTGACGGCGCCCTGATGGACGCGCATTTCTTCGTTGACCAGCGGCAGACCGGTGGTCAGATCGACCCCCCTCGCCCAGTTGACCTCCTTGACGAACTGTGGAGCCAACAAGACCTCGCCGGTCGCCCGGTCGAAGGTATAGGCAAAGCCGTTCTTGTCGAAATGGACCAGAAGCTTGTCGTGGGTGACCCCATTGACCGTAACCGTCTGGTTCACCGGGGTGCTCTCGCTTTCGGAATCGAAGTCCCAACTGTCGTGCGGGGTGAACTGATACGCCCAGATCGCCTCGCCGGTATCGGGTCTTCTGGCAAAGATCGAAGCGCCCCACTTGTTGTCGCACTTGCGCGGGTCTTTCGCGTATGCCGCTTGGTCACAGCGCATTTCCGCGTTCCACACACCGGGCTGGCTGGTGCCGTAGAACAGCAGATCGAGTTCGGGGTCGTAGCTCAGGTAACCCCATGCGGCGCTACCGCCCAATAGGTAAGCCCTCTGGTTCGGCCAACTGGTCGCGCCCTGATCCACTTGCCCCTTGTAGTAGACGGAGTTGTCGCGGAAATTCTGACCGATCAATACGTCCTTGTCGGGACCGGTGTTATAGGCGCGCCAAAGCGATTTTCCGGTCTTGAGATCGAGCGCCTGGATCCAGCCGCGAACCCCCATCTCACCGCTGGAGGAGGCCGTGATCACCTTGCCCTTGGCGATGATCGGCGCCACCGTCATCGTGACACCGGTATGCGGGTCCGCCAGGTGATTGCGCCACACTTCCTTGCCGGTGATCGCATCGACCGCCACCACCGTATTGTCGAGCAGGTTGAAGACGATCTTGCCATCGGCGTAGGCCGCCCCGCGATTGATCCCACCGCAGCAATTTTGGCCCTTGGCGTATTCGCTGACGTTAGGGGCATAGGTCCATTTGGTCTGGCCCTTGGTGAGATCATAGGCGATGAGCTTGTTCGGATAAGGCGTGACGACGTAGAGAGTGGTGCCGACGACGAGCGGTTCGCCCATGTGACTGCCATGAGTGTCGGTCTTAAACGCGAACTCTTCCTTCAGTTGAGCGGCATTGTCGGGGGTGATATCCGTGAGCGCGCTATAGCGGGTGCCTTGGGGCGTACCGCCGGCGGTCGTCCATTCGGCCCCGGCGGCAACCTCCGCCGCCACGGCGGACAGGGCCCCGCCTCCGAGCAACAGCGCGAGAGTGACGGCCGCGTGGATCCGGGCCGGTCGCGTCTTTAGGCGATGCAGTGGTTCTTTATTACTACAAAACATGTTTGTGACTGCCATCTAGTGGTCTCCTCGATAGGCGTGAAAATCGGTAAGGTTCAGGTTTTCCTTAATTTGCCGGGTTAACGCATTTTTTCTTCTGCAAACCTTGCACGGCACGGTATTGGCCAATGATCAACCGATTTAAGAGAACGGTTTGCCGCTACCCTTCGGATCGGCAGGGATCGGCGTTGCGGCAGCCGGGCCCGTGGTAGGGATGCGGCGCCCCTGAGTGAGGGAATTGGTGTCGCACCCATACCGTTTCCATTGGGTGCACAATGAGTGCCAGTTCTATTAACCGCTGTTTTCAAATGGTTTTTTGAACCTCAAACGGCGCATGTCAACTACGCTATGAGAAATACATGCAAAAAAGGAATAATTCCCTGCAAAATTCAGGAACAATTCCCTGCAAAAAAAAGTATGGCTATTGGAGACTGCGGACAGGATGATGCATGTTCGTCGGCTTTCCGGGCGCCGATGCGGGAGAGGACAGGCCGTATTCCTCCGCAGAAACAACGGCGGCCCATAAGGCGTTTTTTCGCCTTACGGGCCGCCGTTCACCTCCTGGTGAAATAACCCCTAGTTCGCGACCGCCGTCACATAGCCGGAGAAAATGCTCTCCTTGCCGTCCACGATCGAGGTCATCTGGTAATAATATCGATTGCCCGTGCTCAACCCCGTATCCGTCCATGAGCTGGCGGCGTCCGCCAGGGCGGACTTGACCAGGGTGTAAGGACCGGGCGCGGAGCTTGCGCGGTAAACGCGATAGGAATCCACCACGGGGGCGGTATTCCACAGCACCGTGATGCTCCGGGTTCCGGCGGAGGCGCCGGTCAGGCTGGGCGGAACCAGACACTTCTGGTAGGCGAGATCGCAGCCGCCGTTGTAGGCCGGCATGACGTTGAAGTTGTAATCGTCCGGGTCGACTCCCCAGAAATAGCCGTCGACATCGTTGTCGATGCGGACCGGATCGGTAGCCACATAGGGGTTGCCGTTGACGGTGTAGTTGACGCCGTTGGAGGTCTTCACCACGATGTTACCGCCGATCACGGCACTGCCCGTGTTGGTATTGGGATCGCCATGTTCGGTCATGTACACGTCGCTGGTGGCCAATAGCCGATCCACCACCGTTTGGCGCGGATGACCATAGGTATTGTCGTTGCCCACCGAGATGATGGAAACCTCCGGGTCCAACTGGTCCAGGAAAGCCGGGTTGTTGGAGTGGTCGCTGCCGTGGTGGTTCACCCGGTAGACATCCACGTCCTTGATCTCGTCGGATGTCGTCACCTCGATGTCGTGATAGGCATAACCGAAAGTGCTGGTGGAGAACTCGCCGGAGAAATCGCCGCCGATCCAATAGTCGAACTTGCCATAACGCAGCACGGAGCCGATGGCGTAGTCGTTTTCGGAAGGCGGCGTGGGAGCCGTGCTGAAATTGCCCGGAACCAACTGATGGTTGCCGTCGACCGCGACGATGTTGAAGCTGACGCCCGTGCCCAGGTTGACCTGGCCGGTACCCTCGACCGCGATGGCCGGATGCAGCTTGGCCTTGCCGATTCCTTCCAGGTAGGTCTTCCAATTGGTGAAGGTGCCGCTGGTGGTGCCGAGATAGGTGTTGTAATCCCGGTGCAGCATCTGGCCTACGGTGAAGCCCTGAATTTCCACCAGATGCCAAAGCCCGCCATAATTCACATAGCCGATATGGTCGTTGTGGAAGTGGGTGTTGAGCACATAATCGAGGGACTTACAGCCCAGCACCTGCTGGATATAAGCGCCTTCGGTGATGGCGTCCTGGCTGCTGTTCCAGTAGGTCTCGCCGGCATCGATCAGGATGCTGCGCCCGGTAGGGCCGACGATCAGGGTGGAATCGCCCTGACCGATGTTGATGTGATGGATTTCGAGGTTGCCCTTTCTCCAGGTGCCGCTGCCGCAGGCTGTGTTGCCGCCATTGGTGGTTCCCTTGGTCGGATTGGTGGTGGTCAGCCCCGCCCAGGACCCGCCGTCCGGGGTGCGGTACCAGGATACGTCGTAGCCCGTGGCGCCGTAGGTCTTCGCATCCAGCACGGTGGCGGCGTCGGACTTGAGCAGCCGCACATCGTCGCCGCCGTTGTTGAAATAGCTGGCACGGTCCAGCGTCCAGAAGCCGTAGGCGGGAACGGTCGTACCCGCCGGTATCAGGTAGGGACTGCCGCCACCAGCGGCGATGTCGTCGATATAGCAGCCGCCGATGTTCAGGTCGGTTCCGGTGGTGTTGTAGAGTTCGACCCATTCGGCGCCACTAGACGGTGCCGGAAGTACCTCGTTGATCACCACTTGCCCGGTGCTCAGAGAGCAGGCCTGCGCGCTTGCCGCCGGCAGGCCCGCCAAAGCCGCCAGCACGGCTAGGCCAGCATTTTGGTAGATTGCGTTCAAAGTTTTTTCCTTGGAATGGAGGTTGAAGACAGACGCCGACAAGGCGTTAGCCGGATCGGCGCGAACGCAATCTACTGAACGGCGGTGAAAAGCGCATGAAAAATGTGAGAAATTTTTACTGATCGATCCCCTCGCCCTTCCCTTGGGCCGCATCACTTTGAATCGCCCCCCGTCGCCGGCCAAGCTTGCGCAGGCGTTGGTAATGCTCTTCCAACGACGGGGAATGCCTCCCCAAGCGTTGGAATTGCTCTTCCAACGGCGGGGAAAGCCTCCCCAAGCGTTGGAATTGCTCTTCCAACGGCGGGGAAGCCTCCCCAAGCGTTGGAATTGCTCTTCCAACGACGGGGAATGCTCTTCCAACCGTTGGAATTGCTCTTCCAATGGCGGGGAAAGCCTCCCCAAGCGTTGGAATTGCTCTTCCAACGACGGGGAATGCTCTTCCAACCGTTGGAATTGCTCTTCCAATGGCGGGGAAAGCCTCCCTAACCGCTGGTCACGCTCTTCCAACGACAGCGAAAAACCTCTCCCCGCCCCGGATCAGGGGCCAATATTGCTGACTTAGGATTTGGCTAAAAATAACTTCCCGAAATTCCGCTGGCTGAGCGAAGCCTACCCCAACGCCTTAATTGTCCACGAAAAGCACGAAATACACGGAAGAAGAAAAAGGGTGTGACCCGTTGACCGCTATCCATTTAGAATCAATTGCTTATAGAACCAAGAAATATGCCCTATTTTTCGTGCGCTTCGTGTCTTTCGTGGACCAGAAAATTATTTCTGACCGTATCCTTAACCCGAATGTTTCATAAACCCGTTGAGGTGCTCCGGATGTAGGGATAACGCGCCAGATGCGGGCGTCTGGGCATGGGCTATCGGGTGGTGGTGGAGGATGAACAAAGCATTTTTCGTGTCTGTGGTCTCTCGGCGGGGCAGACATGAGGCTCATGCTCACGGATGAGGCAAAGGCCGTCCTGCCCGGAGTCAGACTCCAGGCCACGACATCGGTCGCATCGAGAAAGAGACCGGGTCAGGCGGTGTTCAAGACCGGCTCAGGCGTCTGGAACAGGATGCCGCAGATTTTGACCCGCAGGGGCTTGACCGGGCAGCGACTGGGCAGGTGGGTTTGACGCGGTCCTTGTATTGAACGACCCGCACGGCGATTTTGAACAGTTTCAGCGAGACCCATGAACGGCTGGGCCTTCGCCAGTTCGATGTGGACCCGCACTTCGGTCCGCAGCGCATGATGGAGCACAGTGGCCGCGCAGGAGAAGAACAGCCGCAGGTGATTGGCGAGGAAGCGATGGTCGGAGGTACGGTCACTGGCCAGATCGTTCTTGATCACCTTGATCCAGTAATCATGCGGTATGTCCCTATACCGCACCCTACGGGCGCTGTGCGTGCAAATCGGCTGTCCTGCCGATTTGTCGTCCTGGCCGCGGGCGCAATATAAGTCGCGGTAGAGGCTTTCGGCGCCGGGCAGATCCAGGGAAGTCACGACGAAACGGGGATTCTCGCCCAAGGCCATGACCTCCGCTTTGAGCACCATGTGGAATGTTTTCGGCCAGGTCTTGGCGGAATAGTTCAGATCATGATAAGTCCGGGTCGCCTCGGGTTCTTTCTGGCCGTTCAGCCGAGCATAGGCACAACGGGTTTCGTGCAGCTGATGGGCCGCCTGCAGGAACGGTCGGGCCAAGGGTGAGAGAATGCTGTTGCCGGCCACGCCGAAGAGAAAACCTGTCCTGAGCCTGTCGAAGGGTCGGTATGCGGGGTATCCAACGCCAATTGCATCAACTCGGGATTGGAGAAATGGCCGTCGCCGCGCAGGAGGATAGGCGTGTGGGGCCAGGCGGCGCGCAGGCGCTTCAACACCCGTTTGACGATGGCGGCGTTCTCCGCGCCGGTCGGGCGTTTGCCGGGGCGCAGTGCGGCGGTGATGAGCTTGCCGGATAGCCCTTCGAAAATAAACAGCGGCAGATAGCAGTGGCTGCCGTAGTGGGGGTTGTAAAAGATCAACTCTTGTTGGCCATGGGCCGGGTCCTCGGAATGATCCAGGTCGAGGACGATCACGGCGGGCGGCTGAGCGTAGCTAACGATGAACTGATCCACGAACGCCTGGGCCATGCGGAAGAGGTCCCGGGGCGTGGCGGCATTCTCCAGGCGGGAAAAGGTCGGCGCACTGGCCAGATCGGTGTCCTCGCCGAGCGGTTTACGCTCCAGTCCCAGTTTGAATATCGGGTCGAAGCGCAAGTGATTGGCGTCGTTGCCATCCTCATAGGCGCAGGCTACCTGATAAGTGCGCTGGGCAAACATCGCCCGAATTGAATGGGTGATATAGGAGGGATGACGCCGATCCTCGAACGCGTTGGCCAACCGCGCTGTCAGACCGATCTGACGGTCGATGCCCCGCAGCAACAGAGGGCCGAAATCCGAGGAGAGCGCCCCGCCATCGAAGTGGCCACGCACCGTCAGTCCATCGACGGGAGGGAAAAGCAGGGTTTCTTGAGTGGAAGGGTTCATGGTCGACCTCGTTTAGCTTCGTCCGCAGCGTTATTGGTATAATGCTTATAATATCAATTAGTTAAACTAGGTCCGCCCTCTTTTGTGAATAATTCGGGCTAGATAGCGCGATTGCCCTGACTGTACAACACCTGCTTCTTGACGAAGCACCACAACCTTTCGATGAGGTTCAGGTTGGGGGAATAGGCGGGCAAATAAAGGAGTTCGATCCCCAACGCCTCGGCCTTGTCAAAGACCGACTGGCATTTCTGGTAACGGGCGTTGTCCAGCACCCGC
>JAQTSI010000109.1 GCA_028711365.1 Methylococcaceae bacterium
GCGCCTCGCCCAAGGCCCACCGCTGTCCCCCGAGCCAATGCAGAACCTCCTGCGCCATATCGGCAATCTACCCACAAGCGGTAAACCCGCAAAAAAGTGGCCAAAATTGGAGTGATAAGGGAATAAGAGTGATAGAAGATGAGTACGACAACGATGTCTGGAAGGGAAGCGCAACTTCAAAGATAAGTCTTAACCATGGGGTGTCTGGCGGGCTCATGCTATTGCAAGCATCAACATTTTGGCATGAGTTGATGTGGGGCTTAAAATCTACCACGTGGAATCATATTAATTATATTCAGGAAGAAAAAGGAGCAAATATAGCTACTTCAAAAGAGATTTTTGAACCTGTTTCTAAAGTGGTTTTTAATAAAATACAATCCGAAATCACAGAAAACCGAATACCTGCTCATATATGGCTGCGAGGAGGCTTTAATTATGCGAATTGGATTAAAGATTTATGGGCAACAGCCTCAGTTGGAATACATGATTACGTTACTAAAAAGGAATGGGATAAACATAAAATCACAATCGATTTAAAAGAAGATCCATTGGCGTATTTAGAAATTCTGGTTGATATTTTGCAAGAATGGGATAGGTATACGGTATTGGGTGAATCCGCTTTCTCCGGCACTGAGCTTCTGCAAAGTTATGAAATTCAATTAGAGCCCAAGAAAGATTTCAGGGATAGCAAGTTGGTGATTACCTACCCAGGGACGCGTATAAATAAATATGAAAAAAATATTACAGAAAGTCTTGATAGGATATTAAAAAATTGGCGTGATTATTTAGTTATTCAAGAACGAAAAGCATGATTGATCTGGTTCCCAAGCTCCAGCTTGGGAACCCAGGACGAGGAAGCTCCAGCTTCCTTACCTGGCTAGCAGGAGCCAACATGCCTCGAAGCCGCTACCGCGTCCTGAACGAACAATGTCCCCACTTTCTGACGGTGACGGTCAATCACTGGCTTCCTTTGTTTACCCATCCGGAAACGGTGGAGATCGTGCTGAATTCCTGGCGCTATCTACAGCGGGAAGCGGGCTTTGTGCTTTACGGCTATGTAATCCTGGAAAACCATCTGCATTTGATCGCGACGTCTGATGATTTGAGCCGCGACATGCAACGCTTCAAGGCTTTCACAGCGAAGGAGATCATTGCGCACCTGGAGAACCGAGGTGGGGGCAAGATGCTGGAGTTGCTGGCATTGTTCAAGCGGGCTCACAAGACGGAAACTCGCTACCAGGTTTGGGAAGAAGGCAGTCATCCGCAGTTCATCGAGTCCGAGGAGGTCATGCGGCAGAAGCTGGATTACATTCACCAAAATCCGGTCAAGCGCGGATATGTGGATAAGCCTGAGCATTGGCGTTATTCCAGCGCGCGGAACTATGCCGGTATGGAAGGTTTGATCGAAGTGACTCGAATCTGGTGACGGGAAGCTGGAGCTTCCAAGTCCTGGTTTCCAGGCGCTCGGGTTCCCAAGCGGGAGCTTGGGAACCAGTAAACCCGCTTTAAAGCCCCCCAGTGACCGAGTTGGCTGCGGCAGATCAGGCAATTGAACAGTCAGGGCTTATATGGCCATAATTGATGCTCGTATCACATCAGGAGTTTACCCATGAGCAAAATTCAAGGCTGGGCCAGTCACGGGCCCAAACAAAAACTCGAGCCGATTTCATTGGATCCGGGACCGCTAGGGCCGGAAGAGGTTGAAATTGCCGTCGAGCATTGCGGTCTTTGCCATTCTGACCTGTCGATCATCAATAACGACTGGAATCTGTCGCGCTATCCCGTCGTGCCCGGTCATGAGGCCGTGGGCCGTATCGTTGCGGTGGGTGATCTTGTCGAAGGCCTACAGGTGGGGCAACGGGTCGGCGTGGGTTGGAATGCCGGTAGTTGCATGCATTGCCAGGAATGCGTGGGCGGCAAGCATAATTTCTGTTCAACGGTACAACCCACCATCATCGGCCATCTTGGCGGATTTGCGCAGCGGCTGCGGGCGCACTGGGTTTGGACCATTCCTCTACCCGATAGCTTGGACATCAGCAGTGCGGGTCCATTGCTCTGTGGCGGGATTACCGTGTTTTCACCCCTACTGACCTTCGACATCAAACCGATCGATCGAGTCGGAATCGTCGGCATTGGCGGTCTTGGCCATATGGGGCTTAAATTCGCCAAAGCCTGGGGTTGCGAAGTCACCGCCTTTACCTCACACGAATCCAAAGCCGAAGAAGCCAGAAGCTTCGGAGCCCATCATGTCGTTTCGAGCCGTGACAGTTCGGCCATGCTCAAAGCCGCCAATTCGCTGGATTTGTTGATCGTCACCGTCAATGTCCCGTTGGACTGGTCCACCTTGTTGAAAACCCTGAAACCCAACGGCCGTCTGCATGTGGTCGGCGCGGTGCTGGAGCCGATGCCGATTTCAGCCCTTGACTTGATATTCGGTCAAAAGAGCGTGTCCGGCTCGCCAACCGGCAGTCCGGTGGCGCTGGCGACGATGCTGGATTTCGCGGCCCGGCATCATATCGCCCCGCAAGTCGAACATTTTCCAATGAGTCGGGTGAATGATGCACTGGAACACCTGCGATCAGGTAAAGCACGTTATCGGATCGTGTTGGATGCAGATTTTGTCTGATTCAGGGCTTATGCAAATAAACCTATTGTCGAGCCGGTGGAAGCATTCAGGATGAAACTCAACGCGCCCATGCTGTAGTGCAAAGCTTATGAACGGGATACCGTCGACTGTGAACGGGCCCTGACCATCGAACTTGCCCCAAGGGGCCGTTTGTGGGCGGAACAGGATGTCTTGTATCATTGCTCATCATGTAAGCGCCGCATGATTGGCGAGATCGACCTTTGCGAAACAGCATGAACCCAGCAACGGCGTGGCCTGTGGCGACTGATCCGGGGCCGGGCCGCATCTCTCACGGCTTTGGCCCTAGCCATTGTCAGGGAAGCATACTTACCCTCTATCGATTTCCAGCAATGCCCAATGATCAGTTTCAACCATTCCGGATTGCCCGTCGCGGCCATGCGGCATCTCGTCGTGCTCATCCTCGCCGCGACGCTCCTGACGGCTTGCGCCACCACACGGGAGTTGAACATCGCCCATCCGATCAGCAAACCCATTCCATTGCCCGCCCTGGCCGGCTCGCGCTCGGTGGACGGTGACGATTATTACGTCCAGTTCGTCTCCGAATTCGAATCCCAAGCGGGCGGGGATTCGAAAAGCGATTGCCGCGATTTCGGCGGCGGCTACGCCAAGGGCGGAACCCAATCCCTGCTGCTGTTCCAGATCAGAAACGAGCCTTTGCATTTCTCCCGCGAAGCGCCGGGCCTGGCTTTCCAAGCGCAAGCCGGGCACTGCCAGATGAGCCTGGAGGCGAAGAAGGTTTATCTGACGCCCTGGATGCGCCTGGATCTGGGCAAGGATACCCAAATCGACTACAGCTTCATCTCCAGCAACGATGCCGGTTTCGATCTGGGAAAGATCGGCTCCGACGTGAACACCGCCAGCAATGTGTTGGCCCTGACCGGGGTGGGAACCGGCGTCGCCCTCGTCGGCAAGCTGGCTTCGGGCTTGATGGTCAACACCGGCAAGCAGCAGGCCGCTCAAGCTCCAAAACCGGAAGGCGGCAAGCGCCGGCAGGAAACCAGAACCCTGCCGCCGGTGGTCAGCCTGGGCACGACAGGGGCAAGCCTCAACCCGGCTCGATTCGACGTCTTCGAACTGGCCGAGTCCAAACTCGCGTCCGCCAAAACCGAACCCCTGGGCGAGGTGAGGGTCTATGCCGACGCAAAACCCTCCTTGCTGCTGAAAACCGCCGCCAATGGCCTGCCCGATGCCCGCGACCTGTCGCTGGAGGAATTGTGGCGTTCGCAGATCCAGACCGGCAAGGGCCTCACCGGCTTGCAGCCATTCATCGCCCAATCCGAACATCCCGAACACCCCAATCTCCAGCCCGACTGGAACCACTACCATGAGTTGGAAACCGCCTGCCGCAAGCTCAAGATCGCCTTGAAGGATCTGGGTTTCAACCGGTTCGACCGCAACGCCGTGCTGTACTACTTCCTGGACAAGAACCCCGACTGGAAGAATTACAACGTCGCCGCACAAAGCCTGATGAGCGGGGAAAGCCGCTACAACCAGGCGAGGGAATTCCGCGGCAAAGGCTTTGGCGGCTGCCTGATTCCTGAGGACTACGAAACCATGAAAGCCATGGGTCTGACGGTCAATGGTGCGCAGGACTGGGAGAACATGGCGAAACAGATGCAGGAAAAGGAATCCTATATCGCCGCCATCCGCTCGGTGGAGCGGCAGCTAAGCGCCGCGATCAGGAACGCCAACAGCAACGAAATGGAACATCAACTCTTTCCCCTGATCGTCAACGACGGCAACGCCGGTAAAGTGCTGCTGCAGGACCGTCTGGGTAATTTCGGTCTGGAGAAGCTATTGAACCTACCCGCCGTGCCCGGCGAAGGCGTCGTGGTGAGTGCCGCCCAACTGGCCCAGGTCTTCGCCAGTCTCAAGGTCGCCGAGCTTAGCTGCGCCCACCCCGCTTTCGAGCAAGGCAAGCCAATGCGCAACGTCGCCATCCTGGTTTTCGCCACCGGCCCCGAAGGCGCATTGGCCAAGGGCGGGGCGTTGGAATACGAGTTCGACGGCGGCAGGATCGTCCGCCTTGCCATCCAGAGCCCGGCTTTCCGCGACTTCAAACAGGATGTGGCCAGTCATCCGGAAATCGGCGATTGCCGGATCGACCCGGCCTTGCTGCAACGCCTGTAAACGTAAACCTTGGGCCACCCCTCATGGGCAATATGCTGCGGGAATCCAAACAGGAAGCCTACGATGTCGTCGTCATCGGCGCCGGCATGGGTGGTTTGAGCGCCGCCGCATTATTGGCCAAGGCCGGCCAATCCGTGCTGCTGGTGGAGCGGCACGACCGCCCCGGCGGTTATGCTCATGGCTTCACCCGCAGAAAATATCGCTTCGACTCGGGCGTGCACCTGATCAGCGGTTGCTCCCGGCAGGGTTATCGCAATGGCAGCATCATCTACAAGATCGGCCAGGCCTTGGGCATCAGCACGGAATCCACTTTCCTGCCCATCCCGGCTTACGCCCGCATCTGCTACCCCCAGTTCGAGTTGCTCCTGCACTCCGGCGAAGAAGCTTTCGTTGCCGGCCTGGCTGAGCGGTTTCCCGCCGAACAAGACAATATCCTGAAGCTGAGCCGCCTGTGCCGGGTCTTGGCGGAAGAAATCATGATCGCGGACGAGGTTCTGCGCCTAGACGACGAAGACCTCCCTTCCCCCGCCCTGACCCTGGCCACACTGTTCCGTTATCGGCGCGCCACCCTGAGCAGCGTACTGGACGAATTCTTTGCCGACCCGCAACTGAAAAGCGCATACGCTTCGCTGTGGCCCTATCTGGGCTTGCCGCCTTCGAAATTGTCGTTCCTGTATTGGGCCACCATGATGGCCGGTTATACCTACGAGGGCGGTTTTTATTGCCGGGGAAGCTTCCAGAATTACGCCGATTCTCTCGCCGGCAAGCTGCGGGAATTGGGGGGTGAATTGCTGTTGAACGCCAGCGTGCGGCGGATTTGCGTGGAGCAAGGCAAAGCTTGCGGCATCATGCTGGAGAACGGCCAGAGGATCGGGGCGAAAGCCGTGATTTCCAATGCCGACGCCTGGCAGACCGCCGACTCCCTGATCGGTCGCAGGCATTTGCCGGAAGACTATTGGAACCGCCTGGCCCGCTTGTCTCCTTCGATCTCGGTATTCGTGACCTACCTGGCAACCGATCTGGATTTTGCGGGGGGAGCCTTGGCCCACGAGTCGTTCTTTTTCCGCAGACTGGACCACGAGGCCAGTTATGCCGGCGCCCTGGAGGGACGATTCGACTGGTTTTCCGCCACTTTGTCCACCCTGGCCGATGCCTCCCTGGCCCCTCCCGGTCAGCACCTGCTGGTGCTGACCGCCCTTTGTCCCTATGCCATCGGCGAATCCTGGCGCCAGGCCAAACCGCGGTTTCAGCAATGTCTGCTGGAACAAGCCGAGCGGCAATTCCCCGGACTGAACGATCATCTGCTGCTGGTGGAATCGGGGTCGCCGCGCACCCTGGAACGCTATACCCTGAATCATCAGGGCGCGGCCTATGGCTGGGCGCCTGCGCCCGATCAGATCGGCCCGCACCGCCCGGATGTACGGGGCGCTTTGCCTGGGCTCTACCACGCCGGCCACTGGACCCGCCCCGGCGGTGGCGTCGCCGGCGTCAGCGTTTCCGGCCTGTTGGCTGCCCAGGCCGTGCTCGACATCCCACGCCTGGAAGATTTCTGGCGCTTGCTGGGCGTGGAGCCAAACTGACGTTTGGCTCGGCAAAAACACCTGCCGCCCGGCAGTCGAAACCTACAAACTACCGCTCAAGAGATCTATCAATGCAGAAAAAACGGCACTAAATCAAGCCTTTTTCCTGCGACGGGCGGCAAGGGCTCCGGCCCCAAGCCCGAACAGAGCGAGGGTGCCAGGCTCCGGGGTAGGATGGATGTGAGTACTGGTCACGAAAATACCATCTTCCGGTTGACCGCCAAACGATCCCAGATCGGTAGTGGTATAACCGCCGCCGGTCGGGTGAACTTGCCACACCCGTTGACCATTTTCGGTCGTCACGATGACATCACCCAGCAATCCAGCAAAATCGCTTGCTCCAGCATGCCGTATATCACTGGGATAGCGTGCGGAATACAATCCTTCCAATGGATTACCACCGAAGCTGATTGGAACAAAGGATAATTGCTCCGCACCGCCCGGGATGAATACCCCAAGATCGGTAGTGGTTCCAGTCGATGAAATGGAGGTCAAACGGCCGGTATTCTCGGAGGTAACAACCAAGGTTCCCTTGGCAAGACTTCCAAACGCTTGCGGTGCAAAATCGAGCCCTTCCGTATCTACGCCCAAGGATGCCAGAGTCGTGGCTACTCCGCTGCTGTTTACCCGATAAACGGTGCCCGATGTGGTGGTTACCAGCATTTCATTCCCATAAACGCCATAGGGATCGAAGGCTATGCCGCGGACTGTGCCGTTCAACCCACTGACGAACGTACCCAGATTGTTACCATTATTGTCGATTTGATAGACCGAATTGCCAGCCGTTGCAAAAATGTTGCGGGAGGCAAAACCGCCCAACCCTAGAGAACTGGATAAGTAAATCTCGCCAGAAGCCCCCGGAATTGGCGAACCGAATGGCTTCACGTTTTGCCCGTTCAAATCGGTCTGATAGAGCTGGTTATTGTTGCTACCGAAATAAACCGAGCCTACAAATTTGTTGCCGGCATAGGCAAACCCGATGGTGGCGTTTTGGCCCAAAGCCGAATTGATGTCACTGCCGGACACGAAAGTTGAAAAGGAAAGGGCATTCGCCGAAACGCTGTAGCCCATTGTAAGCGCCAAGGAAGCAACAAAAGCAGGAAGTCGCTTATGCATAAAAGTTACCCCAGAATAAACTATGTTAGAAAAATAGACCCAACATCCCAAGATGCTTATGATCATTCCGCAGCAGCATTCAACATCAGATACGACTCAAGCACCACAATAGTGCTTAAGCAACAAGTTCATATCGCTATCGAGTACCTTGGGTTCAGCTAGCATGCTCGAGCGAAATAAGCATATCTTATGCCTCAATAACATAAACATTTAAAATCAAAGATATATCATTTCCAACCGGGAGCAGCCGCGAACTATTGTCAAAATATGTAAAAAATACTGACATCCCCACCAGAAACGAATCGACATTCCTTCCGGCTTCATCATACGATCGTAAAATCATGGACTATCAAACAGATAAGGCGTTTTGAAGGGTGGACGCAGGAGCGAATATCGCTGTCAACGAAGCCTGACGACGGCAATTTGTCATCAATCCTAAAGAAAAACGTAAAAAAATTTGACACTCCGAAACATCGCCCCATCACTCTCCATAAAGTCTATTTTTATCAAAAGGATAAAGTGGACTCAAAGAGCATAAAACAGGAGCAGTGCCGCTGACGATGAAGTTGGGCGATGGCAATCCATGCACATCCGTGAAGAAAAAGTGTAAAAAATACTGACAACCCGATACGGTAAGCCGCATCGCTTGAATGTGCTTACAGAATCCAGTAAATGGGTCGCTGTCGCGTAGCAATACTCAATTTGAGCCAAAGCATTCTCGTGGGCAGCCGGGTTGACATCATGTTGAACGTCAAGATCGTACCCTGTACCGAGGTTGATCAGGTGAATTTGCTGCCGCTTCGCCAGGTACTATGGCCGCATTGCTCGCCAGATGCGCATCTTGTCGAAATGACCATGTTGGCAGGAGAATCGGAACGTTCTTTTCAACGAGTTGCCTATATCGACCCCATGCTGCCTGTTGGGTTCGTCGAGGCATCCATGCGGTTCGACTATGTCAACGGAACCGAGAGTTCGCCTGTCGCTTTCCTCGAAGGCATATTCGTTGCGCCGGAATACAGGTGCCAAGGCATCGCGCCCCGATTGATTACTGCCGTCGTTGAATGGGCGACCTTGCATGGATGCCAAGAACTGGCCTCGGATGCGCTATTCGAAAACGAAATCAGCCTATCAATGCACGAAGCGCTTGGTTTCCGCGAAACCGAGCGTGTTGTATTCTTCAGCAAGCGGCTTCGGTGAAAGCAATGCCCAACCTTCCATCGGGCAGGCATCGGCAAGGCGGCATGCAGCATTCCATGTTGAGTGTCATCGAGGAATAACCATGATCCATGACGAACAGGAAATCCGCCAGCTTGTGGCGACTTGGGCGGAAGCGGCGAAGCGGGGTGACATCGAAACAGTCCTGAACTTGATGGCAGAGGATGTGGTTTTCCTTGCCCCCGGTCAGCCACCGATGAGGGGAAGGGCTGCTTTCGACGCGGCGATGAAAGCGATGACGAGCGAATCACCGCCCCAGTTTGAAGTAACTAGCGAGATTCAGGAAATCCAGATTCTCGGCGAATGGGCGTATCTGTGGAACCGGCAGAAGGTTGTGATCACTCCATCGGATGAAAGCCCAGCGATGACTCGCGCGGGTCATACCCTCTCGGTTCTGCGCAAGCAATCGGGCCAATGGATGATGGCCCGCGACGCCAACATGCTCGTGACCGTGCAGAAGCCGGGACGATGAGGCCCAACCCCAGCATCGAACAGGCGGCATTCGACAGGCCGCCCACCGCCGTTCAAGGCATAGGCTAGCCCATGGCTTGGCGAGACAGCCGCGCGGAATATGAACTCAGAATGCATCGGGTGGTCGCCTACATCGATCAACATCTGGACCAGCCGCTCGATCTGCGCTGCTTGGCCGAAGTCGCGCACTTTTCCCCGTTCCACTTTCATAGGCTGTTCTCCGCGTGGATGGGAGAGACACTCGGCGACTACTTGCGCCGGCGGCGGATCGAAGTCGCGGCCATGCGCCTCGCCGCACAGCCGCGCGTGACGGTTTTGCAAACCGCCTTATCGGTGGGCTTCGGTTCCGCCGAAGCCTTTACCCGCGCTTTCAGGGCCCGGTTCGGCTGCTCGCCGACTTCTTGGCGAACCCAGCAAGCCGAGCGGCGCTTGGCGAATAGCAATCCTGATCAGGTTGATCGCAAGACCGATCAGGCAGATGAACTCATCTTGCCGGAATATGAAGTCTCCCTTCAATCCGAAACGGAGACCAGCATGAACGTAAGACTCGTTGACCGGCAGCCCGCAACCGTCGCCTATCTTCGCCATCTAGGCCCCTATGGTAAGCCTGTATCGCTGTTCTGGCAGAAAACGGTCTATCCCTGGTTGTTGACCAATAACCTGCTCGATCAGCCCCGCTATGGCATCGGCCACGATGACCCCAACATTACGGCACCTGCGCAATGCCGATATGATGCCTGCGTCGAAGTCCCACAGGACTTTGTCACCTCCGGCAGTGCCTTCAAGACCTCCATTCCGGGCGGCCGGTATGCGGTGCTGAGTTTCCAGGGCACCGTCGCCGAAATCGAAGGCGCCTGGGCCGCGTTGCTGCGGGATTGGTTCCCATCCAGCGGCCTTCAACTCGATGCCCGCCCGTGCTTCGAATACTACAAGAAAGGTTCGACGTTCGACCCGAATACGGGCGTCTTCGATTGCGAGATATGTATCCCCGTGGTTCCGCTATGACGGACATGCAAATTGGCTGGGCGCCGGTCTGACAATCTCTGGCCCTGCACGAGGGACGCGCCACAAGCAGCGCGTCTCTGAACTGCGGCGTTCTGCCATCAGAAGAGAAACCCCATGCAATACTTGCCGATCATCCGCCACGGAGAGTCCTTTGTTCCTACGGAGACTTTGATCACGATTGGATCAAAAACTACCTGGAGCCGGAATCCTGCGACTAAAAGAGGTCGGCGTTCATGGCGTTGACCGTGAACGAGGTCACCGGGTTGGTGGCACTCAGTTGGAAACGCTTCAAGGCCTGCATTTCCGGGGCATTGCTCCCATAATAAAACAGCGTTTTCGGCCGGTTCGGCAACATCGTATAGTTCCGGTAGGGTCTGTAGGAATTGGTGGCCTGATTCCAAATGGATAAGGTCACGGTTCCATAGCTGGCCGGAGGCGCCAGGCTGTTGATGGTGAATGTCAGGCGCTTGACTGCCATGGTCAAGTTGGGGTCGACGGGATAAAACTCGGTCCAGCCGGTCTTGATCTGGAAGCCTACGGTCGTGGAATAAGACATCTTGGGGGGCGAGTTCTGCCAGCGCAGCAGGAACTGATGATCGGTCGTGTCGTTCACACAGATGTCGTAGGGGTCGCAAAGGGCTCCGGACATCCCCTGAAACGTTTCCAGGTAGGATGCCGCTTGAGCTTGCATGGAAATAGCCGCAAGAATCAACATTGGCAAGGTCTTGTTCATGATGTTTTCCCCATGAATTTTAGGTTTCGAGGCTCGGACAGGCGGGGCGCCTGAAAGCGTGTATAACATAAGAAGTTAAATTCACGCTTAATGAGCTTGGGTTGTTACAGCCCCCTCGAAACCCCGACCTTGCCACCCCGGGTTACGCCTCGGCCAAATGCTTGACCGAAAAATTTCTACAGGATGGGATGCGTTAGGCGCGCCCTTCCTGTGGCTGCTTGCTATTTCGCCCGTCACACTAGCTCCAACTCCGTTTGCCAGGCGGTCAGCCTTGCTTGGGTCAAGCAAGGCCGAAAGCAAGGCGCTGTGGACTTCGTGGTGCGGTTCTGACGGCAACAGATCATCTTGGAAAGGTCTGCATTTGCAGGAGCCTTCGGGTAAGAGGAACCATCTGACTCTGAATGACGATAGGGAAGTCCGACAGATTCCTAGGCCGCATCCAACGACTGCGCGACATCCTTGATAGAGATGATGCCGGAAACTAACGTACCCAACATGCAAACTTCGTCAATGCCGGTCAGTATTATGATGCCAGCTTTAGGGGGGTCCGCATTCAACTCCTCCACACTCAAGAAAGCGAACAGTCCCGGTATGCTGCCGAACAGATTCTGCGCCAGCGCAAGCTTATCCGAAGGCTGTTGATAGGAAAAGCCGAATTGACAACCGATCAAGGCCATCCCAATCGAATCCAAAAACACGGGTACGATGGGAGAATCCAGGCGTGAAAGCTTCTTTTTTCCAAGCAGGAATGCGGCATCGACCGCGCACCCCACGAAACCATAAGACCAAAGCGTTATGGCAAGCACGTCAGAAGTATTATCGTAATTAAGATCGTCGGTAAGCCAGGGTATGTTGAGACCTTGGTCAAGTATCTCAAAGACCAGCACGGCACTGGAAGAAAAGAGCTCAAGCCCTGGGTTCTCCAGCGCCTGGCTGGCATCCGCGAGAGCCACGAGGTAGGAGAGACAAGTGGAAGAGGCGACTCCCATGATGCTATAGATGAGAAGCGCCGGACCGGAAAGAAGCGCCGTGCTGGTCAGGGCTTCACCCCCCAGCGGGATTGGCAGCTTGCCCGGCCCCATGCCGCTGCCTTCCAGCAACCTGGACAGGCTGAACTGGCTCTGAAAATTCGCAATGCCATTCTGGTCGCCTTCGGGGAAGGGGGCCGTCCCACGCAGTATCTTGTAAAGCACCGTGGTGGGGACTGCGATGAGCAACGCTATCACGTCCAACATCGTCAGTTCGTTACCGCTGACATAGGTCTTATACAAATCGGAGATGAAGGGAATATCCCAAGTCTCGTTCAGCGTGGACCAGATAGCTTCCAGTAGCGCAGCCGCCGCGTCCAAAACGGCATCCAGCACGACGCGCACGGTATCCAGCACCGCCAGCGCCAACGTCTCAACCAGGCTCAAGACGCCTTTTATGCTGTTTTGCAAAAACTGGTCAGGGTGTTCCGTTGCTTTGCGGAAATAATCGAGCGCCTGCTGGAACGCTTCATTGGCATCTTTGAACTCGTTGGCATAATTCTCCAGCGTGGCGATCAGATCTTCCGTGACGGCCATTGCCTCGGGCGAAGCCAGACGTCTGCCTCCCATCGAGGAAGCATTCTGCGCATTGGCCATGAAGGCCGAGCGCACCACGTCATTATCCATGGCATCCTGCATGTCGGCCGGCGCCAAAGCTTGATTGGACTGCCTCAAGCCGGTAAGGCTGCTGTCATTGATGAACGGATTGCTTTTCAAAACATCAAACGCCTGCTGAACCTGTTCCGACAAGCCGTCGAACCCCCCGTCGATTTTCTCCTTTACGAAAGTCAAAGCCGTCTGCGAAAACTGAAAAGTTTGGTTCATCACAAACTTGACTTGATCGTGGGTGCGGACGATATCCGGCCAGTTGAAGATGTAACCCAGCCAACGGAACAATTCGTCGAACGCCGCGGCGATTTTCTCAAACACCAACTCCACCAGGTTCACCAACTGTTCGGCACCCTCCACGATGGCTTCGAAAGCGGTTTCAATTCCGTTCACTACCAGCTTGAAAGACCACGATATCGTGCCATTGAAGGCGTTGACCGTGAAATCCTCGACGATGGCGAGGCCGTCCTCGACGACTTGCAGCACGTCGCCCCAGTCCAGGTCATAACCGAATATATCAGCGGTCTTGGGAAGCGTCCGGTATTGCGCCAAAGCCAACTCGGCCTGCTCGCGGTCAAGCGTGTGATAGCGCAATCCGGTTTCGAGGAAAGTCACCTGCCACGCCTCCTGATAAGCCAGGTCGGTGATGCGGAACGGCGGAATGGGCGTGGGGGCCGCGTCGGTGTTTTCGATGAAGCGGACGACGCGGTGGTCGTTGCGCGGATGCAAGCGCCCCGACATCGCCGCAGGATATGCCTCGCGTGTTTGCTCCACCAGACGCATCGCGGAATTCGCCGTGTTGACGAGCGCCGCCACGGTCTCGTCTTCCGTGCCGGAGGGGATGACCGGCGTCTGCACACCCGCATCGCTGGTCCAATTGGCGGCCTTCAATTGCTCCTCGGTGAGATTCGCCAGACGGTCCTGGGTCGGCCCGCTCGGATCGACCAGCGCCGTCACTCCCAGCCCATCCACCGTCACCCGTAATTGTGGGACGCCGAGGGAACCAGTGCACAGGGTGACGGTGAGTTGCCCATTTGCGTTGGTGGTGTCAGGCCAAGGCGTCAAAGGGTCGATGAAGCAGGTCTTTCCGTTCACTTCCACCGTCAAGTCGGTATCGCAATATAAGGTAACCGGCTGGTTGGCCAGCGGCAGGCCGCCGCCGTCATAGGCAAAAACAGAAACCTGATAGCTGGCGTACTGCTCCACCTCCATGCGCACAGGAATATCGACCGGATCAAAATGCCATTCCGAGGTTTCCGGATCTTGCCAAATCTGGATCAGATCGCCGGCGCTGGTGACGCCGAATGCCTCGGTGTAGCCTGCCGGATGGTGTGCGGCCACCAGTTGCACATAAGTCGCCGTGTCGATCTGGATAAAGCGGCTCCAGCCAATCGGGCAAATCCCGTCGAAGCGCG
>JAQTSI010000110.1 GCA_028711365.1 Methylococcaceae bacterium
CCAGAACCACCCGGAACGCTTCCGTGCCATGGCTGAGAAAGGCGTAGGCCGAACCCCAGAGATAGAGCCGGAAACGGCGATAGAGTGCCTCGCCCCAACGGCGGATGATTTCATCCCGGGCGGCCTCCAGATTCTCGGCCCAGGCCTTACAGGTAAGGAAGTAACTGTGGCGATCGTTATAAACCGCAAGCACGTCCATCGGGGTCTTGGCGGCCACGGTCAGGAAATCGTGCAGACAGAAATAGGCATGGTCCGCCGGAAAGATGTAGCGGGCGATGAAACTGGGCTTGGCATATTTTTCCCGAACGGCGCTGGCGTCCAGATAGACGCGTCCGCCCGGCTTCAGCAAGCACTGGAACTGCCGCAACACGGACGGATAATCGGGAAGGTGTTCCATCACTCCCAGGATGACCATCGCATCGTAGGGTTCGGGCGAGGTGTACGCCAAAAAGTCCTGGTTCAGCACCCGGCAGGGTAGTTGGCGCCGGTGAATCAAGTCCGTCAAAAACTCCTCCGACTGGTGAGAAATCGTCAGTGAGGTGACCTGAATGCCGCACCGTCCTGCATGTTCCATGAAGCTGCCCCAGCCGCCGCCGACATCCAGAACGCGATCTCCCGGCTTGAGCCGACAGGCGTCGATCGCAAAATCCAGTTTGCGGCGCTGTGCCGTTTCCAGCGCTTCATCATCGCGTTCGAACACCGCCTGGGAATAGCAACGGGTCGGGTCCATGAATAGGAGATAAAACTCGTTGGCAAAGTCATAGTGGGCCGCGATGGCCTGCCGGTCGGTCGGTATCCGCCCGATGAACCAGGGTGCAATCCGCCGCCACAGGTATTGCAGTGGGTGACTGTCACTCAGGGCTCGCCGAAGGCTGACGAACCCCAGCATATCTCCCACGACATCCAGGCTTCCGTTCATATAAGCTTCACAGATTCTCAATTCATCCAGTCGGCACAAAGCTTCCAAGCCCTTGCGATCCTTTACTAAAACCTTAACCGCGGGTTCACCTCCTCCAAAGCGATAACAGCGCCCTCCCCATAACCGAATTTCTAAAGGAATTTTGACCTTACCGCCGGATATCTGCTTCTGAATCAGTTGATAAAGTCCGTCATGGGGCAGTGCCCCGAAATCTTCCGCAGATTGGCTCATCGATTGTGCCTCGTAATGAAACTGTCTGGCCGCCAGTTTGCCAGCCGCAAATGCCGTCCAGTGCGCTCGTCGTTTACAATCCAGGAGAAAGGCTAACCGAAACCTTAGACATCGTCGGTACGGTATCGCACATAAAATCGCTATCGATGATATACCCCGGATTCCTGAACATTCGCAGCACTGCGACGAATCCAGGCACAAGACGTCGTTGCAATCCATCAATACTATCGAGCGAGAACCGGTTCCGCATCGCCAGTTGAGGCCGGTGTTATGCGGCCAATAAAACCGTCATGAGGCAGCCGCGTAGGATTAATCCATATCCGTTCGTTACCGCACCGACCCCATTCAGTTTTGTATGTATTGTTTTAAGCGGGCGATGGGAAACATCCTTCCACGCTCTGGTCATGACTAACACATTATCAGGAGACTCTCATGAACAAAGACCAAACGAAAGGCCGAATCCAGGAAGCCAAAGGTAAAGTCAAGGAATTCGCCGGCAAGATACTGGACGACGAGGATATGGAGCTCGAAGGGAATGTCCAAAAGAACGTCGGCAAGGTGCAGGCGGGCCTTGGTGATCTCAAGGAGGATATCAAGGAGGAAATTACAAAAAACCGCTAACCTAAAGAGCACTGTTGAGCCGTGCAGCCGAATCCAGACAAACCGGCCTGCTGCACGGCTTCTTGGGAGCGCGGTCATCTTGACCGCCATTTCTGCGGGCGGGACGCCCGCGCTCCAAAGGGTGTATGAACGGTTACACTTAACGGCATTGCACCGAGACCCCATCAAATCGTTAGAAGCCTTGCTGAACGCGGTATTCAGTGAGTGGGCGAGACCGGCTGGGCTGAACGAAGATCAAGGCCTGCCTCGGACAGCCAAACGACGGAAGCGCTCAAGCATGAGGGGGCTTCTGCCACAGCCCCGATGGAAAGGCTATCGGCGAACACGCGTCAACAGGCCCATAGGAAAGCCGTCTATCGCTGCGACAGAAGGATCCACGCGAAGCGAGCGAATCGAAGAGTCCATCGAAACCCTTAGCGATGGAATGCTTTCCGCAGAAGACCTGCAAGACCTACGAAAAAGCGTAGCGTCATTTCGGAGCGAGAAACGAAGGCCTTGAGTCGATGGGAAACGTCCAGGGCCGTCGAAGGCAAAGAGTAACCTGATTAGCAAGATGTTTCAGCCAATTGAAAAATACTTGGGTTTAGATCCGTTGAAATTGGCTAGCTTGCAATCCAGAGGCACCGGATACCGGCATCCCTGCCGGTATGGCGGTGTTTCAGCACTGGTTGAAGAATCTTGCTAATCAGGAAACCTCATATGCGGAATTAAATGTTGTCTATGGCTTCCATGATGATTTTCTACTCTATTTAAGCCGCATGTCATTCTTGACCGACTTCACACCACCGACGCCGCGCGCAATTTCGACCGCTCTGTTAATATCGGCCCGTGACTTCACGAAGCCACTCAATTGCACGATACCCTTGAAGGTTTCAACATTGACCTCGCCAGATCTCAGGTTAGGCTCATCGAATAACTGCGCCTTGATCTTAGTGGTGATGACACTGTCGTCAACATACTCCCCGCTTCCTTCATGCTTTGGCGTCGATGCACAACCGGCGGCAGTCATTAACGACAGGGCCAATAGAAATGCTGAAAAAAATCTAATAAGGTTTTTCATGTCTAAATCTCCAGTTAAATTGCCTATCCCGGTATGCTTAATAAACCCTTCCATAGTCTCAGGAAAGGCCTTAAAGGGAACACCCTATTGAGATAAGTTTCGAATATAAAAACCAAGCCGACCAAGATTCGGCTAACGATCAGGCACTGTTTCCGCAACCGGTTACACGCCTAGGACTGAATACTCGCCATTTGCCGGCACCCTCGCCTAAAGAAACAAGCTTCGGGGTGAAACAAGAGGCGCGTCAGAAGCTTGAGAACACTCTAGCCGCAAAACTAGCCGCAGTCGGTACGGTAGCTCACATACAGGCAGGTCGCTAGCGAAGAACTCGCGGCAGTTTTGCACCCAGGTCGCGAACTTCCGCTTCCAGCTCATGAACGCGGTCCAGAAGCATGACCAACAAGGCCACGCTGTGCGGCTCCAGGTCAAAGTCCTTGCGGAGACGGCACGCCAGCCGAACGGTCACCAGGCGATCGGCACCGAAGGACCATTGCGCGGCCTCTGGATCGATGGGCACAAGCACACCCTCGTCCACCCATTCGCGCAACTCCGTTTCGGGCATGCCCGACAAATCGGCCAGTTCCGCCAGGGAGAATTCGTAGTGCTCATACAGCCAGAGCCCTTCGGTTTGTTCGATTTGCATGCTTAACTCCGTTCGAAATGACCGCGGGGATTGAATGTCGAACCATCGGCCAACGCCTTGAATAAAGCGCGCTCCTGATCCCCTACCACGGTCGGCACGGCGATCTGCACAATCGCAAAAAGATCGCCTGCCCCCGCATGAGGCTTGGACAGCCCTCGCTCGGCGACTCGCAGTTGCTGCCCGGCGCGGGTTCCGGGCGGCACCTTGAGGCGAACGCCACCACTCAGCGTCGGCACTTGTATCGTGGCTCCCAACACCGCTTCCCAGGGCGCCAAAGGTAGATCCAGATACAAGTCGTGGCCGCTCACCCGAAACAGGGGATGCGGATGCAGGGTGATGTTGAGATACAGGTTCCCATCGCGCCCGCCATTCATACCCTTGCCACCTTTGCCCGAAAGACGCAGCCGCTGTCCATCCGTGGCGCCCTTGGGGATGCGTACTTTTATGGCTCGTTGCACCCGCCGCGGGAGACCGTTCTCATCGTATTCGGGCACGCTCAGATTGAGTTCCAACTCGGTGCCGCGATACGCTTCCTCCAAGGTGATGTGCGCATTGACTTCGTAGTCCTGGCCGGGCATCGAGACTTTGCGGCCATCCTGCCCCGCGCGCTGCCGGCTGCCCGAGAAGGCCGCAAAGAGATCGGATAGATCGATGTCGTCAAACGAAAAGTTGGGGCCGCCGTGCTCTTTTCCCCAGTCCGGGGGAGGCCGGAAGTCCTGGCCGGGTTGATGGTTCCCCAGCTGATCGTAGGCCGCCCGCTTTTCCGGGTCCTGAAGCGTCTCGTAAGCCTCGGCAACTTCCTTGAATTTTTCTTCGCCGTCGGGGTCCTTCGACACATCCGGGTGATACTTGCGCGCCAGTTTGCGGTAGGCCTTCTTGATTTCCGCAGCGGTGGCTTTCCGGTCGAGACCCATGATGGCGTAATAATCTTTGTATTTCATTGGTCGAGAAGAGATATTCGGAAGACGGGTTAAAGGGTTTACAGGATTGCATGGCTCTTTTGACCGGACCTACCCCCTGTTCTTGGGGTGCAATTCAAAGTGATGCCTGTCGAATCCCGCGGGGAGGGCGAGGATCCGTCGGCGAGCCTAACCGATCATGCCGCTACGAGGCGCTCCGGCACGTGAAACCCGATCCCACACATTCTGCTACGCGGCATACGGGCTGAGCCAAGATAGAAGCACCGATAGAATGGAGGAGTGATGAGTCGAGCGAAGGCGCTTTTACGGCAATGTAGCGTTCGAATGCGTGAAGTCAATCGGCCATCCCGGCGGGAGAGGAAGCAGGCGATCGAATTCCGTCTTGACCACTTGGTAGCATTCGCAGACCCGCGCTTCCAATCCCGGTCGATCCAGCACGGTGATATGGCCCCGCCGGTAATCGATCAAGCCCGCTCGCTGTAATTTCCCCGCGGCCTCCGTGACGCCTTCGCGGCGCACGCCGAGCATATTGGCGATCAATTCCTGGGTCATGACCAACTGGTCCGAGGGGAGCCGGTCGAGGCTCAGCAGAAGCCAGCGACAGAGCTGCTGGTCTACCGAATGGTGCCGATTGCAGACTGCCGTCTGTGCCATCTGGGTAATCAGCGCCTGGGTATAACGCAGCAACAAATGGTGTAACGCCCCGTAGCGATCGAATTCCTGCATGAACGGATGCGCAGGCAGCCGATAGGCATGGCCCGCGCTCTGCACGACGGCCCGATTAGGCATGGTTCCGCCACCCATGAACAGGGCGACACCGATGATGCCCTCGTTGCCGACCACGGCGATTTCGGCCGACGCGCCATTCTCCATCACATAAAGCAGGGATACGATGCAAGTCGAGGGGAAATAGGCGTGACGCAACTCGTCCCCGGACTCGTAAAGGACTTCCCCGAGCGGCATCGAAACCATTTCCAGATGGGGTAAAAGACGCTGGTATTCGGCTGCGGGCAGGGCGTTGAGAAGATAGTTCTGGCACGGGCTATGCGGGTCAATCATAAGCAACATCCAGATTTTGGGTCAAAATCGAATGGCTCAACCCAAGAGGACCAAGAGGCGTCGTGGGAAACCAAGCTTATAGGATATGGAACGCACTGCGCTCTTTATGACATAGGCCGCTGTGAAATTCAAGCTGCCGATTGGAATCAGCTTGGGTAAAGCGAGGCAGGACCAGTGGCTGCCTTCGTTGGTGGGGAGGTGAACTGAATCTTGCTTGGGGGGTGCCCAGCTTGTGCAGAAGTGGATTATCAGAATATCGATACCTGGCTGCCACAGACCTCAACCGTTTTGCCGACAGTTACCGTTATCTTATTCGCACAGCAACGAGCTTGTTCCGCATCGTTGAAGAAGCAGATGATCACGCCAGCGGTCTCATAGCAATAACCTTTGGAGGAATGGATCAATTCAGCGATTAAATCGTTCATGACATTATGTCCTGAAGTTAAATTTGGAAACGGTCAAGTTGTCCCGACCATCCCTGTCTACCGCCGAATTAGCCCGCAGCAAAGACGGCAAGTGGGAATAGCCTAATTTATACTCGCTCCCTTCACGCCAGTCTGTCCGATACCGCACGCAATGGCGATCGGCGAGGCGCATCGAATGCCAGGAATCCGGGGCCTATCACCGGCAGCGGCTTTATGTGCGTTACCGTACCGACGGCGCCCAATGTTGCATTTAAGCTGTTTTCCAGTGATTGAAACGACGCGCGGTGACTTGCCACAAAACAGGTCCCTTGGCGGGATGACATCGGCATAATCGTCGTTCGAGGCAACACAAACCGGGACAAAACAATGTGAAAACGCCCATCCACAACCAAGAGAAACCCATGAAAACCAAAGACGAGTACATAGAGAGTCTGGCGGCAGAACTGAAAGAATGGAGTGCTCAGATTGACCTCTTGGCTGCAAAAACCGAGAACGCAGCGGACCAGGTGAAGCTCAAGTACCTCGAGGAACTCGATGCCTTGCGCGCCAAACAGCAGACGGCTGCTGAAAAGATCAAAGAATTGCAGGAAGCCAGCGGCGACGCGTGGGTAAAGGTCAAAGAGACGGCAGATAAGGTTTGGGATGATCTTAAGACCGGGGTAGCCGGTGCCGTTTCCAAATTCAAGTGAGCCGAAGACGAGCTTGCCATATTCATTCACACCCCCTTCCCCCTTACAGGGCATAGGTACCTACACAAGTCTGAAAGTACAGGGAAATCAACTCCTTCCCCCTTGCAGGGGGAAGGATGGGATGGGGGTAGAGACTCGCCGCGCCCAGAAGCACCGCCGTATCGTCGGCGTTCAACCCCCACCCTAACCCTCCCCCTGCCAGGGGGAGGGTACTTGTGTAGATACCCATGCCTTACAGGGGGAAAGAGCGAAGCGAAAAGGGCAGTAGAAACTAGCCGTTACTCATCAACGCCTGGCAGGAAAGGGCGTTCTACCCCCACGCTAACCCTTCATGGAGAGGGGACTGAACGGTTACAAGGTTAAACCGTCATAAGGCAGGGTGGCACACCCTTAACTCAATGGTATTAAAGCCAAGGCCACGCCGTTTTGGGACGGTTTTCAGTCTAACGCACTTTCTCTAACGGGAGCACTACCATGTCACTTGGCACAATCTTCCTCGTCGTTCTTATCCTGATGCTGGTTGGAGTCATTCCTGCCTGGCCACATAGCCGAGGGTGGGGTTATGGACCCAGCGGCGGACTCGGGCTGGTGCTAGCCATCATACTGGTTCTGATCTTATTGGGCAGAATCTAGCCGTGAACCATACCATTACATGGTATTTCAGAGCCAAAGCCGATGCGAGAGCAAGCGGCAAGATTGCTTGTAACCTATCTTCGGTAGGCCGTTCGGGTTTCTTCAGCCTACGGAGATAGATACTTGAGATTGGCAATCTCGGCCAAAGGACGGTCATTATTTTGGCCGGAAAAGGAGAATTAAATCCATGGCGAAATGGACAGAGCATAGACAAAAAATCAGCGAAGCCCCGGGGGGTGATGGCAAGCCGATCCGGTTTGAGCTGTTTACCAATGAGCGGCTCGAGCAGCATGCGGAGAGCCTGGCGAAAGCGCAAAAAACCACCAGCCGTTCCGATGGCCGCCTCCCACTGATGCCGCGGGTACGGGACAACGAGCACGTACTGCTCGAAGCCTATGAAGCGATCGCGCGGACGGTAGTCGAACAGCGCGCCATCACGCCGGCAGCCGAGTGGCTGCTCGATAACTTCCACGTGATCGAAGAGCAGGTCAAAGACATCACCGTGTACCTGCCCGAACGCTATTATAGGGGACTGCCCAGGTTGGCCGAGGGGTTTCTGGCCGGTTATCCACGGATTTACGGCATCGCCTGGGCCTTGGTGGCCCATACCGACAGCCACTTTACCCCCGAAACCCTGACTCTTTTCGTGCGCGCCTACCAGCGCGTCCAGCCGCTCACCCTGGGCGAGCTCTGGGCGATCCCGATTACCCTCCGCGTGGTGATGGTGGAGAATCTGCGCCGCCTCGCCGAACTCGTGATGCGCTCGCAAGAAGGGCGCAGGCTCGCCGACGAGTTCGTCGATCGAGTCGAGCAATTCGCCGCCCAAATCGACCCATCGGTCCCGCCACCCACTTCGGCGGCATTACCCTCCACTCCCTTGCGTCAGGCATTCGCGGTCCAGATCATGCAGCGCTTGCACGATCCGCACCCTGGGGCGGCGGCTTCCCTCGACTTTCTGGATGACTGGCTGGCCGAGCTGGGTATCGGCCTCGATGAAGTCGTGCATCAGGAGCACGCCGACCAGATCGCCGCCAACTGGACGGTGCGCAACATCATCACCAGCATGCGCGCTATCTCCGCGTTTGATTGGCCCACATTCGTCGAGGACTTGAGCCTGGTGGACGAGTGTCTGCGCAGTCACGAAGGCTATGGGGAGATGGATTTCCTCACCCGCGACCGCTATCGCCACGCGATCGAGAATCTCGCCAAGCGCTCGCCCCATTCGGAGGTGGAGATCGCCCGCAAGGTGATAGCCAAAGTCCAGCACGTCAGCGAGCACTCCACGACCGACGGACGCCAGATGGAATCGGGCTACTACTTGATCGGCCGCGGCCGGTATGCGTTCGAACGGGAAGTCGACTATCGGCCTTCATCCAAACAACGGCTGCTGCGTGCCTATGCCGCCCACGCGTGGTTCGTTTATGTGGGCAGTCTCAGTCTGTTGACCCTGTTGTTACTTGCACTGCCTTTGAGTGTGAGCCTCGCCGCGGGGCTCAGCGAATTTCAGTTGTTCCTGCTCGCGCTGTTTGCCATGTTTCCGGCAGCGGATATTGCCGTCGGCCTGGTGAACCGGCTCATCATTGCGGGCCTCCCACCACGTCACTTGCCACGGCTCGATCTGAAGGAAGGCGTGCCGCAGACACTGAGTACATTCATCGTCGTCCCGACGATGTTCCTCACCGAGGAGGGGGTCAGGGAGCAGGTCGAACAGATGGAGATCCACTATCTGTCCAATCCAGGTGGATCCGTGCGTTTCGCTCTGTTGTCCGATTGGGCAGACGCCGAGCAGGAAACGATGCCGAACGATGACCGGCTGCTGGGCACGGCCACGGCCGCGGTGGCCGCGCTCAACGCCAAGCACGGAGAACAACGCTTCTTTGTGTTCCATCGTAAGCGCTTGTGGAATCGCTGCGAAGGGAAATGGATGGGGTGGGAGCGCAAGCGCGGCAAGCTGCACGAATTCAATCGCTTGCTGCGTGGCGCCGCCGATACCTCTTTTCTGCCAATCGATGGCAAACCCGCTACCGCGCCGCCCGGTGTCTGTTATGTCATTACCCTCGATTCCGATACGAAGTTACCCATGGGCGCGGTGTGCCAATTGGTGGGGGTCGCGGCTCATCCACTGAACAAGCCGGTATTCGATCCCTACACTCAGCGTGTCGTGGATGGCTACGGTATCCTCCAGCCACGCGTGACACCGACCCTGCCGCAGCGGCGGGAGCGCTCGATGTTTCACCTGCTCTTTGCCGGCGCTTCCGGCACCGACGCCTATGCCAGCGCGGTGTCCGAGCTTTACCAAGACCTGTTCGCGCTCGGCACTTACAGCGGCAAAGGCTTGTATCACGTCGACGCGTTCGAAGCCGCGCTGGCCGGACGCGTGCCGGACAACACCCAGCTCAGTCATGACTTGTTCGAAAGCGTGTTCGCGCGTTGCGCGCTGGTGAGCGATATCGAGTTTTTCGAGGAATTTCCTTCCCACACGGAGGTCGCGGCATCCCGGCAGCACCGTTGGGCGCGGGGCGATTGGCAACTGTTACCCTGGATCTTTGGGCCTCGCGGCAAAGCCATGCCGATGGTCGGGCGTTGGAAGATGCTCGACAATTTGCGCCGAACCCTCTCGGCTCCAGGAGCCTTCTGTGCACTGGTCGCCACTTGGGCCATACCGAATGCGCCGCAGGCTATCCTGATCGGCTTCGTACTGACGGCATTGGCCATTCCCGCGATCCTGGCGATCATGAGCGGGTTCGCCTCACCCCCTCGAGGCATCTCGCTGCTGACCCATCTACGCGCGGCGGGAGAGAATGTACTATGGGCAATCGGCAATAGCCTGGCGGAGTTGATCTTACTCGAACAACATGCCTGGCGGATGACGGACGCCATCGTCAGCACCCTGGTGCGACTGTTCATTACCCGACGCCAATTGCTGAAGTGGGTCACCGCCCTGCAAGCCAAAACGACGGCAAACCATGCGCTGAAGAACCTGGTCCAGCCCTTGGGCCGCTCCGCTATAGTCCTTCTGGGCGCCGGCGCCGTGGTGCTGCTTTTCAATCCGGCAGGAATCAAGGTCGCCGCGCCGTTCCTGCTGTTATGGTGGCTAGCCCCTTTCGTTGCCCGGGCGTTGAGCCTCCCGCCGAGGCTCGATCGGGCCGAATCCCTGCTGCCCCGGGATAGAGAACGGCTGCGCCTGATCGGAAGACGTATCTGGCGCTTTTTCACGACCTTCGTGACGGCGCAGGAGAACTATCTGCCGCCGGATAATTTTCAGGAAGACCCACGACCCGTTATCGCCCATCGCAGTTCGCCCACCAATTTCGGCCTCTATCTGTTGTCGGTCATGGCCGCCCGGGATTTCGGCTGGCTCGGGTTGATGGACACCGTCGACCGGCTCGAAGCCACGCTGAAGACTCTCACCGCGCTGCCGCGTCTACATGGTCATTATTACAACTGGTATGACACCCGTGATCTGCACCTGTTGGAACCCCGCTATGTGTCGACCGTGGACAGCGGCAACCTGGCGGGGCATCTACTGACGCTGGCCCAGGCCTGCCGGGAAATGTTGAGACGACCGCTCGCATTCTCCACCGCATTGTCGGGTCTTGCCGATACTCATCGACTGCTCACGGCCGCTCTCGCGAATCTCACCGATGACCGGCGCACGCTCACCTTTACGCTGAAAGAGCTGCGACAAAAAGCTGTCGTCCTCGGCAAACTTGTGGAAAACCATCCTGCTGACCCGGACGGATGGAGTCGTCAGTGGCGGCAGTTGACGCTCTGCGCCGATACGCTGCTGGACTTGGCACGCGCTTATGCCGCCGAACGCGGCGATACGGATGACAGCGAAGTGCTGGCCTGGGCTACATTGCTGCGGGATGACATTGGCTCTCACACGCGCGATGTGGAGTGCCTGGTACCCTGGATCCATTTCGCAGACCGTCTAGCCGCGGGTGCTGAATCGGAAGCGCAGCACTCTCATCAACAGCCGTTACGGAAGCCATTGAATCTAAAAACTCATCTGAGTGAGCTCTCCGGTTGTTACGCGCTGAGCCTGGCTCAGTTTGAGGCATCGCCTGAAGGATCCTTGGCATCCGGTGAGCGGGAAGCACTGGCGATACTGCTGCAGCACGCCGGTGAGCAGAGCGAAGCGCTCACGAAGCGGCTGGAGAACATGGTGATACAGTTGGACACCTTGTTCCTTGAGATGGATTTTCGCTTTCTCTATGATGCGCAGCGCCATATGTTCGCGCTCGGGTATCGCGTAGCGGAAGGCGCCCTCGATACCAGCTATTACGATCTGCTCGCCTCCGAGGCACGGCTGTCCAGTTTCGTCGCGATCGCCAAGCGCGACGTGCCAAGCACGCATTGGTTCCACCTGGGCCGAAGGGTGACGCGCGCCGCACATGGCACCGTGCTGCTGTCGTGGTCGGGATCGATGTTCGAATACCTGATGCCTTCCCTGGTGACCTTTACCCCCCGTTACAGCCTGCTTGATCAGACCTGCCGCCTGGTAGTGAAACGACAAATCGAATACGGAAAAGAACGAGGCGTGCCGTGGGGTGTTTCGGAGTCGGCTTTCAACGGCCGCGACCTCTCCTTCACTTATCAATACTCGGCATTTGGCGTACCCGGCTTGGGGATGAAACGAGGACTCGGCGATGATCTGGTGATTGCCCCCTACGCCACGGCCTTGGCCGCGATGTACCTCCCCCATGCCGCCGTGGAAAACTTCGAGCGCCTGGAAAAAGAAGGCGCATTGGGCCGCTTCGGTTTCTATGAAGCGCTCGATTTTACTCCCGAACGGCTTGCGGAAGGTCAGCGGGTCGCGATCGTGCGTTGCTACATGGCCCACCATCAGGGCATGTCCTTGGTGGCCTTCGTCAATGCGGTGCATGCCGGGGCGATGCGCCACCGCTTCCATCACGCGCCACTGATCCAGGCCGCCGACTTGTTGCTGCAGGAACGCATCCCGCGCGGCGCGGATACCAGCAGTCTGCCGTTTCTTCAAGTCCTTGCCGAAGTCAAGGAATCCGTGCAGCCACCGGTCCGGCGCGTACCCTCGCCCACGTCTTCGGTGCCTTCCTCGCACCTGCTGTCCAACGGCCGTTATGCGGTGATGATCACCGCCGCCGGATCGGGTTACAGTCTCTGGCAAAACCTGGCGGTGACGCGCTGGCGCGAAGACGTGACGCGGGATGCCTGGGGCAGTTATCTCTATCTACGCGATGTCGCGTCCGGCCAGGTGTGGTCCGCCGGGTACCAGCCGACGGCGGCGGTTCCCGACCACTACGAAGTGCTTTTTGCCGAAGACCGTGTCCGTATCACCCGCACCGATGGCAGCCTGGTCAGCACCCTGGAGATCGTCGTCTCGCCGGAGGACGATGCGGAAATCCGCCGTCTGAGCCTAACCAATAACGGGTTGCAGGCTCGGGAAATCGAGATCACCTCCTATGCGGAGGTGGTGCTCGCCCCCATGGCCGCGGACATCGCACATCCGGCTTTTTCCAATCTGTTCGTCCACACCGAGTATCTGCCCCAGGCGCATGGCTTGATCGCACAGCGGCGGCGGCGTGCGGCCAGAGACCGGAAAATCTGGGCGGCCCACCTGCTGGCCGGACGCCAGACCGGCGATAGGATCCAATACGAAACCGACCGGGCGCGCTTTGTCGGGCGGGGACAAACGCTGCGCGAACCCATCGCGGTGATCGATGGACGCCCGCTGACCAACACGGTGGGCGCCGTTCTCGATCCGATATTCAGTCTGCGCACCCGAGTTCGCATCGAAGTGGGCGCCACCGAGCATGTGATGTTCACCACCCTGGTCGCCGCCTCACGCCAGGCGGTGGAGGATGCGGCGGACAAATACCACAACCTGGCTGCGTTCAACCGTGTATCGGCCATGGCGTGGACTCATGCCCATGTGCAACTGCATCATCTGCGTACCAACCCGGACGAGGCCCAGTTGTTTCAGGATCTGGCCAACCGCTTGGTCTATGCCGACCCTTCGCTGCGTCCTGCGGCCAAGGTGCTGCAGATGAATACCTTGAGTCTTACCGGGCTATGGCGGCAGGGTATCTCGGGAGATCGACCGATCGTGTTGCTGCGCGTCACGGAGCCTGAAGACCAGACCCTCGTCGAACAACTGCTGCGCGCCCACGAATACTGGCGCATCAAGGGCCTTGCCGTCGACCTGGTGATCTTGAACGAAAAGGAGTTGTCCTACGCCGAGGATCTGCAAGCTCTGCTGGAGGGCATGGTGCGGGAGAACCAGGCGCTTTCGGCCCATCACGCGCCCGCAGAGCAGGGTGCGATTTTTGTCATCCGAGTCGACCAGCTCTCGGCAGAAGAGCGGCTGCTGCTGCAAACGGCCGCGCGCGCGGTGCTGGTCGGCAACCGCGGCACCTTGGCCGAGCAACTGCTAAGGCGCCCTAGGCCGGTGGCCGCTTTCGTCGCGCCTAAGCCAAAGCCCACTCCCGGAGCCGAGTCGCCGGCGCTGTCGATACCCCCGCTCGAATTCTTCAACGGGCTCGGCGGGTTTGCCGAAGGCGGCCGCGAATATGTGATCGTGCTCGACAAGGGCCAATGGACACCGGCCCCCTGGATCAATGTGATCGCCAACCCCGACTTCGGCTTCACGGTCTCTGAGTTGGGCAGCGGCTGCACCTGGTATGGCAACAGCCGCGAAAACCAGTTGACGCCCTGGTCGAACGACCCAGTCA
>JAQTSI010000111.1 GCA_028711365.1 Methylococcaceae bacterium
TGCGTGTAACCATAGACGACGCCGACGCGGAAATTACCCCGGCCCGGCGTCACCGCCGTACGGACGCGGAAAGGCGCCGTGGTGCCTACGGGCGAAATATCGTCAAACGCCATGGGGAAGTCGATCACCTCCCCGCCTTTCTGGGCCGCGAATGCCTCCGCCTCTTCTCGTTTGGCGAATGCGATATAGTTCGGGATCATGTCGGGGATCACCTGGCTGCCGATGACATAGGTGGCGGTCCCGGCATCCACCAGTTTACCCGAGACCCAGTCATGCACCTGTACCGACTTGAAGGCCGACAGCCCTCCCTCATCCTCGACCACGCGCAGCATGCAGGCGACACCACAGGTATGTTCCTTGCTGCCGTCCTTATAGACCAACTCTGCGGCGCTCTTTTGGTAGCGGTCGATATACATGCCGCAGACCTTGCAGCTTTCGCGTCCGCCGCCCGGCTGATCGGCAAAGCCCAGCATCGGGCTTAGCAATATTAAAAACAGAACCATTTTCCAACAACTTTTCATGACTGACTCCTTCAGAGTAGTGGTGGCAGGAAAGATTCGAACATGTCTATTCCGGTTTCACCAATCACCTTCTCCGTCACCACCCCTGCCCGGTTGAGGATGAAGGTGGTAGGAAAAGTCGCAACGCCATAATGCCGAGACACCGATGAGTCCGGATCGACTATCACCGGAAAAGTGATGAATTTATCGAGTCTTTGAAACTCCTCGGCGAGTTCGGGCGTCGAGTTGACATTGATGGAAATCGCAGTGAAACCTTTGTCCCGATATTTCTGGTATAAAGCCTCCATGGATTTGAGGATTTCCTTGTTGCAGGAAGGACAGGAAACGGACCAGAAACGCACCATGACCACGCGGCCTTTCCACTCGTCGGGGAAAACCCGCTTCTTGCCTTGGTTGTCGGTCAACTCTACCCGCTTTGGCGTATCTCCGATACGTAATGTCGCTCGCTGATTGCAGCCGGTCAGAAAAAACAGTATCAACACCAAAACCCACACCATCGTTTTCATGTTTTTCCCTCCGATAGTAGCCTTATGCAATCATTGGCTGGCATCCAGGCCTTCGATGGTTTGCGGTGATATCTCCTGGAAACGCAGAATGTTCTTGCCATGATGATCGGCCATGAACTCCTTCGCGGAAGGCTCGTCCTTGAAGGGAAGCAATTCATGCCCCATCGGCCCCAAGACATCGCTGCCGATGACATAATAGGCGTTTTTGGCATCGATCAGCTCGGTCTGGTAATAATCCGTGACATCCATCGCGTCGATCTCCTGCGCGGATTTACCGGGCGTATATTTCACCGTGTCGAAATAGTGCTTGAACATATCCTTGGCGCCATCATAAAAATAGTATTCGCCGTTTTTCATGACGATCCTCGCCACCCATTTCGGATATTTGTAGACGAACATGCCGCAAACCGGGCAACGGTCGGTTTTTTTGATGGCGACCTTCGAATCTTCTGCCAAGGCATTTCCGATTCCCGTTACAAACAGCAGAAGGAATACCGAAGCCAGGTTCTTCACGTTCTTGAAGATAAATATCGGCATCGTCACATGACCAGGTTGGAGGAAACGATTTCGTAGGCTACGAGGGTGGAAAACACTAAGTATGAACTTACGGACAGGAAGAGCAGTTTGCTAATAAAGGCGGGAAGCAGATCGCGCAGGCTTTCCAGACCCCGAAATGGCAACAAGACCCCACTGCCCATGCCCGAAACCACGGCCAAAAACAGCAGGATATACAGCAGATATCCGATATAGCCATATTCCTGCATGACGATGCAAAACGGGCAGTGATGGGTGGGCAGCTCGTAAATATATAGCGATATAAACGAGATCATGGCGGCAATGGCGATGACGAACATCAGCGCGCTCAAAACCGGGTAAAGATAACCGGCTTTACCCTTAAGATAGCTGTAGCTTCCCACCAGGAGGGTCAGCAACAGGGTGGCATAGAAAGTCCACATCATCGGTTGACTGGGCAAGGCAGCGATCTCCGATCCCAATCCGTTCGCTTTCTCGCTGCTGAATAGACTGCCGCAGCAGGAAGTGATCACATCGGCCTGCATGTTGAGAAAATAGGCGCTCTCCAGAACCGTTTCGATCACGATGAAGGGGGCGATGAACATCAGCAGCCAGTATTTCTTCCTGATGAGCGGGTAGTCATAACCCAGGTTGTCGGCATGATTCAACACCAGCCATAAACCGGCCAGGAGGAAATTGACGATTTTTAGCAACAGCGTGGGATAGCCGAAACCGTTGACATTCAGGGTTCCGGCGGCGCACATGGCGCCGACGAACAGCGGAGTCAAGCTATCGGCGGTGAAGACATACAGAAACAGGGATAACAATTGCAGCGCGAACACAAAACTGAGTATCGTTGAAATGAGATAAGTCTTGCGTTCCAGAACCAACTGCAATTCATCACCGCTTTGAAGATTCCAAAACTTCAATATCTGGCCGCCATAATAGGCGGCATAAACCACCATGCCGGTGGCGATGGCAGAACTCAACAGATTGGCAATGACGGTCGGATGCAGGATCACGACGGTTTGCCTTCTATTTTTCCATCGCGCAGGCCGATCACCCGATCCACCACCGCCGATTGATAGACCAAAGGATCATGACTGGTGATGATGACGGTTTTGCCTTCCGTCTTGAATTTTTCGACGATCTCCATGAACCGGTACGACAGTTTGGTGTCGAGATGGGCGGTGGGCTCGTCGGCGATGATGATCGAGGGATCGTTGATCAAGGCCCTCACGATGGCGGCCCGCTGTGCTTCCCCCCCAGACAGCCATTCCACCTTTGCCATTGCTTTGCCGGAGATATTGAGCGCATCCAGACCTTTCATGGCTTTTTCTTTCAGGTGGGAGCGTTTTTCTCCCAGCGGATAAGCGGGCAGCATGACGTTTTCCAACACCGAAATACCCTTGATGAGATTGGGCTGCTGGAAGATGAAACCGAAAGTCTTGCGGCGGATATCGGTCAGGAATCTTTCCGGCAAGCTGGTGATCTCACGTCCGCTCAATTTCACCCGGCCGGCGGAAGGCCGGGACATGCAACCGATGATGCTGAGCAGGGTGGTCTTTCCCGAACCGCTAGGCCCGGTCAGCACCGTGATCTTGTTTTCACCGATGTTCAGACTCACGCTGTTGAGTGCCGAGAACTCACTGGGATTGCCAGCATTGAAGATTTTTCTCACATTGACCAGTTCGATCATGTTTTATTCTCCCGAATGACGCATCGCCGTATCCGGGTCGATGGTCGCGGCCCGCCAGATGGGGACGATGGTGGCAACCGTGTAGGGAATCACGGTCAGAAAAAACAGGGTGGTGAGCTGTTCCAGGCTGACGAAGGGGGTCAACTCGAAATGAGGGTAGAGATTCGACCAACCCTTCAGTGCCGGCTCGAATATCAAAGATCCGGTGAAAAACACATGAATATAGGCCAGGATCACTCCGCTGAAAAAAGCCGTCAGCGAAATGGCCGCGCCTTCCCAGAATTTCATCTGGATCACGTCCGAGGTTTCCCAGCCGACGGCCTTGAGAATGCCGATTTCCCTCCGCTCTCCGGCACTTAAGCCCGAGGCCTTATCCCAGGCGAAGATGACGAAAGCGAGCACCGCGGCGGAGAAAATCACGATCATCATGCCGCCGCGCCAATTGAAGATCGAATCATAGGTGCGCAGGATCTCGTCGCGAATGATCGGGCGGGAATCGGGCAGCAGCCTGGATATTTTGGCGGTCACCGTGGCAATTTCGCGCGGATTGTTGACCGAAACCGCGACATCGGTCACATAGTCATTGTCAATGCCGAAGAGCTTTCTGAAATCCCCTTCCGTGAGCAAAATCAAATCAGAAGAAACCAGTTCGGATTCGGAAGACAGGATCGCGGCGATCCTGAAACTCAGGATATTGCCATCGAAAGCCCTAAATGGCATGAAATCACCCATGTCGGTATGGCGAGCCCGGGCCATGCCTTGACCGACGATCAAGGTTCCGGGTTCGAGCGCCACATCGTTGAAACGAAACAGCGGCTGGCCGGCATGTTCTGCCGCCCGGTCATGGGGGTCAGTTTCGACCACGGCCGTTTTGCTTGCCGGTTTGCCGATTTTCCCGCCCGCTGGCGGTACCAGCAAAGTGTAGTTGGCTCCGGCGTGAGTATCGAAATAATAGCCCCATAGCCGAGGCTCCACCGCCGCCACGCCGCGAATATTTTTGATGGTTTCGATATGACGGAGGGGGAACAATTCGTGCCGCCCGGCCATCAGTTTTTGCACGATGATTTCCGGGGAATCCTTGAGAAGGAGGGAGGCTTCCTTTTTGATCGAATAGGTGAAGAACATCATCGAAGCCAGGATGAAGACGATGAGCGCATACAGCACCAACAGGCCGAAATTCTTCACCTTTCTCCGCAACAGCGAAGAGAGGGTGAAATCTAGGATATATCGTTGTTTTTCAATCCAGCCTCTCATGATCTTTCGTGATTCCTTCGGGTGGTAGGGTGAATGAGCCGGAGGGGAAATGCTCCAAGGATAGGGGATGGTCCTGGAAGGGCGTATTCAGATCGGCTTGTGATAAGTGCCGAGTATAGCGCGCTTCGGTAAACAGACAGAGATCGGTCAAACCTAGAGTTTTGACCAGATTGGCCGTTTCCTCCCACTTCGGCTGGCTGGCGCTTAAGGATGCGTGCACCAACAACATTCCCAACAGAATGATTTCGGCCGCGAGAGAGTAAAAAAACAGGGTGGATTTTCTCATGGCAAAATATTCATCAGTCGAAAAGATGAGATGTTGGATGCAGCAATATCGATGCCCGCTTGTTGTTACCCATCTGCCAGAGCGTGGCAAGATCCAAGGCTGATAATCTGCGGCATATGATGACATCCGCGTCATATGCCGCACTCAAAAAAGCCGGTCGGCTAGATTTTCTGCCTTCGCGCCGCCAACTCATGATCGGCATAAGCTTCGTGGTGCAGCAAACCGTGGATTTCACAATACCCGCCGCGTTCAGCATAGTCGCTGCGAAAGCCGTCGATGAACTCCATCACCGTATGATCGATCAAATAGGCTTCGGAGAGATCGAAAATGATCATCTTGCCATCGGGTAGCTCGGATAATTCACTCTTCAAAGCGATGAAATTGGAAAAAATGGCTGAGCCGCTGATTCGAATGATATAGTGAGTTTCGTCTTTCCGCTCCAATCGGTAAGAAATCTTCAGCAGGTTGTTGATGGCGACGCCGCGCCCTAAATGGATGAGCAGTTTCGCCGCGATGCCGATGAGCACACCCGCCAGCATATTGGTGGCGAGTACGCCGGCGATGGTGATGAGAAACAAAGCGAGCTGTTCCTTGCCCCGATCCAGGCTATGGGCAAAAGTCCGCGGCGAAGCCAGGCGGAAGCCGGTGTGGACCAGAAGCGCCGCGAGGGAAGCCAGTGGAATCTTGTCGATCAGGCGGGGAAACATCGCCACGAACAGCAGCAGAAAGCCGCCGTGGAAGAAATTGGCCCAACCCGTCTTGGCGCCGTTATCGATATTGGCCGAGCTGCGCACGATCTCGGCGATCATCGGCAGCCCCCCCAACATGCCTGCCACCGTGTTGCCGATACCCACGGCAAACAGGTCGCGATTCAAATCGGAATAGCGCCGGTAAGGGTCCAGCTTGTCCACCGCCGTCGCGATCAACAGGGTCTCCAGACTTCCCACCAGGCAGATGGCCACCACGCTTTCCCAGAAGGCGAGAGTTCCCATTTTGGAAAAATCCGGCAGGAAAAGACTGGCCAGCAAGCTATCGGGAATTTCGACCAAAAAATTTGGGCCAATGGCCAAATCCTTGGGGACCATGAAATTCTCACCCGGCCGGAGGCTAGCCAGCCCGAACCATTGCCCCAGGACTATGCCGATGAGAATGACCAGGATCGGTGCCGGAATCCTTTTGAGCAGGGGATGTTCCATCCGCGGCCAGCCGATCAGGATTCCTAGACTGACCAGGCCGATGAAGGTGGTTTCCGGGACGAAGAACGCCAGGCCATGGGGAATTTGAGTGATGGAAGAGATCAGGGTGACGCCTTCCGTCGCCACGCCCGCCATCACCGTGATCTGTTTGGCCATGATGATGATGCCGATGGCGGCCAGCAAACCATGAATCACCGAGGCTGGAAAAAAGGCGGAAAGTCGCCCGGCTTTGTAGACGCCCAATCCGATTTGCAATATCCCGGCCACCACGATGGCCGCCAGGGTATAGCGATAGCCAGCCATGGCGTCGCCCTGCCCCAGAGCGTGCACGGCGGTGAAGATCACCACGATCAAACCGGCTGCAGGGCCGGTCACCGTGAGATAGGTTCCATTGATGCGCGACACCAGCAGGCCGCCCACGCAAGCGGTGATGATGCCGGCCATGGGCGGAAAGCCCGAGGCCATCGCTACCCCTAAACACAAGGGTAGCGCGATCAGAAAGACGAGAAATCCGGCAAACATGTCGCTTTGCCAGTTTTGTTGCAGGCCGGCCCATGCCGTTTTGGGAACAGCCATTTTTGTTAGGGGATTGTTCATCGATTCCTTAAACTAGGGAAAGGTTGATAGGATTAAAGTAGGCAGATCATATCATTCACATAAAACTCACCACCAGCAGCGAGAAATCATCATCCAGCGTGACGCGCTTGGCTATGCGCTGGATGGATTGATACAGTCTAAGGGGTTCGCTGATACCGGGAATGGTGGGCTCCAGGATCAATGCGATATAATCCTTCATATCCCACATATTACCCTCATGGGTGATGATTTCGAAAACGCCGTCACTGAACAGATAAAGCGAACTACCCCGCTGGATGTACTGGGTTTTAGCGATAAATTCCGATTGTGGTATCGCCCCGATGACGATATTGGGGGTTAACAATGGCATTGCTTCCCGCTTGTCCGGGGAAACGAGAATGCCGGGGGGATGCCCCCCCGAAGCGAAACTCAGCGTCCGCCGGTCGAAATCGTATACCCCGTACCAGAGGGTGAAATATAAGTCATCGTGCGCGTCCATTTGGAACATGGTATTGAGGGCTTTCAACACCTGGGCGGGATCAAGGAAATCGATTTCCGGCAGGGCTTTTTTCTTGATGACATTCATCACCGAAACCGAATGCATGGCCGCATCGACGCCATGCCCGGAGACATCGAGCAGATAGATCACAAAATGATGCTCATCGAGTCGATGATAGCCGAAAGCATCGCCTCCCAGCTTCCGGGAGGGAAGAAAAAACCAGTTGGTCCTGATCGGTCCTTCTTGGATAGGGGGAGGCAGTTGCGACTGGACATATTGGCTGGCTTTCTCCAAATCCCGGTTGATGTCTTGCCAGTTTTCCATTTCCCGCTTGTTTCTTCGCTCGTGCATCCAGACCTGGTTGCCGATCTGCAGAATCCCTCCCCTGGGCAAAACCATGCCCATCATGACCCGCTTGCCATCGATGAAAGTACCATTCGAAGAGTTCAGGTCGGTGACGATGAGTTCATCGTGAACGAGTTCGACCCGGCAGTGTTTGCGGGAGACCATGGAGTCGGCAATCAGAATGTCGCTGGGTAAAGCGCGGCCTAGCACCAGGGGAGTGGCTTGGAGCGGGATGACGAGACCCGGCTGAAAGCCCTCGATGAGAACCAGGCAATGGAGGCTTTCCTCGGCATCTGTTTGGCTCTTGGTAAGCGGATTGTAAGTCTTTTGGGCAAAGACCGTCGATTCCGTGATGGTTTCAGCGTCATCGGGATTCATGGCATTCACATGGATTTCCTGGCTGGTGGGAATACCGTTGCGGGTGGCTTTCAAGCCCTTTGACCGCATATGCCGGCGAACCCGGCAGTCCGATTATTCAAAATATTTTCCATTTCAACAAGGATTATACTTCTGTTAATTTTTCCCATAGTGCTCTCGCCGTCGGCGGGGGATGTTTTCATTGGCTGAGGAGATCGAACGATGAATGGCGAAATGCAAGACCAGGCAAAGACCCTGCGACTTTCAGTGCTGGGCATGCGCTGCGCAGGTTGCGTCAGCGCCGTGGAAGGGGCTTTGCGGGCGGTGCCCGGGGTCACTGCAGCCGATGTGAACTTTGCCGATCACACGGCGACGGTACGAGGCGAGACAGACCCGGAAGCGTTGAAAAAAGCGGTGCGGGAAGCGGGTTTTGACGCAGCGATCATGGAAGGGCTGGACGAGTTGGGCGGACAGGAGGAACAGGAAGAGGCCCGTTACCGAACTCTGTTGAACAAGTCCAAAGTGGCGGCGGCCCTCGGTGTTCCCCTGATGCTGGGGGCACATTTGGGCTGGTTCCCCGACTTGGGCACGGCGGCGGGCAGCCGGTTCTGGTTCCTGATTTCTTTGTTGACCCTGGGGGTGATGTATTACGCCGGCGGCCATTTCTACAACGGGGCGATCCAATCCTTCAAGCTGCGCCAAGCCAACATGGACACCCTGATCGCATTGGGGACGGGCGCTGGCTGGTTTTATTCCACCCTCGCGATCGATGTCTCCGACATCCTGCCCGCCGATGCCAAACATGCCTATTTCGAGGCGGCAGTCATCATCCTGGCTTTCCTCAACCTGGGCTCGGCGCTGGAAATGAAGGCGCGCGGCAAGACTTCCTCCGCCATTCGTCAGTTGATCGGCTTGCAGCCGCGCACGGCGCGGGTCGTGCGAGAGGGACAAGAAATCGACTTGCCCATCGCCGACATCGGCCTGGATGAGACCCTGCGCGTCCGTCCCGGCGAGAAGATAGCGGTGGATGGCGTCGTGCTGGAAGGTCATTCCAGCATCGACGAATCCATGCTCACCGGTGAATCCATCCCGGTGGAGAAAAATCCGGGGGACGAGGTGATCGCCGGAACGATCAACGGCAACGGCAGTTTCCTGTTTCAGGCCAAACACATCGGACGCGATACCTTGCTGGCGCATATCATCGCCAGCGTACGTCAGGCCCAGGCCAGCAAACCGGAGATCGCCCGGCTGGTGGACAAGGTGGCGGCGGTGTTCGTTCCGGTGGTGGTGGCTATTTCCGCGCTCACCTTCCTGGTCTGGCTGGTTTTCGGCCCTACCCCCGCGCTGGGTTATGCTTTCGTCACCGCCATGACCGTGCTGGTCATCGCTTGCCCCTGCGCATTGGGATTGGCAACTCCCATTTCCATCATGGTGGCGGTCGGGCGCGCGGCGCAGAAAGGCATCCTCATCCGTAAAGGCGACGCCTTGCAGGCAGCCGGCAAGCTCAGTTGCGTGGTGCTGGACAAGACCGGGACGGTGACCGAGGGCAAACCCAGCGTGGCATCGGTAACGGCAGTATCGGGCTGGACTGCGGACGAGGTGCTGCGCCTGGCCGGGAGCCTGGAAGCCGGCTCGGAACATCCCTTGGCCGGGGCAATCCTGACCGAAGCCGGCAAGCGCGAACTGGGGCTGAATACGGTGGAAGATTTCCAGGCGGTTGCCGGGCGCGGGGTGATGGGCAGGATCGAGGAACGCAGCATTCGCTTGGGTAATCGGGCTTTCATGGACGAGAGCGGCATCGATTGCGCAGAATTGGCCGAACGGCTGGCCGAACTGGCGCAGCAAGGGCAAACCCCGATGCTGCTGAGCGTGGACGGGTTTGGGGTGGGGCTGATCGCGGTGGCCGACCCGATCAAGACCGATTCCGCCGAGGCCGTCATCAGGCTCAGGGATCTAGGGGTCCGGGTGTTGATGGTGACCGGCGACAACGAAGTCACGGCCAAGGCCATCGCCCGTCAGGCCGGCATCGCCGAGGTTCGCGCCCAGGTGCTGCCCCAAGACAAGGCGGCCGTGGTCAAGGAATTACAGCTGCGCGGCGAAGTGGTGGGGATGGTGGGCGACGGGATCAACGACGCCCCTGCCCTGGCCCAAGCCAATGTGGGTTTCGCCATCGGCACCGGCACCGATATCGCCATCGAAAGCGGCGATGTGGTGATCATGCGCGGCTCGTTGTTGAAGGTGGTGGAAGCCATGAATCTTTCGCGGGCCACGGTGAAAAACATCAAGCAGAACCTGTTCGGCGCTTTCATCTATAACACCTTGAGCATTCCCAGCGCGGCGGGCTTGCTCTATCCCGCCTTCGGCCTGCTGCTCAATCCCATGATCGCCGGGGCCGCCATGGCCCTGTCCTCGGTCACCGTGGTCAGCAACGCCAACCGACTGCGGTCGCAGTAAGCCGATCGATTTCCTCAAATCTCCCACTTTCTTGTATCCGTCCGGTTCGACAAATTCGCAAAACCTCCTACATTTCAGGCGAGGGAAAATCTTCCCTCGCGGCTATCGCAAATCCAACAACCGAGAAGGAGAGGGCCATGAACCATTTCAGGAAATCTTTCGCGGCCACGAGCCTTATACTTCTTTTGGCGTTTTCATCGCAGTCCTGGGGGGCAGAAAACGAAAGCTGGGGATCCCGCTTCGTTTCCAAGGCTTCACACGGGCTAGCCAACCTGGCAGGAGGAGTTGTCGAAATCCCCAAGAATATCACCAACATCACCAGCGACAGCAATATCTTCGCCGGCATGACCATCGGCCTTGTTCGCGGTGTTGTCCACACGGTCTCCCGAACGGTAGTCGGCGCAGCCGAGTTCCTGACCTCACCCATTCCAACCGAAAATTTCGTTGTTCCGGGCTATGTTTGGGAGCGGTTCAGCGAGGACACTCGCTATTTCGGTCTGCATTATCCCCTGTACTGGACCACTTTCGGCCCCCTGGATGAAGGCGCAAACCTGCGTCCGGAATGATGCGGCGCGGACTTCCTCATTCGGAAACCCTGAATTCATTAAGGAGCGGTCATGAAAATACAACAACTTGCAACGATACTCGGTGTCAGTCTGCTGCTCGGCGCTTGCGCCACACCTCACAAGACTGTGGCCTTGCTGGATGCGAAAATCGCCGAAATCACCCAAGGTGATTACGGCCAATTCCTCTACCATCAGTCGATGGCCGAGGAAAACCTTGCTCATGTTCGGAAGGTCAGGCAGTACTGGCAAAACGACCACTACTGGAACATCGACCTGGAGAAATGTTCACAAGATGCGGCGATCAAAGCCACGGAGCACCGCAAGCAGGCGGAAGAGGCATTGACCCGCTGGCATGACTACTGCGATCGCCACCAGGAAATTTGTCATCGCCTGGACGATCTGGAAGGCGTCCATGCCAAAAAACTGCTATCGGTTGCCTACTTTGATACCGGCAGCGCGGTGCCCAAGTCGCTGAGACAAGAGCACATCGACTCCGTGTTGCACTTGGCCAAAGACTATCCCAACCTGGCTCTCAACCTGATCGCTTATACCGATACCGTTGGATCGGCACATGCCAACAAGCATCTGGCCGAGCGCCGCGCCCATGCGGTCAGCAATGTACTCAGAAAACAGGGCTTGCCTCCTACGGTCAGCGTCCACGAGATCGCCAAAGGCGAAGCCCCAGGCCCGGATAATACGCCCAGCGCCGAAAACCGCCGGGTCGATATCCACGTCCATCGCCACGGCGAGGAGCACCACCCACACCACAAACACCACCATCATCACGCTCAGTGATACCGTTGCCGATCATGATACCCGCGCTTAGGAATGCGTTTCTTCATACCTATCCTCCCGGCTCCAACGGGAATGATTGGGAGTCGGGCGGACGATAGAACCGAGAACCAACCGAATTCTTCGACCGAGCACGCCATGCTATGGAAGGGATGACGGTGCTCGGTCACTCCACAGCCTGCCTGGAGATATTTCGATGCCCACGACAAAAACCCTCGTGCTGCTGGCCAACGCCGCCTTTTTGCTGTCCGGTGCTTAGTACTGTGGGTTTGGCTGAAAGCGGGCTCAATGGGTCTGTTTGCACGGGAATCCTTGCAAACGTTTTCCCGGGCCGAAAAAGACGCCTTGTAGGATGTGATGAATCGGGAAGACTGGGACTGGCGAGCGACAGTCGGGCACAGGCGTTACCTCAGCCGTTTCGGGATGGCCGTAGTGTGGTGGCGAAACGCTCCTCGCCTCGATTCATTTGACCGCGATCCGGTCTTGCCTGCTCGTGATCGCCAAGGCCACGTTAAAGGCCAGCGGAATTGCCGATAGCCGCAAGCAGATATCAGACAACGCCCATCAAATCCGTTTCGCCGCACAGTTATGGGCGGTGATTGCGGGCGCGCTCGATGAATTGAAAACCCAGTTGAAGCACCTATACGAGGCTTTTTTGTGCGAGCCCTGCAACTTGACCCCCGAACCTTGCGCCTGTAGGCCAGGTGATTCAAGGCTTCACGTAAAATTTCCAGGGGAAAATGAACCCCGAAACTTTAGTTATAATGTGGCATTTATTCTAAAGCATTCACCGGCCAACAGGAGAGTATTCGCATGATAATCGACAAGCCTGTCCAGCAATTTCTGGATGAACTCGCCAGCAAGGCACCGACGCCCGGTGGCGGTGGCGCGGCCGCCCTCATGGGGGCGATGGGCGCGGGCCTGGTCAGCATGGTATGCAATCTCACCCTAGGCAAGAAAAACTACGAAGCCGTGGAGACGGAAATGCGAGCCGCCCTGGAGCAAGCGGAAAACCTCCGTGCCCGCTTGACCGACATGATCCAGGCCGACAAGGAAGTCTTCGATCGGGTCATGAGCGCTTATGGATTGCCCAAGGAAACCGATGCACAGAAACAATCCCGCAGCGAGGCGATCCAGGCCGCCTTGAAAGCCGCCACCGATGTGCCCCTGGCCTGCGCCAAATGTTGCGCCGAGCTGATCGATCTCAGTCGCGTGGTCGCCGAAAAGGGCAACAAGAATGTCATCAGCGATGCCGGCGTCGCCGTGTTGGCCGGCTACGGCGCCTTGAAAAGCGCCGCCTTGAATGTGTATGTCAACGCCGGCGCCATCAAAGACGAGGCTTTCGTTCGGGGATGCTTGAGTGAACTCGATGCCGTGTTGACGGGCATGGATGTTTCCACCGAGGAAATCTACCGACAAGTCAAAGGCAAACTCTGAAATCCCGAGACGAGATATGAAATATATTCACATGAGGATAGGTTTTTTACTCGGGCTGCTGCTCCTGCTGTCATCCATGAGCCGGGCAGAATCGGACCCCCAGGAGACATTGCGACGCGAATTCGATTCCGCCTTACAAGGCCTGGTCGAAGCCAAGCAAAAAGGACCGGCGGATTTTCCGTTCCTCGATCAGGCCGTATTGCATTTGCCCGAAGGTTTCGCTTTCGTGCCCAATCCGGCGGCGCAGCGCTTCATGAACGCCATGGGCAACCGCGTCAATGATAGTTTCATCGGCTTGATCCTGCCGGAAGATAAGGAAGCGGACTGGATCATTTCGGTCAGTTTCGAAAAGTCAGGCTACATCAAGGACGATGATGCCAAGAATTGGAATGTCGACGACATGTACAAGCATTTGCAGGAAAGCGCGCAGGAGATGAACAAGGTACGCGCTGAACGGGGCATCCCTGGATTGAAAGTGATGGCTTGGGCCGAGCGTCCCGATTATGACCCCGCCAGCCATCGGCTGGTTTGGTCCCTGGCGGTGAGCAACGAAGGCGCCTCGGCCGATGAACCGCAAAGCGTCAACTACAACACCTACGCCTTGGGGAGAGACGGATTCTTCAGCCTGAACCTGGTGACCACCCTCGATGACATCGAAAATCGCAAACCCATGGCGAAAACCCTGCTGTCCTCACTCGATTTCAACCCCGGCAAGCGCTACGAGGAATTCAACGCCGAGACCGACCACACCGCCGAATTCGGCCTGGCGGCCCTGGTAGGAGGCGCCTTGGCCGCCAAGAAGCTGGGT
>JAQTSI010000112.1 GCA_028711365.1 Methylococcaceae bacterium
CTTTCCAGGCCGATGAAGTCCTTAAACGCCGAGATGTTTTGCCATCCACAGCAGGAATCCGAGCAAAGGTCCATGCCAGAGGGATGCAAGCCCCAGCACAAAAGCCCATAGGATCCCTCCGGGATCATAAGGTATGACTAGACGCCTAAACACCATTAAGGTAAAAGGAAGGTTAAACAGGATGGCCGTCGCCGAACCGGGGACATAAACTCCCAACAACCCGACCATCAGCAGATGCCATATAGCATTCAAACCCACGGCGCCCTGGATGGAAGCGGCCGCCAGGTCGGCCAGGCGTGGCTTGCAAAAGCGTGCAAGGATGGCTAATGCCCCCCATGAAAGCAGGGTAATCAGGGCGAGAGCCAGGAGGAATTGCGGATAGCTCGGCGCATCGATGGGGCTATCGATCAATCGGGCGGCCAGGGTATTCAAGCGGGGAAGAAAATCCTTCATCGTGGCGGCTTCCTCCAGGTTATGGACTAGAAACAACGCGCCTATCCATCGATATAAGACGATTCTGCTCATGGGCTAATGGGTCGGATTCATTCTGAAAATCTGGTAACAGGATAATACCCCGATGCTCGATCTTGCATTTCTATCAGAGCTGGCCGACCGTCACGCCGGTTCCCTGCGCACGCCCGTCACCGCCTTCGAATTGCGCGGGCAGAGCTTCGAGCCCTGGCCCGAAGCCTCGATGATGGGGGTGGTGAATCTCTCCCGCGATTCCTGGTACCGGGAGAGCGTGGTGATGAATGTGGAGGCGGCGGTGCGGCGTGGACGCCGCCTCGCGGTGGAAGGCGCGCGTATCATCGATGTCGGCGCCGAATCCACGATCCTGAATGCCCTTCGTGTCGATGCCGAAACGCAGGTCTCGCAACTGCTGCCCGTGGTGAGCGAACTGGGCGCGGATGGCATCCTGGTTTCGGTGGAATCCTATCACCCCGAGGTCTCCCGCGCCTGCCTGCAGGCCGGCGCGGCGGTGATCAACCTGACGGCGGGAGAGCGCACCGAACCGTTCTACCGCCTGGCTGCCGAGCATGGGGCGGGGGTGATCATCTGCTATGTGCAAAACGGCGAAAACGTCCGCGAGGTGGGCGACTTCCAATGGGTCGAAGATCATTCCAGTGTGCTGTACGACTATTTCGCCCGCGAGATCGAACTGGCGGTACACTGCGGCGTGAAATGCCTCTGGATCGATCCGGGCTTGGGATTTTATTATAAGAATTTGAACGACAGCGGGGCGAGGGTGCGCTATCAAATCGAAACTTTCCTGAATTCGTTTCGGCTGCGCACCCTGGGCTGGCCGGTCTGCCATGCCTTGCCCCATGCTTTCGAGTATTTCGAGGAGGAAGTGCGCTGCGCCGAGCCCTTTTTCGGGCTGTTGGCGTTGCTGGGCCAAACCGATTTATTGCGCACCCATGAGGTCGCCCGGCTGCGCGGTGTGATCGAATCCATGCAGACGAACCGATGAGCCCCATCGCCCTGGTGACCGGCTCATCCGGCGGTTTGGGTGCGGCGCTGGCCCAATCCCTGGCCGCCGAAGGCTTCAACCTGGCCCTGCATTACCGTTCCAATCAGGCCGGAGCGCTGCAAACCGCCGCCGCCATCCGCGCCATGGGAGGAATCGCCGAGTGTTTTCAGGCGGATCTGAGCCGCGAGGCCGAGGCGCTGGCGCTCGTGGACGCCATCCGGGCGGATTTCGGCGGCTTGGACCTGCTGGTCAACAATGTCGGTACCTATCATGAACGCCATGGCCTGGACTTGAGCGAAGCGGAATGGTTCGAAGGGCTGAATTCGACCGTGACCCCAACCTTTTTCACCACCCGGGCCGCCTTGCCTTTGATGAGGCAAGGCGGGCTGAAGCGCGTGGTGAATATCGGCGATTCCAGTTGCGATCGGCCGGGCGCGCGCGATCTGGCCTGGAGTTATCATATCGGTAAAACCGGCGTCTGGATGTTGACCCGCTCCTTCGCCGCCTCCGAGGCGGCCAATGGCATCGCCGTCAACCTCATCTCGCCGGGTTTCCTGGAAAACAGCGTCGGTCAGCCGGACCCCAAGCAGATACCGGCCGGCCGGCTCGGATCTTTCCAGGATATTCATCAGGCTGTCCGCTTCCTGGCCCTGGAAGCGCCTGCTTATCTGAGCGGGTCCCATCTGGTATTGAGCGGAGGCTGGAATCTGAGATGAGCGAGTCAAAATTTCTACCGGCGTGGGTTCATCCCTCGATGCGGGCCGAAGAGCAGGGACGAAAACGCTCGGTTTCTCTCCAGCGCGGCGAAATGGACCATATCTTTCATTATCAGGGCCTCAAGCAGGCCGAACTCTGGCTAGCGGTGCATCGCCGCCATTCGCCCCTGTATTCCGATCCGTCGTATGCCGAGATCTACCGCTCGGCCTGCGCGCAAACGGCGCAGACTCTGGCGGGAAGGTCCGTCCATGTCATCGGCCTGGGGCCCGGCGGCGGCCTAAAGGAGGGCTGGCTGCTGGAAGCTTTGCAGGTTTGCGGTTGTAAGCTGCGCTATACGCCGGTGGATGCCAGTTTGGAGTTGGCGTGGATGTCGGCGGAGTTGGCCGAGACTTACGTGAAAACCGAGATCCTGCCGGTGGTGGGCGATTTTTCCCTGCTGGCCGATCTTCCGGCCTGGCTGGAGCGTTTCCCGGCGGATGAGATCCGGCTGTTCAGCTTCTTCGGCACTGCGCAAAACTTCTTGCCCGGCCATATCTTCCCCCGTCTGCGCGCCGTCTTGCGGGAGCAGGACAAACTGCTGATGAGCGTGACCCTGGCCCCGGTGAGCGCCGATGACGATTCCGGACCCGCTTACCGCGCCGCCTGCGACGAAATCCTGCCCCAATACAATAATCCGCAGACCCGCCAATGGCTGCGGCAAGTCCTGATCGATTGGGGAATCGCCGAGGATCTGAGCCTGCCCGCATTTCAGGTTCAATCCCTGGGAAACCTGCTGGGGTTCGTCGCCGCCAGCCACTGGCTGTCGGATGTGGATTTCCCCTGGGAGGGCCAGGCTTTCCGGGCGAGCCGGGGCGAGGGTTTGCGGCTGTTCTTCAGCCTGCGCTATACGCCGAAGAAACTGGCGGAAACGCTGCAAGCCCATGGATTGATCCTGGGGTCTGGAAATATCGCCCCTTCCGGCCAGGAAGGCGTCTGGCAAGTGGGCCGGATCTAAAAAGCCGTCAGGTAAGAGTTCAAGCGCGGGTATGATTGACCACGCTAGTGGTAAGCGGAATCGTGGTCCGGATGCAAACTCAATAGTCGAAGCCAGGCCCCCTCCCGATAGGCCACGGCGCGGAATGCCTGGCCGATGCGGAAACTGTACAAACGCTGACCATTGGGCCCCTGGCGCGAATGGATGGTTTCCCATTTCAATCCGGAATCGGCATACACCTGCCGCCAGCTCATGGCTCGAATTCGCTTCAACGTGGACAGCAAGGCGGTCTGTTCCTGCTTTTCCAGTGAGAACAGATCACGCTGAAAAACCGGACAGTTCAAATCGAGCTGGACGGTTTCATCGATCATGCAGCGTAGCCTCAATATCGGCCATATTGTCCGAGGGAGGGCTTGCCTCCGCCCAAGCAGTGGCTTCGTCCAACTTGGCTTTGGCGGCAGCCTCATGCAGCCAGCGTTCGCTATCCGGAATGAATTGGCCGATTTTAACGACCCAAACGCCAGGTTCGATCTCATCGACTAGCACCGATTTCCCTGCGTACTCTTTTCCCAGTGAAATTTGGCCATTGGAACCAATCGTCTTGATGATGCTCATTGAGAGACTCCTAACAGTCGTGCAAACCTATCATTGGCGCACTATAGCACCAATTTGGAACCCATCAGGGGAAGTTCGACCGCATAGCGGGCTCTAAACGCGGAAGCCAGTTTCTCACCGCTCAATCGGCCGGAAGGGTCGTGAGGGTCGTCTTCGTGGATTGGCCCTGCTCGTCGACGACCCGGACCTCGAACTGGCCGGGTTTTCCGGGCCAAAGCAGCCGGTTGCCTTCGCCGGCGTAAGCGTCGTCGACGAACCAGAACAGGCGATGGCGGCCACCGTCGCTGACCGCGGAAAATTCGATGAGGCTCTTGCCATCGGCGCGGATGGGATAAGTCATGCCGGGTTGCGGCGAGACGATGGCGGGCGGATGGGCGCCGTCTCCGGCCAGATCCTCGCAGGTTTTTTCGAAAGCAGGCAGGGTATCGCGGCGCACCCCGGCCAGGCGAAACAGTTCCAGCACATCGCTATCCCAGAACTCGGCAATCCGGATTTCCCCCCGGCTTTCATCACCCCGGCATAGCCTGAGACCATGAGCAGGATCGACGCGGATCTGCCGATGCACGGTGCAGGTCTTGATCGGCGAGACGCCGGGAATGATCCATCCGGTCTTGCCATGGGGACACCAAGGCGAGCGCAGGGCCCCGGACAAAGGGCAGATCTCCACCCTCTTCACCCCCGGCGGCGGTGTCGGCCTGGGAATGTCGAAACGGCGTTCCTGGCCTACGGCTTCGAGGATGCCGAATAAGAGCGGCCCGGCCAGCTCCCTTCCCACCAACTGCCGGTTCGGCGCGCCGTCGAAATTGCCGACCCAGACGCCGGCCAGCAAGTCCCCCGTCAATCCCACCGCCCAGGCATCCTTGAGACCGGAGGAGGTGCCGGTCTTCCAGGCCACCGGCAGATCGCGGTTGAAGGAACGCACGCCGAAGCTGCGCTGCGGGGGAGGATTCGCCTCCAGCATCTGGCGGACCAGGAAAGCGGCTTCCGGCGTAAGCAAGCGCTTTGTTTCTCCTGCCGTCGAAGGCAGAGTTCGCAGCCAGCGCAAATCCTGATATTCACCGCCATTGGCCAGCAGGCCGTACAACTTGAGCAACTCTTCCATGGAGATTTCCGCCCCGCCCATGGCCAGGGTCAGGCCATAGTAAGCCTCGTCCTTAGGCAGCTTCAGCCCGGCTTGGTTCAGGAATTGGTAAAGCGTCGGCTGTTTCAGTCGGGCCGTCAGGGCGACGGCGGGGATGTTGCGGCTGCGCACCAGAGCTTCGGTGGCGGACAAGGGACCGAAAAAATTGCCCTCGAAATTTTCCGGCTGGTATTCGCCCACTCGCAAGGGGGTGTCCTTGAGCAGGGTATCCGGGGTGATCAGGCCCTGGGCGATGGCCAGGGCATAGATGAACGGTTTGAGGGTGGAACCGGGCGAGCGCCGGGATTTCAGTCCGTTGACGAAACCCCGGATACGGCTGTCCAGATAATCGGCGGAACCCACATAGCCCAGCACTTCCAGGGTGGGAGCGTGAACCACCAGGGCGGCGGCATTGGCGATGCCCTGTGGACGGTGTTGCCGAATGAAGCTGCCCAGCAGGTCCTCGGTCAAGCCTTGCACCGTGGGGTCCAGGGTGGAGGCCAAGGTTCCGTTTTCGCCGGCCAACTCGTGCAGGCGCTCGGCGAAGTGCGGGGCCCGCAGCGGCAATTCCTCCCGCCGGCGAAACCCGATCCGCTCAAAGCCCGGATCGTCGCCGTAAGCCAGACGCCAGGCTTTTTGCAAAGCGTCTCTGCCTGCGGGGGAAAGCGGTGCGCGCAGGCTGGGATTTTGCGGGATCAGCGCCAGGGCACGGGCCTCGTCGGCGGAAAGTTGGCCTACTGGCTTGTGAAAATAGACCCAGGCCGCCGCGCCTGCGCCTTCGATATTGGCGCCATAAGGGGCGAGATTCAGATAGGCTTCCAGCAGTTCCTGCTTGGAAAAATGCCGTTCCAGCCAGAATGCATAACCGATCTGCCGCAGCTTTCCCGACAGGGTATGGGTCTTGAGTCGCCAGCGCTGGCGGGCCAACTGCATGGTCAGGGTGGAGGCGCCGATCCAGCGCACGCGGGCGATGAAACTGCTCCAGGCCGCCCGCGTCAGGGCGATGGGGTTGACGCCGGGATGGCGGTAAAACCAGCGGTCTTCATAATTCAAGGTCGCCTCCTGCAATTCGCCGGGTATCTCCTCCAGCGAGGTCCATAGCCGGTATTTTTCATCGGAACTCAGGCTCAGGCGCAGCAGTTCCCCATTCCTGTCGATGACCGCATAGGAAGCATTGCTCCGGTTCACCAACAGGGGTTTCGGGCTCGAGCCCAGCCCGACCCACACCAGCAGCAGTGCCCAAGCAATGACTATCACGCCACAGCCGAATTTCGATGCTTTTCGCAACCTCATCGCGGCGCCCCGAAGCGAAGAACCTCAGCAGTCAAGAGATGAGGCGAAATCACTGATAATTAAGGTATAAATCACAAGCCAGATAGCCGTGCCGTCGATGTGTCGAAATAGTGACATGACAAAGTAATGACATAAAAATGTTAAATATTCAATTCAACTCATTGACTGCGAATCCAGGATTCAAGGTGTCACATTATTTGAACAAATAGGCTGGTATGATTAAACGCGGACGATGATGCCTCAGATACTCGCGCCTTGCCTAGGGTATAGTGCCGATTATAGATGCCAACGGAAGTCAAGCGATTTTCGGTTTCCCCCCATCCTAACCTTCCTCCGGAGGACGAGGGAATCTTGTGCCGCTTTTCTTGCGCGGTTATCTAAGAGTGCATCGAAGACAGGAACCCGATCGATGCGAAGAGCTGAAGGAATAACCGAAAGCCCATGGCGTAGCGTGTCGCAGACATAGATCCCATGCACGGTGATATGCCAAAGTTAACCCATATTATAATGAGTACACCATGATGATGATAAATGAAAAACTTCGCCAGCTTTCCCTGGCTATCTTCGCCGTGGCTGCCTTAGCGGGTATATCAAAGCATGCGGACGCTACCGACGCTAGCTTTCAAGGAACGTTCGCTCAGGATGACAATGTCCAGCTTTTTAGTTTCAGTTCCGACGGAGTCACGCCGGTAACGATCCGTACCCAATCCTATGCCGCGGGCGGTTTCGATCCTCTTCTGACCTTATATGATGCCTGGGGGCATCTTGTCGATCCGAATAAACCCGCAAAAGGATATCTGAACGACGACGGCGACAATGGCGGCCCATGCAAGCTGTCAACAGCCGATCCGGCAACGGCCCTTTGCCTGGATCCCCTCTATCAAGGCACGCTTCCTGCCGGGAAATATTGGTTGGCGTTGACGGAATCCAACAACATTTCCAATTCCCTCAACATCGCCGATGGCTTCATCTGGACGGGAAAGGGGAACATCAGCGGCCCGCAGTTCAAATGTTCCAAAGGCGTTTTTTGTGATTATGCCAGCAATAGCCGGACCGGCTCCTGGTCGCTGGATATTCAGGGGACACAATCTCCCCAGAAGGAGACGGCTTTCAAAGCGGACGGGAATCAGGCCCCCAGTTTTATCGGCGGAACCACTACCTTGACCGTACCGCCGAATGGAGCGGCGCTGGATCTGAAACCCAATTTGCACATCAGCGATACCGATATCGGCCAGATAGAAACCTTTGCCTGGACCGTCGCGCCCAGCCATGGCACCTTGGTCATCTCTCGGGATGCCAAGGCCAACTCTGGTTCCGCCGACATCACCCCCGGCGGTACGATCACCTATACCCTTGCCCCTGGTTACGCCGGGGCCGACAGTTTTACCATACAAGTCAGTGACGGCACCGACGCAGCAACCCGCACCTTCAGCGTGAACGTGGTTAGTGGCAATCCTGAAGGGGGTTTTAACGGGAATTTTGCTCAAGACGACAATGTCCAGCTTTTTAGTTTCAGTTCCGATGGATCCACACCGGTAACGATCCGCACCAAATCCTACGCAAAGGGCGGTTTCGATCCCCTTTTAACCTTATTCAATGCCTGGGGACATCTAGTCGACCCCAACAACCCCAAAAAAGGATACCTGAACGACGACGGTGATAACGGCGGCCCGTGCAATCTGGCGACAGCCGATCCGGCAACGAGTCTTTGCCTCGATTCCGTATACCAAGGCGTGCTTCCTGCCGGGAAATATTGGCTGGCGTTGACGGAATCCAACAACTTGTTGAATTCCCTCAACATCGCCGATGGCTTCATCTGGACGGGAAAGGGGAACATCAGCGGTTCGCAGTTCAAATGCTCCAATGGCGTTTTCTGTGATTATGCTGGTAATAACCGGGCCGGCTCGTGGTCGCTGGAGATTCAGGGGGCGCAATCGCCTCAAATGGAGTCGGCTTTCAAATCGTCGGGAAATCAGGCGCCCAGCTTTACCGGTGGAACCACCACCTTGACCGCACCACCGAACGGGTCGGCGATAGACCTGAAACCTGATTTACATGTCAGCGATACCGACATCGGTCAGGTAGAAACCTTTGCCTGGACCGTCGCGCCCAGCCATGGCACCTTGGTCATCTCTCGGGATGCCAAGGCCAACTCTGGTTCCGCCGACATCGTCCCCGGCGGTACGATCACCTATACCCTTGCCCCAGGTTACGCCGGGGCCGACAGTTTTACCATACAAGTCAGTGACGGCACCGACGCCGCAACCCGCACCTTCAGCGTGAACGTGGCAGCCTCCAACCAGCCGCCGGTCGCCATCGCCGGCGGCAATCAGACCGTCGCCACGGGTGCCTTGGTCACACTGGATGGCAGCAAGAGTAACGATCCGGACAACGGCCCCAAGCCGCTGACTTACGCCTGGACACAAACCTCGGGGCCCAACGTGGCGCTGACCGGGTCCAACAGCGCCACGCCCAGCTTCACTCCCACCCTGACCGGGGCTTATGTCTTCAGCCTGAAGGTCAACGACGGCAAGGATGACAGTCTTCCGGCTTCCGTGACCATCACCGTACAGACCGTGGCGCCTCCCAACCAGCCGCCAGTCGCCCTTGTCGGCGGCAATCAGAGCGTGGCGACCGGTACCCTGGTCACTTTGGATGGCAGCAAGAGTAACGATCCGGACAACGGCCCCAAGCCGCTGACTTACGCCTGGACACAAACCTCGGGTTCGTCGGTGACATTGACCGGCGCCAACAGCGCCAATCCCAGCTTCACTCCCACTCAGACCGGGGTTTATGTCTTCAGCCTGAAGGTCAACGACGGCAAGGATGACAGTCTCCCCGCCACCGTCACCATCACCGTGCAGACCGTGGCTCCCCCCAACCAGCCGCCGGTTGCCATTGCCGGCGGCAATCAAACTGTTGCCACGGGCGCCTTGGTCACGCTGGACGGCAGCAAGAGTAGCGATCCGGACAACGGTCCCAAACCCCTGACCTACATTTGGACGCAAACCTCAGGCTCGTCGGTGACGTTGACCGGCGCCAACAGCGCCAATCCCAGCTTCATTCCCACTCAGACCGGGGCTTATGTCTTCAGCCTGAAGGTCAACGACGGCAAGGATGACAGTCTCCCGGCATCTATGACCATCACCGTGCAGAACCTTACACCAGGCTTCAACGGTGGCACCACCACGCTGACACTCTCGAAGAATAGCGCGGCGGTGGATTTGACCCCGAACCTGCATGTCAGCGACACCGACATCGGCCAGACCGAAACTTGGAGCCAAGCCGGAATGCCTTCCCATGGCACACTGAGTTTCTCGGGCGCCACGGCCAACTCCGGTTCTTCCGACATCGTACCCGGTGGTACCATCACTTATACCCCCGCAACAGGTTACACCGGAGCCGATAGCTTTGCTGTGCAGGTTAGCGACGGCGCCGCCACCGCGATCCGTATCTTCAGCGTGAATGTGGTCAGCGGCAATGTGACGCCGAGTTTCAATGGAGGCACCACCACGCTGACACTCTCGAAGAACGGCGCGGCGGTGGATTTGACCCCGAACCTGCATGTCAGCGACACCGACATCGGCCAGACCGAAACCTGGAGCACTAGCGGGCAGCCTTCCCACGGCACGCTGAGTTTTACCGGGGCTATGGCCAATTCCGGCTCCACCGACATCGTACCCGGCGGTACCATCACCTATACCTCCGCTTCTGGTTACACCGGAACAGATAGCTTTGCGGTGCAAGTCAGCGACGGCACCGCCACCGCGATCCGTGTCTTCAGCGTGAATGTGGTCAGCGGCAATGTGACGCCGAGTTTCAATGGAGGCACCACCACGCTGGCGCTATCGAAGAACAGCGCGGCGGTGGATTTGACCCCGAACCTGCATGTCAGCGACACCGACATCGGCCAGACCGAAACCTGGAGCACTAGCGGGCAGCCTTCTCACGGCACGCTGAGTATTATCGGAGCCACGGCTAATTCCGGCTCCACCGACGTCATACCCGGCGGTATCGTCACCTATACCCCTGCCGTTGGTTACACCGGAGCCGACAGCTTTGCGGTGCAAGTCAGCGACGGCGCTGCAGCCGCGATCCGTGTCTTTAGCGTGAACGTGGTCGGTGGCAATATGACGCCGAGTTTCACCGGCGGCACCACCACGCTGGCATTATCGAAGAATAGCGCGGCGGTGGACCTGAGGCCGAATCTGCATGTCAACGACACCGACGCCGGACAGATCGAAACCTGGAGCACCAGCGGACTTCCTTCCCACGGCACGCTGAGTTTTACGGGAGCCACGGCCAGTTCCGGTTCCATCGACATCGCTCCCGCCGGTACGATCACCTATACCCCTGCCGCTGGTTACACAGGAACCGACAGCTTTACGGTTCAGGTCAGCGACGGCACCGCCATCGCGGCCCGCACCTTTAGCGTGACCGTGCAATCCTCCAATCTGCCGCCCATCGCCGACGCAGGTCCCGACCAATTCAGCGTTGCCGACGGTTCTCTGGCCATGCTCGATGGCAGCAAGTCCTACGATCCCGAAGGCGCGCCACTCAGCTATCAATGGACCCAGACCGATGGGCCTAGCGTTGCTCTCTCCGACGGTAAGGCGGCCAAGCCGCAATTCGCCGCGCCCTTGGTGAATGCTGACACCGTTTTGACTTTCACCTTGGTGGTGACGGACTCCGACCCCAGTAACCCAAGGACCAGCGATGGCTCAACCGTGCATGTCACGGTTCGCCGTAATCCGCTCGGCCTTCCTTATGCCTCTGCCACCGTCGTCGCCGTAGGAGGAGGAACCGTGATCCTGGATGGTTCCCACAGCACCGATTGCTGTAACCCGGCGAGCCAAGGCATCGCCAAATATAGCTGGACGCAGAAGATCATCGGCAACGAGCCCAAGGTGAGTTTGACGGCCGATCCGAAGAATCCGGCCAGAGCCATTGCCAAGGAGCCTCAGGCGAGCACATTGTTGACCTTCCAATTGGTGGTGACCGACTTAAACGGCAAAACCAGTTCACCAGCCACGATCTCGGTGAGTGTCGATAACAATGGCACCCCGCCGGAAGCGCATGCGACTGCCATCAACGGCAGTACCATCCGCGCCGGTTCGATCAAGATATTGGATGGAAGCGGCAGTTTTGCTCAGAACAATAACCCCATTGCCTATTCCTGGAACCAGACCAGTGGACCGGCCGTCACGCTGTCGAGCATGACCGCACCAAAGCCGACGTTCATCGCTCCGTTCAGTGCGGCAGGTCAAACCCTGACATTCTCACTCAAGGTCAATGACGGAACACTGGATAGCTCCGCCAGCAACGTCTCGGTCCAAGTCACCGATGACAACAATCCGCCCACGGTGAAAATCAGCGCACAACCCGTCAAGGAAGAGGCCCAGGTAACCCTGAACGCCTCGGTGAGCGATCCTGATGGCGACCCGATTGCCAGCTACCTGTGGACGCAGACCGGTGGCACGCCTGTGCTGCTCGGCAAAGTCGACGGGCAGAGTTTGACATTCACAGCGCCCTGGGTCGGAAGCGGAACGAGCCAACTGACGTTCAGCCTCAGCGTTACCGACAATTTCGCGCCCAACCCGAAATCGGCGACGGATACCGCCACCGTGCGGGTTGATCACGATCCTTCCCTGCTCGATTGCTTCACGGCCATTCCCAGCCGCACCAGCCTGTGGCCGGCCAACAAAGGCATGGCTCACGTCAACATAGTCGGCATCACGGGGCCCAATCCATACCGGCTTTCGATCACCGGTGTGAGTTCCGACGAACCGGTCAAGGACAGAGCGGCCCGGGACTTCACTGCACCCGATGCCAGGATATTGAAAGGCAGATCAACCCGGAACAAACCTCAGCCGATGGATAGCGCACTGCTGCGAGCAGAGCGGCAGATCAAGCAAAAGAGCGGAGCGGGGTCGGGTAACGGGCGGGTATATACCGTGAATTTCACCGCCAATGACGGTTTTCAAACCTGCACGGGCTCAGTCAAGGTCGAGGTGCCGCCAATCTACGGTCAGGCCGCTGTCGATGATGGAATGAAGTACGACGCCACACTGAGGAAATGAGCAGGAAGGCGCCGTAGTTTCAGTCATTGGAAACTACGGCGCCTGTTATTTTCTAAACGAGGGTAGCGTGTAGCCCGGCATCATCGCCGGGCTTTTTTTTGCAGGGAAAATGCAAGGTCTGCGGGCGGGAAATCATCTTTCGGCGTGAAGCGCAAACCTCGAGCCGAAGCAGGAAGACTGCGCCGAGAACTGGTTTGACCGCGAGCGCGGTTTAGCCGCTTATCGAAACAGGTTCTTCCTCAATTCCTTGAAATCTGTTCGGACTTGTTGAGTAGGGTGCCGATAACCGGGACTCCCTGCAAATGTTCGAAGGCGTGCTTCAACTCGTCTTGGGTGGTAGCCCCGGCCTCGATCACCAGCAATACCGCATCGACCTGGGGAACAAACGCCAAAGCGTCCGCCGTCTGCAGATGGGGCAAGTCGTAAACGACAAAGCGCGCGGCGCTGTGCATTTTAAGCGCTTCCACCAGCGACGCCATTTGCGGGGATGACAGCATTTCTGCCGAATCGATCATTGGCCGGTTGCCGGGCAGGATCGTTAACTGGCCGATGTCATTCGAGTGTAGAAGGATATCCTCAACCGCAATTCGATCGAGCAAATGGTCTGCGAGACCATATCGGGGCTCCAGTCCAAGGTAACGGTGTATGCTGGGGTTGCGCAGGCTGGCGTCGACCAAAAGTACCGTCTGATTGACTTCCTGAGCCAGGCTGATCGACAGATTGATGGCGGCTAGGGTTTTCCCCGCGTTGACATGGGGGCTGGTTACCGCGAGGGTGTTCCAGCCGCGTTCCCGCATCTTTTGCAAGACGCGAGTGCGTAGCACCTTATAAGCATCGATATAAGGACAGGAGTCATAACCTGCAATGATGCGCTGTTTGCGCAGAAAATGCCGGTCTAATTCAACGGATCGGGATTTGTTCGACTCGAACATAGAGACATTTTTCGCCTCTGGAGCGGCATAATGGCTATCGATTCGATGGTCGCGAACAGGCTTTGATTGGGTATTTTCCATAAAGCTTTTGATGATGATATTTAACAGATTAGAACAGCAGTGGCTTGACGCTATTTATCCCAGCAGATTGTCAAATTTGCGAAGTCCCCGGAACCACAGTACATCCAGCGGCGTCCATAACCAATGCATCATCAGCAGGGCAAGCATGATCCCGGTCGCAAGCACTCCCAAGACGATGTAGACGCGTTTGCTGTTTGCCGCGACATCTTCTTCTAATTTGAGATAAGGGATCGCGGCGAGGGGTGGGGCCCCCACGACCTCGGTCACTTGCGCTATCTTGCGGATGGTCTGGTCCAGGGTTTCACGAACGCCGATGAATCCTCCAGCAGCGACGAGGGCCAGGAGAAAGCCGAGCGCAGCAATCACCGGGCGATTGGGTCGCCCAAAGCTTCCAAGCGTTCTGGCGGCAATGACAGACTGGCAGCGGCAAGACGCCATTGACTTAAATTGCCACTCAATTTCGTCGTTTGCGAAAGCACCTGAGGGTTTGTCAATTCAACGTCAA
>JAQTSI010000410.1 GCA_028711365.1 Methylococcaceae bacterium
CTGCGACGACCACAGGCCCTCGATAACCGTCACCCTGCGCGCAGCGGCACGCTGTTTCGGTAGCGGCGCGGTGGGCGTCCTGCTCACCGGCATGGGCCGCGACGGCGCCGAGGGCCTGGCGGCCATTGCCGCAGCCGGTGGCGTTACCATCGCCCAGGACGAGGCGAGCTGCGTAGTTTACGGCATGCCCAGGGAGGCTGTGGCGTTGGGAGCAGCCCGGCACGTGCTGCCGCTGGAACAAATCGCTCCGACACTAACCGCACTGGCAAACAACCACAACGGCGTGGGCGCAACGCTCCGACGGAAGGAGTTGATATGACAACTCAACAAGCTGAAACATCCGCCAACCTGCCCATGATCCTGATCGTCGAGGACAGCCCGGTGGCAACGGAATTGCTACGCCGCACCCTCACCAGGGCGGGCTACGCGGTGAGCGTGGCACAAGACGGCGAAGAAGGGCTGCAAGCGGCACGGACACACCGACCCGCCCTGGTACTGAGCGATATCAACATGCCGGTGATGAATGGCTACCAGTTGTGCCGCGCAATCAAGTTTGACGATGACCTGTGGAACATCCCGCTGTTCTTGTGTACGGTGCTGTCGGAAACTGAAGACATCATTGAGGCGATCAATTCCGGCGCCGACGCCTACATCGTCAAGCCCTTCGTCGAATCCAACCTGCTGGAGCGCATCCGTTCCCTGCTGGATGCCCCGATCGAGAGGCGGCGGGCGGAAGAGCGGCGGGTGGAAGTAATGTGCTATAACGGCAAGCGTCACACTATAGCCGGCGGCGGTCAACAGATACTGAACTTGCTGTTCTCGGTGTACGAGAACACCCTCAATCAGAACCGGGAACTGACGATCATCCAGGCCCAGCTCAACCTGCTGAATGAGGGCCTCGACGAACAGGTGCGTGAACGCACCGCAGATCTGGCCCGCATCAACCGGGCGCTACGGACGCTATCGGTGGGCAATCATGCGCTCGTGCGCGCGACGAGCGAGGAGGAGTTGCGGCGAGACGCCGTGCACAATATCGTCGAAAATGGCGGCTACTGCCTGGCAAAAATCATCTATGTCGGGAACGATCAGGAAAAGAGTCTCACGCTTATGGCTTCAGCCGGTGCGGCAGAAGACGACTTCCCAACGGATGATCTTCTCACCATGGCAGACGCGAACGAGATTCAAGCACCGATTGTTCGGGCTATCCACAGTGGGCAAATGCAGGTTTGCCACGACATCGCCACCGATCCGGGATCTGCGCCCTGGAAAGACACCGCGCTGGCCCACGGCTATGCCTCGAACATCGCTCTGCCCCTTGCGAGCGGCGGCGAGACCTTCGGCGGCTTGAGCATTTTTTCGTCCGAGGCAAATACTTTTGACGAAGAGGAGGCCACGCTTCTGGCGGAACTGGCCGGGGATATTGCTTACGGCATCGTCAACCTGCGTGCACGGGCGGCACTGCACACGGCAGAACTTGCGCTGCGTGAAAGTGAAGAAAGGCATCGGCTGTTGTTCGAAAACTCACACGATGCCTTAATGACTCTCGCGCCTCCATCCTGGAAGTTCACCAGCGCCAATAAAGCAACCCTGAAAATGTTTGGAGCAACAAGCATAGCCGAATTCACAGCACTCGGACCGTGGGATATTTCGCCTGAGCGGCAGCCGGACGGACGCACCTCAGCCGAAAAGGCGCAGGAAATGATTGCGATCGCCGTGCGCAAAGGTTCGAATTTTTTCGAGTGGGAACACCAGGGCCTCGACGGCATACCATTTGCTGTCGATGTGCTGCTCACTGCCATTGAGCAGGGAGGACAAACATCGTTACAGGCTACAGTGCGCGATATCACAGAGCGCAAGCGTGCAGAAGATCTATTGCACGAGTCGGAACTGCGATACCGTCGGCTTTTCGAGGCTGCCAAGGACGGCGTCCTGATCCTTGACGCCGAAACCGGAAAGATCATAGACGCCAATCCGTTCATCCTCGGCCTGCTGTCCTACAGTCTCAGTGAATGCTCCGGCAAGATGCTGTGGGAAATCGGCCTGTCTGGAAACATCGAATCCAGCAAGGTAGCATTTCAGGAATTACAGACCAAGGAGTACATACGTTACGAAGACTTGCCGTTGGAAACGAAAGACGGTCGGCGGATCGACGTGGAGTTCGTCAGTAACCTCTACGAGGTTGGCAATCGAAAAGTGATCCAGTGCAACATCCGCGACATCAGCGAGCGGAAACAGGCGGAAAAGGCACTGCGGGAGAGCGAGGCACGCTACAAACGCATTACCGAAGGACTCACGGATTATCAATATACGGTGCGCATCGAAAACGGGCGTGGTGTGGAAACCAGGCAAAGCCCGGCCTGCATGACGGTGACGGGGTACAAGGCAGAAGAGTTTTCCGCCAATCCTCACCTGTGGATACAGATGGTCGTGCCGGAAGATCGTAAATTGGTCGAGCAGCGTGTGGGCCAGATTCTGGCAGGGAAGGATGTTCCATCCATGGAACACCGCATCATCCGGAAAGACGGAGAGTCCCGCTGGGTGAGCGACACGACTATCCTGTTCAAGGATACCGCCGGGAAGCTGCTGTCCTATGACGGGGTGATCAAGGACATCACCGAGCGCAAGAATGCCGAAAATGCACTGCGCCGGGCCAACCGCGCGCTCAAGACGCTGTCGGCAGGCAATCTGGCACTGGTGCGGGCGGCGAGCGAGGATGAGTTGCTGCAGACAGTCACCAACGTCATCATAAAAAATGGTGGATACCTTCTCGCTGCGGTCGGCTATGCCGAGGACGGCCCGGAAATGAACATCACGCCCATGGCGTGGTCAGGTATGAATGAAAGCCATTGCTGGCTGGAGCACTCCATCTGGGCTGACACCGAACAGGACCAATTTCCGATCGCCAGGGCCATACACAGCGGAACGACGCAGGTTTGTCACGACATCGCCAACGACGACCCACGATGCAAACTCTGGCGAGATGCCGCACTGGCACGTGGCTACGCCTCGAACATCGCTATTCCCCTCACCAGCGGCGGCAAAACTTTCGGCGGATTGAGCATTTATTCATCCGAGTTGGACGCCTTCGACGAGGAGGAGGTCCGGCTGCTGGAGGAACTGGCCAATGATCTGTCCTATGGCATCTTCACCTTGCGCACTCGCGCCGAGCATGAGCAGCATGCAAAGATCCTGCGGCAGAGCCTGGAACAATCCATCCAGACCATCGCAGGTACCGTGGAAGCACGCGATCCCTATACCGCCGGCCATCAACGGCGCGTCGGCGAACTGGCAACGGCCATCGCCCGGGAAATGGATCTGCCGGAAGAGCAAATCAATGGCATCCATCTTGCCGCGATCATTCACGATCTGGG
>JAQTSI010000113.1 GCA_028711365.1 Methylococcaceae bacterium
AATGCCGCGGGGAGGGTGAGGGGCTTGCGAGATACGCCGTGAATACCTCCCTGTAGGCTCGATGATGGCTTCCCTGCCATCAACGATCTCGCAATCCCCACGCCCTCTCCACGTTGCATCGTTTTGAATTACACCCAAGTTGTAGGGAACATCCCATTCAGGCGCCACATGCTTTATCCTTAAGGCTGCGGAAATTCCTGGAAAATCCCTGACCTGGCAGCGATCGAGATGAATCCAAAAAATCAATCCATTGATATAAAAAACCTTGTCATCTGGCTGGCGGTATCTGCCGGCGGCGCGGTCGGCGTGGGCGGCATCGCCTTGCACCGCGGCGAGAGCCTCAACAGTTTCTGGTTCGTGGTCGCGGCGGTATGCGTCTATGCCCTGGGTTACCGTTTTTATAGCGCTTTCGTCGCCGCCAAGGTGTTGGTTCTGGATGGCAGCCGGGCGACGCCGGCGGAGCGCTTCAACGATGGGCGCGACTTCGTGCCCACCAATAAATGGGTGGTATTCGGTCATCATTTCGCCGCCATCGCCGGGCCCGGCCCCCTGATCGGCCCGACCCTGGCGGCACAGTTCGGTTATCTGCCGGGGACTTTATGGATATTGATCGGCGCGGTGCTGGGCGGTTGCGTGCAGGATTTCGTCATCCTGTTCTGCTCCATCCGCCGCGACGGCCGTTCCCTCGGCCAGATGGCGCGGGATGAACTGGGGCCCATCGGTGGCACGGCGGCCTTGCTGGGGGTGATGATGATCATGATCATCCTGATCGCCGTGCTCGGCCTGGTGGTGGTCAACGCCATGAAACATAGCCCCTGGGCGACTTCCACGGTGGCGGCGACCATTCCCATCGCCGTGATCATCGGCCTATACATGCGCAACATCCGTCCCGGCCGGGTCATCGAGGCGACCGTCATCGGCGTGGGTTTGCTCCTGCTGGCGGTGGCGGGCGGTGGCTGGATCGACGGCGCGGCGAGCCTGCGCGGCGGGTTCGATTACGATAGTCCGCAATTGGCCCTGATGGTCATAGGCTATGGTTTCGCCGCCGCCGTGCTGCCGGTGTGGTTGCTGCTGGCTCCCCGCGATTATCTTTCCACCTTCATGAAGCTGGGCACCATCGCCGCTCTTGCGATCGCCATCCTGATTCTGCACCCGGAGGTGAAGATGCCGGCCTTGACCCGCTTCACCGACGGCAGCGGGCCGATCTTCGGCGGCAAGCTGTTTCCTTTCGTGTTCATCACCATCGCCTGCGGGGCCATTTCCGGCTTCCATTCGCTGATTTCCTCCGGCACCACCCCGAAGCTGTTGGCCAACGAGGCCGATGCCCGCTTCATCGGCTATGGGGCGATGATGATGGAATCCTTCGTCGCCATCATGGCCATGGTGGCGGCGACGGTGCTGGAGCCGGGGATTTATTTCGCCATCAACAGTCCCGCCGGCATCGTCGGCAAGGAAGCGGTGGATGCGGTGGCGAAGATCAGCGCCTGGGGCTTCCCGGTGACGGTGGAGCAGATGCAGCATCTGGCTAAGGCCATGGGCGAGGGTAGCCTGTTCGCCCGTACCGGCGGTGCGCCTTCCCTGGCGGTGGGCATGGCCAGCCTGTTCGCCAGCGCTTTCGGCGAGAGCCTGCTTTCCTTGTGGTATCACTTCGCCATCATGTTCGAGGCCTTGTTCATCCTCACCACCCTGGACGCCGGTACCCGCGTCGCCCGTTTCATGTTGCAGGATCTGCTCGGTAATTTCGTCCCGCTGCTAGGGCGCACCAGTTGGTATCCCGGCGTGCTGTTGACTTCGGGCCTGGTGGTGTCGGCCTGGGGCTATTTCCTGTATATGGGCACCATCGATCCTTTGGGTGGCATCAACAGCCTTTGGCCTTTGTTCGGCATCGCCAATCAGATGCTGGCAACCATCGCTTTATGCGTGGCGACCACCATCCTGGTGAAATCCGGCAAGGCCCGCCAGGCCTGGGTGAGCGCCTTGCCTTTGAGCTGGCTCATCATCGTCACCAGCACGGCGGCGCTGGAGAAGCTGTTCAGCCCGGAATTGCGGGTGGGTTTCCTCGCCCATGCCGCCGATCTTTCGACCAAGCTGGCGCAAGGCGGGCTGCCGAGTGCCCAGGCCGCATCGGCTCCGCAATTGATCTTCAACGACTACCTCGACGCAGGTTTGACCTTGATGTTTTTGACCGTCACCTGGGTGCTGGTGCTGGATACCCTGCGGGTGATCTATTGCATCCTCGCCGGCAAGCCTCACCCGCCGATCAGCGAAACGGCGCGCGAACCCAGCCGCCTGGTGGAGGATTGGGCGCGGGATTGAGCCGCCTCAGCGCTTCATCAAATTGAAGAATTCGGCATTGGACTTGGTGTCCTTGAGCTTGCCCAGGATGAATTCGCTGGCGGCGATTTCATCCATCGGCTGGAGAATCTTGCGCAGGATCCAGGACATCTGCAGTTCTTCCTTGGGGACCATGTATTCTTCCCGGCGGGTGCCCGAGCGATTGATGTTGATGGCCGGGTAGACGCGCTTTTCGGCGATCTTGCGATCCAGGTGCAATTCCATGTTGCCGGTGCCCTTGAATTCCTCATAGATCACCTCGTCCATGCGCGATCCGGTATCGACCAGCGCCGTGGCGATGATGGTGAGCGAGCCGCCTTCCTCGATGTTGCGGGCGGCGCCGAAGAAACGTTTCGGGCGCTCCAGTGCGTTGGCGTCGACGCCGCCGCTCAAGATCTTGCCGGATGAAGGCACCACGGTATTGTAGGCACGCGCCAGGCGGGTGATGGAATCGAGCAAGATCACCACGTCGTGTTTGTGCTCGACCAGGTGTTTGGCTTTTTCGATGACCATTTCCGCCACCTGTACATGGCGGGTCGGGGGTTCGTCGAAAGTGCTGGAAACCACCTCGCCCTTCACACTGCCCTGCATTTCCGTGACCTCCTCGGGCCGCTCGTCGATCAGCAGGACGATGAGGTAGCATTCGGGATATTTTGTTGCGACGCAATGGGCCAGATTCTGCAGGATCATGGTCTTGCCGGCTTTCGGCGGCGATACGATCAGGCCGCGCTGGCCTTTGCCGATGGGCGCCACCAGATCGATCATGCGTCCGGTCAGATCTTCGCTGGCGCCATTGCCGAGTTCGAGGACGAAGCGTTCGACCGGAAACAGCGGGGTGAGATTGGAGAACAGGATCTTGTGCTTGGCGTTTTCCGGAGGCTCGAAATTGATCTGCTCCACCTTGAGCAGGGAGAAGTAACGGTCGCCTTCTTTCGGCGGGCTGATCTTGCCCGTGAGGGTGTCGCCGCTATGCAGACCGAAACGCCTGATCTGACTGGGCGAGACATAGATGTCATCGGGCCCTGCCAGGTAGGACCAGTCGGCCGAACGCAAAAAACCGAAACCATCCGGCAAGATCTCCAGCACCCCGTCACCAAAGATATCCTCTCCGCTCTTCGCCTGCTTCTTGAGGATGGAGAAGATCAGATCCTGCTTGCGGGTGCGGGCGCCGCCTTCGATTTTCAGGGATTCGGCGATTTCGACAAGCGCGGAAACGGGCTTGCGTTTGAGGTCGGTCAGGTTCATGAGGCGTTAGAAAGGGAATAGCGAATCACCCGGGACGGGTTGGGAGGATGGGTATTGCGCCGTGCAATCGGTGAGGGCTGCCCTCGCTTCGCCCGAAGCGGCTGAAATCACGTCCTTGTGCATGGGATCCCTTTGTGCGTTAGGCTAGCTTGGATTTAACGGCGCCCGCGGCCCGTTCGCGGGCCTTTATCCAAAGCGACGTAAATCGTATTGCCCTGAAAATCGTGGCCATCCAGTCCGGAGATGGCTAAACGGGCCTCATGCCCTTCCATATTGACGGTAGCTACGCCACGCGCCTTGCCGGTGAATAAATCACGGCTCAATTTCAGGTCGAAAACTTTTCCATAACCGGCGAATAACTCATTCAAGCTGGCTTCGGTGGTAGTGGGGGGTAACCCACGAACGAACAGCGTCAACATGCGTTGCCACTCCTTAAAAGTTGTAAAAAACTTGATAGATACCAGCGGAAGAAAAGCAGGCTGTGGCCTGCTTTTCTTGGCCGTTGACCTGCGAAATCAGAGGATGACGACGTTTTCGGCTTGCGGCCCTTTCTGACCTTTGACTTCGTCAAAACTGACGCGCTGTCCTTCCGCTAGGCTCTTGAAACCCTGGCCTTTGATGGAACGAAAATGCACGAATAAATCGCTGCCGTTTTCGCGTTGAATAAAACCAAAACCCTTGGCTTCGTTGAACCATTTAACGGTTCCATTTTGTTGTGACATATAAATTCTCTTAAATGTAAAATACGCGCGATATGCGCATCGATCTCGAATCGCTCCCTCGTAAGGTGATCGAGAATAGAGCGGGGTATTGCGGGAAGGCGGGCAGTTGGAGCAGGAATGATCCCTATTGAACGAAAACTACTGACTGGCTTGGCGCGGACCTCTATACACCAAGGGCCATGCTACAGTAAAAAAATAAATAACACAAGCGAATGAAAATCCTGCGGGCAATCTTTAGGGATCATGCGGGGGGCGAAGGAACCCCGCCATGAATTTCGAAACCGATTTGCTGGAAGGCAGACTGCTGCGCCGTTACCAACGCTTTCTGGCCGATGGCAGGCTCGTCACCGCCCATACCCCCAATACCGGTTCGATGCGGGGCTGCTGTGCGCCGGGGGAGCCGGGTGTGGCTGAGAGACAGTGGCAAGGCGGAGCGCAAGTATCCGCTGAGCTGGGAACTGGTGGAGGCCGAACCCGGTATCCTGGTGGGGATCAACACCGGTTTGAGCAACCTTCTGGTCGAAGAGGGCATCGCGCGGGGCATGGTGAAAGAGTTGCCCGGTTATCGGCGCATTCGCCGTGAGGTGAGATATGGGTTGGAGAACAGCCGCATCGATCTGCTGCTGGAAGAAGGGAACGGCCCTTCCTGCTATGTGGAGGTGAAGAACGTGACCCTAGTGGAAGAGGGGAGCGCTTCGTTTCCCGACGCGGTCAGTGCTCGGGGTAGCAAACATTTGCGGGAGTTGGCGCAGATGGTGCGACAAGGACATCGGGCGGTGATTTTCTATTGCGTCCAGCGATCCGACGCCAGGGAAGTGAGTCCTGCCGACCGCATCGATCCCGTCTATGGCCAGACCTTGCGGCAGGTCATGGCCGAAGGGGTGGAAGCTTTGGCCTACGCGGCCAGGGTTACGCCTCAGGGAATCGAGTTGAGCGAGGGGTTGCCGGTGGTTTGCCGAGAGTTCGGGGGCGATTCAAAGTGATGCAATGCGGGGAGGGCGCGGAGATTTCAAGACCATGGCAGGGAAGCCCGCGCCTACCGGGAGGTCTTCACGGCATGTCTTTCAAGACCCACGCCCTCCTCATGTTGTTACGCCGAAGTCGGGGAATTTGCTATAGTCTACGTCCAATACCGGTATTGACCGGTAGGTGTTTTTATCACTTTCATCGTTTCGAGAATGCGTCATGTCTAAAAAAATTCCGGTTGTTTTCCCGATCCTGGCCGCCGCGGCGATTGCCGGCGGCTGCGCCACCTACGGAGGGTGGGAGCCGGTCGTAGATCCTTATACCGACAGCAATCCGGCCATGATTCAGCAGGATACTGCCCAATGCAGGATGCTGGCGCAGCAGGCTGCCGGCACGGCAACAGAGGCGCTGAAAGGCGCCGCCGCCGGCGCCCTCATCGGTGCGGCCGGAGGCGCCGCCATGGGCGCCATCGTCGGCGATCCCGGGGCCGGTGCGGCCATCGGGGCGACGGCCGGTGGCATCGGCGGCGCGACTCAACAAGGCGTGGATGCGGACTACCAGTACAAGCGAGCCTTCATCAACTGCATGCGCGGCCGCGGCCACAACGTCATCAACTAACGACTGCGCCCCGTTTCACATCGGGAACGGGGCGTTTGCGCATTCAGGGGCCGCATCGGCCCTTTCAACCCTCTAAGGAATCAAGCGATGAAATCCCTGGCTCATGCGTTCAAAGCCGCCGCTGTTCAATACCCCGGGCGTCTGGCGCTGGTATCCGCCGATGGTGGAATGGATTATCAAACCCTGGACCTGCAATCGGACCGTCTGGCCGCCGCCCTGGCACAGGAGGGGGTAGTCAAGGGCGATAGGATAGGCCTTTATTGCATGAACTGCGCTTTCTTCGTCGTGGCCTATGTCGGAATCCTCAAGGCCGGGGCGACGGTGGTTCCCATCAACCTATTGCTCAACCCCGCGGAAGTGGCTTATATCCTCGATGATGCCGGGGCCAAGGCGCTGATTTACCATGCGGCGTTCGCCGAGATGGCGGTGCACCTGCGAAACTCGGTGGTCAGCCTGAAGTTTTCCATCGGCATGGGAGGAGAGACCGAGGGCGCAAAACGCTGGGAGGACATGCTGAAGGGGGATGCGCCGGCGCCTAAGATCGAATTCGATGCGGCGGAAGACATTGCCGCCATCCTCTATACCTCGGGTACCACCGGCAAACCCAAGGGCGCGATGCTGACCCACGCCAATCTGCTGGCCAATACGAGCAGTGTGCAAGAAGCCATGCAATTCCGTCCAGGCGAGGATACGGTGCTGGTCGTCCTGCCCATGTTCCACGCCTTCGCCGCGACGGTCGGCATGCTGTCCACCCTGTTTTGCGGCTGCACGATAGCGCCCTTGGTGCGCTTCGAGCCTGAACTGGTAGCGCGCACCATACACGAGACCCGAGCCACGATCTTCCTGGGCGTACCCAGCATGTTCACCCTGTTGCTCCGGCTCAAACCGGAGAGTGTGGCGCTGCTGGAATCTTTGCGTTTTTGCGTTTCCGGCGGAGCAGCGCTGCCGGTGGAGGTGCTGCAGCGCTTCGAGGCCCTGTTCGGCAAAACGATTTATGAGGGCGACGGCCCCACCGAATGCTCGCCCGTGACCTGTGTCAACCCGAACGGTGGTCCGACCAAGCCCGGTACCGTGGGTTTGCCGATACCCGGTGTAGAAATGCGCATCGTCGGCGAGGTAGGCGTGGAGCCTTTGCTCTCGGGACAGGTGGGGGAGATCGCCGTGCGCGGGCCCAATGTCATGAAAGGTTACTGGAATCGACCCGACGATACCCGTGAAGCGTTCCGCGACGGATGGTTTCTCACCGGCGATCTGGGAACGGAAGACGAGGATGGCTATTTCAGCATCGTCGATCGGAAGAAGGATCTGATCATCGTCAATGGCATGAATGTCTATCCGCGGGTGATCGAGGAAGTCTTATACCGTTTTCCTGCCATCCGGGAAGCCGCCGTGGTGGGGGAACCCCATGATCTGCACGGCGAAATCCCCATCGCCTATGTTTCCTTGTTGTCTTCGGATGGGGCATCGGAAGCCGATATCCGTGCTTATTGCCGCGAGCATCTGGGCCGCCACGAGATCCCCCGCAAGATTTTCATCCTCGAGGAGTTGCCCAAGACCGCCACCGGCAAGATACTCAAGCGGGAGTTGAGAAAACAGGGAGAGGTCGAAAGAGGCGTGAAGAATCTGGGCGATTCGTGACCCGGGATCACCGGCGGAAAGGAGAGGGACTCCAGGGATGCAGCCCTGAGGAGGGCGAGTAAGGTCAAGCTGCGTCTTCCGCGTTGGCCTTACGCCCTCCCCATAGGTTCAGTCCAAAAATCGCCGGGTCAGTCCGCCATATTCCTCGATGCGCCGGTCGCGCAGGAAGGGCCAGATGCGGCGCACGTCTTCCGAGCGGGAGCGGTCGATTTCCACGACCATCACTCGATTTTCCCGCCCGTCGGCGTGAGCCAGAAATTCCCCCTGCGGTCCTGCCACGAAGCTATTGCCCCAGAACTGGATGCCCTTGCTACTGGCGCTGGGGTCCGGTTCATGGCCGATGCGATTGCAGGACAGCACGGCCAACCCGTTGGCCACGGCATGAGCGCGTTGGATCGTGATCCAGGCGTCGAGTTGGCGTTGTTTTTCATCTTCCGTATCGTCCGGATTCCAGCCGATGGCGGTGGGGTAGAGCAGCAGTTCGGCCCCGGCTAGGGTCATCAGCCGCGCCGCTTCCGGATACCATTGATCCCAGCATACCAGGATGCCCAGTCTGCCCACCGAGGTGGCTATGGGTTTGAAACCGAGGTCGCCGGGGGTGAAGTAAAATTTTTCATAGTAACCGGGATCGTCGGGGATGTGCATCTTGCGGTATTTTCCGGCCAGGCTGCCGTCCCGTTCAAACACCACGGCGGTGTTGTGAAAGAGGCCCGGCGCGCGGCGCTCGAACAAGGAAGCGACCAGCACCACGCCCAGTTCCTTGGCTACTTGGCTCAGTGTCTCGCAACTGGGGCCTGGAATGGGTTCGGCCAACTCGAAACGGGCGGTGTCCTCCACCTGGCAGAAATAAGGCCCGAGGTGCAATTCCGGCAACAGGACCAATTCGGCTCCCTTGGCCGCGGCTTCGCGTATACCTTCGATGGATGCGGCCAGGTTGGCTTGCCGCGTTGAACCGCAGGCTTGCTGGACCAGGGCGACGGTGAGGGTTTTCTTCATGGATTCAACCTAGGATGACGGATTTCGGGAATTGCATGCTCATGCAATGGATGCTGCCGAACTGCCGGATCAGCGGGGTCGCGGGTATGGCGACCATCTCCCGGTTCGGGAAGCATTCCGCCAAACGGCTCAGGGCGATTTCGTCCGCTTCATCGCCATAGATCGGAACCAGCACCGCTTCGTTGATGATGAGAAAATTGGCGTAGGTGGCCGGTAGGCGCGCGCCTTCCTCGCTGACGATCGGCTTGGGGATGGGCAATGGCACCAGATGGTAGGGTCGTCCGGCGGCGGTTTTCAGGTTTTTCAGTTCCTCTTCCATGGCCTTGAGGTCGCCGTGTAGGGGATCCTGGCTGCAGTCCGAGGCGGTGTACGCGAGGGTGTCCACGGAGCAGAAGCGGGCTAGGGTGTCGACATGGGCGTCGGTGTCGTCGCCTTCGGCATGGCCACGGTGCAGCCAGAGGATGCGCTTCAGGCCGAAGGCGGCTTTCAGTTGGGCTTCGATCTGGCTCTGATCGAGATGGGGATTGCGGTTGGGGTTGAGCAGGCAGCGCGCGGTGGTGAGCAGGGTGCCTTCTCCATCGCTTTCCAGGCTGCCGCCTTCCAGCACGAAGTCGACGGATTCCATGACGCTCGTGCCCAATATGCCGCTATTGTAGATCCTACGCGCCAGCAGGGCGTCGTTGTCATGGGGGTATTTCCCACCCCAGCCGTTGAAACGGAAATCCAGCAATTTCGCGCCATGGGGCGTCTCCACGCTGAGCGGGGCGGTGTCGCGCACCCAGACATCGTCATAAACGATTTCCACCAGGGTGATATTGCCGAGTTGGGCCCGGCGTCCGAACAGCCTGTTTTCGATGTGACGGCGATGGTTCCGGTCGCGACAGGCGATGATCAGTTTTTGCCGTTGGCTGACGGCATGGGCGATCAATTCATAGGTCGTTTCGACCTCGGTCAACCAGGGCTTGAAATCGCCCATGGCATAAGGCCAGGCGATGAGTACGGCGGATTGCTCGGCCCATTCGGGCGGGAAGCGGAGCGAGAAGTTTTCGGTCACAGTGCTGTCCAGAAGATCTAAGGATCGGGCATTCTACTGGCAAAAATGGCATAAGCATATGCTCATGCTCGAGAATCTTGCCGAAGCCGGCTGGCGCGGCGGTGGCGATAGAGCGCAGAGGGCAACAGCCGCTTTCCAATACCCCATGTTCAACCCGGCGGCTTTACCCCATCCTCTGCGTTCTTCGGGAGTTTTCTCGAGAAATTCCAGGTTTCGCTCGGTCCGGGGAGCCTTCAGACCACGTTGAAATTCCGCATCATGCCCATCTCCTCATGTTCGAGGTTATGGCAGTGGTACAGGAAAAGGCCCTTGTAGTCGTCGAAGCGCTTGAGCAGGGTGACTTTTTCGCCGGGCATGACCAATACCACGTCTTTCCAGCCGTCGTCGACGAAACCTTGACTGACGGTGGCGTAGTCCTTGCGGCTATCCTCCCGGACCACCCGCTCGATGATCTGGAACTGCTGCCCGTGGATATGCATAGGATGAGGTAGACCTGACATCATGCCCATGCCCGAACTTTCGGAGTAACCGTTGTCGAATTCGATCACCTGCAGGGTGTTTACTTTGACGGTTTCCTCGGGCGTCGCGGCGCTCATCTCGAATTCCCTGCCGTTGAGCAGCCATTTCATATGGGCCATGGAAATCCTGATGTGGCGGGGCTGACCGGGATTTTCCGCCTGGCTGCGTTGATAGCGCTCGATCTTGACCAAACGTTCCGGCAGCCGGTGGGTGTCGGTTTCCTCGCGCATGATGTGGACCTTGAACAAGGGATATTCCGAACCCAAGGGCAGGGCCGAAGTGCCCATCATGTCCATGCCGTCATGTCCGTCCTCGCCCTGTGCCGATTGAGCCCGGGCGCCATGGCCCATCATGCCGGAGCCAGCCTCATCTTGCGAAGCGGCGCCTTCGCCGCCGTGATTCATGGCACCGCTTGAGTCCCGCCGCGCGGGTCCGTCTCCGCCGCGGTTCATCATGCCGCCGTGCATCATGCCCATCATGCCTTGGCCGCCGCCATGATTCATCATTCCCATCATGCCGCCCATGCCGTGGCCGGGCATGGCCCCGGAGAAGGGAAGGCTCTTCATCACCAGTTCGGAGCCGACCTTGCGGCCGGTAAAATCGGCAAAAAGCTCGGCCCGTTCGCCAGGCGCCAGCATGAGGTATTGACGGGTAACCGGTTTTTCCAGCAGATGGCCGTCGGTGCCGATGACGGTGAGCGGCGTACCGTCGTCCCAGGCGAGCTTGTAGATGCGGGAATTGGAACCGTTCAGCAGACGCAAACGGTAGGGACGGGTCGCGACGGGCAGGACGAAATGGCGTTTGCCGTTGACGATCATTTCATCGCCCAGAAACCCCATGTGGCGGTCGCGCATATTCTGCACATAACGCAACTGGTTATCGGCGTCGAAACTGCGATCCTGCAACACGATGGGTTGGTCGCACTCGCCGCTGGGCAGGTTCAGACTTTTTTCCTCCGCGTCGGTGACGAGAATCAACCCGGCCAGGCCGTTATAAACATGCCGCCCGGTCGCTTCATGGGTGTGGGCGTGGTACATGTAGGTACCGGCGGGATTGTCGACCTGGAATTCATAGACATAGCCGCTGCCGGCGGGGACGTCGTACATCGGGTGGCCGTCCATGACCTGGGGTACATGCAAGCCATGGCAGTGGATGATGTTGGGTTCGGGCAGGTCATTCTTGAAATAGAGACGTACCTTCTGTCCCTTGGCCAAAACGATGGTCGCGCCCAAGTGGGTTCCCGGCAATGGCACGACGGTTCCGTCCAGGCCTTTCAATAACTTGCCTTCGTATTTCCAGACTTTCGTCGGTTTGCCCGGAAGGATCGGGGCGGTGGTGACCGTGGCGGTGATTTCGATTTCCACATCCGGATGGAAATCGGCTGAAGCCTCCCTGGCATAGCGTCCGTTGCCCGCGGCGAGCAGCCATCTCGGGCTGGCTACCGCAGTCAAAGCGCCGATGCCTGCAATTTGCAGAAAGCGGCGGCGATCGAAACCGTGATTTTTCAGCATGGCGCTAACCTCTTCCAAAATAGGCTGACAAGCCTTTGATTATTTTAAGTTATGAAGATCTGCCGAAGCTAAAGCGATGGAGATGGCGGGTTTTCACCCTGCAGCAGTCTAACTGATTTGGCGGGGGCTTTCATCGCCGTTTCGAAAGCGGAGTTTCGAAAAGCTGGCAATCCGCGAACCTTGGCGTTGTTTCAAAGCATGAAAACCTGATTGCGCCCGCGGCGCTTGGCTTCATACATGGCTTTGTCCGCTTCCCGGCTCAGGGTCTCGAGATTCGAGTCGGGGGATTCCATGGTCGTTACGCCGAAACTTGCCGTGACCATGATGATTCCGCCATCGAGTTGCAGGCTGATCTGGGAAATTCGCCTGCGCAGTTTTTCGGCCACGGCGAGGGCGTCGGCGTTTGAAAGCGCGGGGAGCAATAAACAGAATTCCTCCCCGCCATAACGGGCAAATACGTCTTCGGCCCTGATGACGGAGGAGACGACCCTGGCCGTTTCCTTCAATACCGAATCGCCCGCTGCATGTCCATAACGGTCATTGATGGTTTTGAAGTGATCCATGTCGAATAGAATCAGGGACAAGGCTTTTTTCCCCCGTTTGAGGCGGCTAATCTCATTCTGGGCGAGTTCATGAAACATGCGCCGATTGAATATGCCGGTCAGAGGGTCACGGGTGGCAAGATTGAACAGATCGGAATTGTATTCATCGATGGCGATGAATGAAAAAACGACGGATAAAACGATGGTTCCGAGAAAAGTCCCCAACAGGGCGATGCTTTGAATTTGATTGCGCTCGAACAGGTCGGTGATCGCCGGGTTGGCCATCCAGCCCAATACCGACCGGAATAATAGGATGACCCCGGTCAATAGCATGATGATCCCGGCGGTCCAGTAAGTGACTCGTTTCTCCTTGTCCACGCCGAAAAATAAATGCAGGGCGGTAAATATGACGATGGCTCCGTAGATTAATACATTGACATTGCTGCGTAATACGAAGTCATTGTAGAGGTAGAGGAAAACGAAATTGAAAGTCAACAGGGTCGCGGTGATGGCGATGGGAATCCCCAGGTCGAAATCATGTTTCTTGATGATTTTGATGGCAAAATAACGGGAAAATAAACCCCATACGAAAAAGCCGTTGGCGAGGGTAACGGAAAAAAAATCGGGAATATGGCCACGCAGGGCATAGAGGATGAAGCCCACGCCGAGCAGGGCGAGGCCATTTCCCCAGGAGGTCAGTGAGCGGCCGATATGCCCGGCATAGCGATTCGATAAGGCGATCAGCGTGGTGCTTATGGTCAGCGATCCGACCGAGATCAGGAACATGGAAGTGCGAACGTCGAGTTGCATGACGGGGCAGTCAGTGGGGTCGAAAATGAACGCGGAATGTGTTAGGCATTCTATCAGTCGGCGATGGCTTTTCGGGTGGTGAATATTCCCGTACTAGAAAAGTGGGATTGCAGGGAGGCTGCCCCGCAGGTCATGGAATGGAGGCGGTGGAGGATGGCGTTTTCAGCGGCAGAGTCAGTCGTTGCAACTGTCCTTCCATTTCGTAGCTCAACCTCAGGCTGCGCGCGCTTTTGGCTTCGTTGAGGCCGGGGAAGAACAAAGCGCCCGAGGCCGTTTCTCCGGACTGGATTTTCGGATTGCGCAGGATTTTTTCCGCCAGGTCCTGGCCTAGTCTTCTTTCCGGCTTGGCCTGGGTGTTGTCGGAAAAGCCCGGAGCGGTTATCAGGTTCAGCGCGAAACCGGTAAGAGAATCCAGGGCTGGGCTGATCGCCGATGGACTATTGGCGTGGAAGTCGGTGGCGCGGTTCAGACGTTTGAAGGCCTGATCGGAGGTCAGCATGGGCCAGGCCTGGTTTTCCTGGTCGATGAGGAAAGTTTGCCTGGGGATGATTTTTATCCCGCCGCGGCTGCGATTGTCGATGCTGATGCGCACCGGCAGTAGCCCCGTTGCGCGGATGTCGAAGCCGAAAACCGTTCCGGCCTGCGGGTCGACATAAGCGAGCGCGGCGAATTTGACGCCCTCGGTTTCCACCACTGTGGCTTGACTGCTCGGCAAAGCGACGGTAGCCGCCTCCTGCCGGTCCTGATAGGTGTTACAGGAGGTGAGCAGGCAGGAGGCGAGCAGCGGAATCGATAGTGAGAGGGTGGGGTGGG
>JAQTSI010000114.1 GCA_028711365.1 Methylococcaceae bacterium
AGCATCGCGCCATGGCGTTGACCTCTACGTCACTGGGTTCGATCCCGAGCCGTGTGGCTTCGGCATTGGCCAGCAAACGCATTAAAATTACCTTACGTTCGACAGCCAAGGTTGTGTCGGCGCTACTTGGACGGCAATCGAGTGGCTGCTGATCTGTATTTCCAGTCATATTCATGCGTCCTGTGTCTGTACTTCGTCCCAGCGAACGCTAGGGAAGGAGAACAACGCGGTATGATCGAAAAACGGCCAGATATGGTCCTCGACACGGACCCGCACGGCCTCTTTCCCACCCTCGCCGAAGTGCAGTTGTTCGCCCGGGTGGAGCGCGACGACTTGCGGGATGCCTTTCCCTTCCCTTCGTCTGGCCTCGCAGGCCTTCGCAATGGCGTGCAAGTCGGGATCGAAGTCGCTGTCGCTGGCGTTCAGGCCTGGGCCCAAGCCAAGATCCCAATACCAAGGCGCTCCGCCGTTGGCGTAGGGTATGACGCGCCGCGCACCCCAGCGTACCGCCGTCTCGAGCAGATCATCCGCGTCGTTCATGACCTGCAGTCGTCGATCCCATTGTTCGGGCGGGACGAACAGCAGGTAGCGCGCCACCGAGGTGGGCAGATATTGCACGGGGTGCAACCGCCACGCCCGGTATCCGCCCAAAACGGTATCGACCGGACCGACCTCGCCGCACTCCCTTTCCGCCAGTTGCCTACAGTCTCCTGTCGGGTCACGGCCGGCGTCGGCGACCAACGCCACCCGTCGACCCTGACTGTCAACCACATAGACGTTGCCCGCATTGCGGGCCTCGGGATGAAAGACCTCACGATCGGAAGGCTGTTCTCCGTAGAAGGGGCAGGCCTTGACCCGGTGGGGGCCTATCTGGACTTCCTGCCCCCAGTGCAACGCCGTCACGTGTCCAAATCCCAATTCACGCAGTCGGGCGCACATATCGACCGCTAGCAGGGACTCCCGCTCGACGTACGGCACATAGATCGGCGTTTCCGCCCCCAAGCGCAGCAGCGTTCCGACATCGTAATGGTCGGGATGGCTGTGGGTGATAAAGACGGCATGGGGTGCCAATTCCGCCGCAAGCCAGGGACGATAGCCCGAAGGCGAGCCGTAAGCCGGCGGAAGCAGGAAAGGATCAAACAGGATGCGGGTTCCGGAGCTTTGCAGCGCAACGGTGGCATGGCCGACGAAGGTCAAGCCTTCGCCGCAGCGGGGCTGAATAACCGGCTGGGTGGTGAACGCCCCGGCCGCCTCGAGATCGTCCCAAAGGGCTCGAGCCTTGGGAGATTGCGGGCGTCTGCCGGGACTGGACCAGGCTTCGATCCAGCGAGCGAGTTCATGCCATAAGCTAGCGTCAACGCGGCAAACCCTCGGGGGCAGGTCTGGGCTGGCAACGCTCAACGCAATGGGGCGGACCCCATCGGCAGGAGGATATAGGCAATCCTCGCGCAGTACGCCGGGGCGGGTGTACATCTGGCCCAGAGCCTGGGCCGAGAAGCATTGCTCGAGTAGTTGCGCCGAATGCTCGCGCAGGTAATCCGTTCCGTGCTCGCGGCCGAGTTGCACAATCGGCTCGCAGGTTCGATAGATGACCTTGTCGCACAGACCGGTGATGGCGCTGCCGAAAGGGGTTTCATCGCAATAATGAACCTGGAGTCGAACATCGTCGCGTAGGCGTAGTGGCAAACTCATGACAAGGCACTCCTTCTTTTTTGTTGGGCCGCATGTTGAGCGGCTCTAAGTTGCTCGAACAAAATGGCATCCTCTGGATGCAGGCTTGAGGTATCCACCTCATCCATATCGTTCGAAACATTAAGGACGTCAGGTTGGTAAAAAATACAGGTCAGGTCGTCCAACCAGGCCAGGAACATGGCCAGATAGGGCCCTTCGCAGGGCAGCTCGGCGAAGGTCTGATGGATCCGGATTCGGGCAGCCTCGGTGATGGCGGCAAGTTCCTGCATCACATCCATTTCGTAAAGCAGACGGCACAGTTCCCGCTGGTCGGTCTCACACAGGCGTGCCGCCCATTGGGCGCGGGCATCCTCGGGAACGGTGTGGAGAAGGAGGGTCAAGGGAACGCTTTGGGTACCGGTGCGCAGATCCTGGCTGTGAGATTTGCCGAAAAGATCCGCGACGTCATCGGTGATTTGCTTAATTTTCGTCAGGGCATTGCCGATGACGCGGTAGGGTTCCCGGGCGGTACGGAGACCGGACGGGGCAGCACAAGCGGCCGCATATTCCATCAACAAAGTACTGATAGCCGACTTCTCCGTTGCAATTTCAATGGCTTCGGCTGGTGACCTGAAGCTTCCGCGGCCGGTGAGATCGCGATGCTGGCCACGGGAGAGGCGAATGGCATGAAGATGCAACGCGCTGTGCAGATCCCATCCCAGATTCGCCCGCCCTTCCCGCTCGGCGGCCCAGAGTATGTCCAAGGCCAGGAAAAACAATGTCAGGCCGCAGTTGATGGCGACCCCGCCCCCTAACGCCGCGTACGGCCCCGTGAGCTCGTCATCCTGGACATCATCGATCAAGGCGAGAGCGTGATGGAACATCAAAAAGCCTGCCCCGATCGCCTCGGCATCGCCGGTCACCGGAACTCCGTGGGCTCGTACGACGAAATAGAACGGTGCGAGAGGATGGGCGAGAATTTTCCTTGTCGCGGACTGTTTTTGTCGGGGCTTCGGACACAGCAGCTCCACTTGCTCTTTCAGTAAACCGGCCTGGCGAATCGTGCTTTCGATGAACGCATTCACAGCATCCAAATATAAAACCAGGTTATCGTTTTCCCGAAATACGTTCATGACGGTACTCAAGAATAATGAGGCGGCAATGGCGAAAATGCCGGGCGGAAGCCGCCCGGCACCATACCTAACTAACTTAACCAGCCTTCCGGGCACATACATGTGGTGCCCCGCCCTCCGTTACAGGATGGACGCATTTCGATGGTTGAATCCAAAATTTCGGATTCTGCGCCCAGTGTTTTTCTAAGCTCCTCGATATCGACCAGGCTGATCTTCTTGACGTTGTCGAACTGCTGGTCTGCTTGCTTTTTTTCAGTAGTCATGGGATTTCTCCTGATGGTCATTACACGATTATGTGTCACAGGGCGTGGCACTTATCTTACCCGGTTAAATACCCTTCTCAGCTTTTTCATGAGGAGGTATCAAACTCGGCGTGTATATGAAACCAAAATACCAAAGCCTTATCACGGTACTATTTCATAGTTCAGACGTGATTATTCCCAATTTCCCATGAGCGATGCAATGAAAACGTATTCATTCACACCCCTTCCCCCTTGCAGGGGGAAGGTTGGGATGGGGGTAGAAACTAGCCGTTTACTCATCAACGCCTGACAGGAAAGGGCGTTCTACCCCCACCCTAACCCTCCCCCTTCATGGGGGAGGGGACTGAACGGTTACATGAAAACCAGACCACGCTGCCGCGGACTTCGACGATTGACAGGTCGTGAATGGGGAATGTGAGCCGCCCGAAGCGGTTGAAGGGATCGCGGACTTGAAACCTTAGGCTGGCGAAAGACGGCGGAAGGATCTTCCCTCAGCCCTGCGGGGGGGCATAAGCAATTTCGAGCACGTAATAGATCATGGGGCCGCTGGGGGTTTCGACCCTCACCTCATCGTCCACGGTTTTCTTCATCAAGGCACGGGCCATGGGCGAATCCATGCTGATCCAAGCCTTGGCCGGGTCGAATTCGTCCGGGCCGACGATGCGATAGCACACCTCCCTGCCCTCTTCATCTTCCAGCCTGACCCAGGCGCCGAAATAGATCCGTGTCTGGTCGGCGACCGTCACCACCTTCAAATCGGGGATACGCTTTTGCAGATAGCGGATGCGCCGGTCGATCTCCCGCAATTCTTTCTTGCGATAGATATATTCGGCGTTTTCCGAACGATCCCCCTCCGCGGCGGCCGCGGACAAGGCCGCTGTCACCTCGGCCCGCCTGGTCCACAAGCTTTGCAATTCGGCCTGCAACGCGGCGAAGCCTGCGGGGGTGATATAGGGCGATTTGGGGGGGGTGGGAGGCCGCCAACGGCTCATGGGCTAATCTTCCTGCAATGCGCAAGGTCGCGCGGGATGAAACCCGCCAGGGCTACCATTGCGCCAGATGGTGAATTTCGGCGACGCTCCAGCGCAAGCTGTTGCCCATGGACTGGGCCAGGGCGAGCAATAGGGCGATGGCAACATCGGGGTTCTGGCTGGCGAGTTGGTCGAAACTGCTGCGATCCAGCACCAATAACTCCGTAGGACAGGTGGCGCTGCCAGTGGCCGTGCGCGGACCGGGCGCGATGAAAGCGATTTCGCCGAGCAACGACCCCGGCCCGTAGATGGCCAGGCGTAAATAATGATGTTCGGTCGTTTGCAGCTTGATTTCCACCTCGCCTTGCACGACCAAATAAAGCTCGTCCCCCCAATCTCCCATATTGAACAGGTGTTGGCCCGCCACGGCTTTGCGCGAACGAAATTTTCCCCGCAACGCAGCCACCTGTTCGGGGGTGAAATCGGCGCACAGATCGGCATCCTGCAACTCGATGCGTTCCCCGCAATGGGTGGGCGTCAGCTTCAATTCCTTGAGCAAGCTGTTTTCGGCATATTCCAGGGCTTCATCCGCATCGACAAAGGTCTTGATGTTCAAAGGCCCGAGATGCGGGCTGACTTTCTGCAAGGTCTTATCCACCTTGCGCCCCATGCCGCTGTTCTTGTGCACTTCGCTGAACAGCAACTCCCCACCGTGGTCATTGAGACGTTTGCCGATTTGCAGAAACAGCTTGATGCCGGTCAGATCGACATGGGTCACGCGCTGCAAATCCAGGATGATCCAGTGGGCTTGCTGCAGATCGGGCAATAGTTGCTCGAACAACTGATCGACCTTGGCGAAGAATAAACTCCCCCTCAATTCGTACAACACGATGCGCTGGCCCTGCGCATCCAGGACATCGCGTTCCTGCTGGCCGCGGTGGCGGATGGAGCGATGCTGTTGGACCGTGGTGCGGCGGTGAATGATGGGTTCTTTCATCTTGGCGTAAATGAAAGCCACGATGGCGATGGCCACGCCCAGACCGATGGCGACAACCAACTGGTAGACGACGGTCACCAGGGTGACGAGCAAAGCGATCAGCCCGTCGAAACGGGTATGCCGGTGGGCGAGCCAGGTAAAAATATCCCGCTCTATCATGAATAAAGCGATGTAGAGGATGATCCCCGCCAAGACGCTCAACGGCAGCCAGTTTCCCAGATCCCCCATGAACAGCAACAGGCCGATGAAGCAGACGCCGGCGACCACGCCGACCCAGCGCCGCCCGCCGGTCTTGATGGCCAGCAGGGAGGCGCCGGTGGTGGCCGATCCGCCCATGCCGCCGACCAATCCGGCCAGCGTCTGCCCCAGCCCTTGCGCCAGAAGCTCCCGCTTGCCGTCGTGACGCAAGCCGGTCGCTTCGTCGGCCACCACCGAAGTCAACAGGGTGTTCAGCGACGCCAGCATGGCCAAGGCCGCGGCCGAGAACAGGATGGGCGCCGGCGGCAGATGACCCAAAGCATCGATATTCAAGCTCCAATGGGCGTAGGCTAGATCCGGCAAAGCGCCTACCCGCCAGGCCTTGGGCAAAGCGGCGGGAGCGAAATGGCCCGCCGCCATGAAACCCGTCACCCCGGCGAAGAGCCCGACCACGGTGGCCGGCAGGCGGGGAAGAAACCTGGCGCAGACATACATGGCGGCCATGGTGAGCAGCGCCGTCGCCGGCGGCAACCATCGCCAGGAAGACCAGGCCGCATCGGCGCCATCGCCCAGCACCGGCTTGAGCTGCGACTTGATCATCAGCAAGGCCGCTCCGGTGGTGAATCCGGCGATGACCGGATGCGGAATGAGCTTGATGAGATTGCCGCCGCCCGATAAGGCGATCAGGATTTGCATGCCGCCGGCGCAAATGATGACGGCCGCCAGCCCCACGCCGAGCTGGGATTGGCCAAATCCTGCATCCAGGAAATGCGCCAGGGCGCCGGTCAGCAGCGCCAGGGTGGGCCCGGTGGGAGAGCTGATCAGACCGCGGGTTCCGCCAAAGAAGCCGGACATCAATGACAGCGCGGCCGCGCCGAACAAGCCCGCCAGCGCACCTTCCGCCGGTGACCGTCCGACCTGGACATACAGGGCGATGCCGAAGGCCAAAGCCTGTGGGATGACCACGGCGGCGGCGGCGATTCCGGCCCAGCAATCCCTCAAATCGGGGAATTTCCACCCGCGCGGAGGCCCCGTATGTTCCGCCGCTTCTCCAGTCATCGGCACGCCACTCCTTTCCCGTATTCGCTTATAAAGCTTGCCACCGATCAAGTCGATACTAGTGTCGATGCCAAGGTCATTTCTCTCCGATGCCTATCGTTTGAGAGGTTTCTCGACAGTTCAAGAGTCGGCACCGATTCTTTGGGAGCCCCTTTCGACAGTTCAAGAGTCGACGCCGAGACTTTGAGAGCCCCTCTCGATGGTTCAAGAGTCGACGCCGAGATTTTGAGAGCCCCTCTCGACAGTTCAAGAGTCGTCGCCGAGACTTTGAGGGCCCCTGTCGACAGTTCAAGAGTCGACGCCAAGACTTTGAGAACCCCTCTCGATGGTTCAAGAGTCGGCGCCGAGATTTTGAGAGCCCCTCTCGACAGTTCAGGAGTCGACGCCGAGACTTTGAGAGCCCCTCTCGACCGTTCGAGAGTCGATGCAGACTCTTTGAAATTCCTCGACGTCATGTCGGCCCCTTTATGATCGATTCGGAAAAACGGTAGACGATGAGCTTATAAAGCCCTGATCCGTTCTGCCTGCTCCCTCAATTGTTGCAGACCGGAGCGCATCTCCGCCAGCTTGGCCTGTTCCTTTTCCACCACCTGCGGCGGGGCCTTGGCCGTAAAGGAGGGATCGCTGAGCTTGCCTTCCACCCGCGGCAGATCCTTCTCGATGCGCAGAATCTCCTTCTCCAGCCGGGCCAGCTCGGCATCCTTGTCGATCAACCCTTTCATCGGGATGAGGATGCGCAATTCACCGAGCAGGGCGATGGCCGATTCCGGGGCCTGGTCGGATACCTCCAGCCACACGATGCTTTCCAGCCGGCCCAGCTTGAGCAGGAGTTCGCGGCTATTGGCCAGCCATTGCCGGTCCTGTTCCAGGCCGTTTTGCAACAGCACCGGCAAAGGTTTACCGGGGGCGATATTCATCTCGCCACGGATACGGCGGACGCCGAGCAGGAAACTCATCACCCATTCCATTTCGGTGACGGCGGCCTGATCGATGCCACCGGCTTGCGGGTAAGGTTGAAGCATGATGGTCGGCCCGCTCTTGCCCGCCAAGGGGGCGATGAGGCGCCAGATTTCCTCGGTGATGAAGGGCATCAAAGGATGAGCCAGCCGCAACACGCTTTCCAGTACCTCCACCAGGGTCTGTCGGGTTCCGCGCTGTAGGGCCTCGTCTTCGCTTTGCAGGCTCGCCTTGGCGGCCTCGACGTACCAGTCGCAGTATTCGTTCCAGATGAATTCATAGATCGCCTGGGCCGCCAGGTCGAAGCGATAGCCTTCGATGGACTCCCGCACCGTCTGGATGGTGGCGTGAAGACGGCTTTGAATCCAGCGGTCCGGCAGACTGTAAATGCGCGGCAGTTCGTTGAGGCCGGTGTCTTGTCCTTCGGTGTTCATCAGCACGTAACGGGCGGCATTCCACAGCTTGTTGCAGAAATTGCGGTAACCCTCGACCCGGCCCATGTCGAACTTGATGTCGCGGCCGGTGGAGGCTAGCGAGGCGAAGGTGAAGCGCAGGGCGTCGCAGCCATAGGCGGCGATGCCGTCCGGAAACTCCTTGCGGGTGCGCGCCTCGATCTTCTGCGCCATCTGCGGCTGCATCAAGCCGGCGGTGCGCTTGGCGACCAGTTCATCCAAACCGATGCCGTCGATGATGTCCAGAGGGTCCAGGACGTTGCCCTTGGACTTGGACATCTTCTGGCCTTCCGAATCGCGCACCAGGCCATGGACATAGACGGTCTTGAACGGCACCTGGGGGGTTCCGTCCGGGTGTTTGACCAGATGCAGGGTCATCATGATCATGCGCGCCACCCAGAAGAAGATGATGTCGAAACCGGTCACCAGCACGTCGGTGGGATGGAAAGCCTTCAACTCCGGTGTCTGCTGCGGCCAGCCCAGGGTGGAGAAAGTCCAAAGGGCCGAGGAAAACCAGGTATCCAGCACATCATCGTCCTGCCGCAAGGGAGCGATGCCCATCTCCACCAGTTCGTGATTGCAGAGCCTCTCGTCGTTGTCGGGCCGAATCAGCCAGTATTTTCTTTGCACCTCGCCGATCATGCCCTCATCGAACAGGAAATCCAGATATTTCAGGAAAGCTTCCCGGTAATTGCGCCCGACGAACACCCTGCCCTTCTCGCCATACCAGGCGGGAATGCGATGGCCCCACCAAAGCTGGCGGGAGATACACCAATCCTGGATGTCGTGCATCCAGGAGAAATACAGGTTCTCGTATTGCTGGGGCACGAAGCGGATGCGGCCATCCTCCACCGCCTCGATGGCGGGCCCCGCCAGGGCCTTGGCATTGACATACCACTGGTCGGTGAGCCAGGGCTCGACCACCACGCCGGAGCGGTCACCACGGGGAACCTTCAAGCTGTGCGCGTCGACCTTTTCCAGCAACCCGAGATTTTCCAGTTCGGCGACGATGCGCTTGCGCGCCTCGAAGCGGTCCAAGCCGGCATAGGCTTCGGGGGCCTTTTCGCCGTGGGTTTCGACATAGGCTTCGAAGCTCAGCACGGTGAATTCGTGCAGGATGTGGGCGTTGCGGTCCAGCACGTTGATGAGCGGCAGATTGTGGCGCTTGCCGATTTCGTAGTCGTTGAAGTCGTGGGCCGGGGTGATCTTCACGCAGCCGGTGCCGAATTCGGGATCGGCATATTCGTCGGCGATGACGGGAATCTCACGCTCTACGATAGGCAGCAACACCTTCTTGCCGATCAGGTGCTGGTAGCGCTCGTCTTCCGGGTGCACCGCCACGGCGGTATCGCCCAGCATGGTTTCCGGGCGAGTGGTGGCGACGACCAGATACCCCGAACCATCCACCAACGGATAACGAAAGTGCCACATCGAGCCTTTTTCTTCCTCGTTCACCACCTCCAGGTCGGAGATGGCGGTATGCAGCTTCGGATCCCAGTTCACCAGGCGTTTGCCTCGGTAAATCAGGCCGTCTTCGTACAGGCGCACGAAAGCTTCCTGCACCGCCCTGGAAAGACCTTCATCCATGGTGAAACGCTCGCGGCTCCAGTCCACCGAGGAACCCAGCCGGCGTAGTTGCCGGGTGATGGTGCCGCCGGATTCGACTTTCCATTCCCAGATCTTCTCCAGGAACTTCTCCCGGCCCAGGTCATGGCGGGTAATGTTTTGCGCCGCCAACCGGCGTTCCACCACCATCTGGGTGGCGATGCCGGCATGGTCGGTACCCACCTGCCACAGGGTGTTGCAACCGCTCATGCGGTGATAGCGAATCAACGCGTCCATGATGGTGTTGTTGAAGCCATGGCCCATGTGCAAGCTGCCGGTGACATTGGGAGGCGGGATCATGATGCAATAGGGATCGCCTTGCCCGGCAGGGGCGAACCACCCCTGTTCTTCCCAGTTCTGGTAAAGGCGTTGCTCGATGGCTTGTGGATCGTAGGTTTTTTCCATGTTTTCGGTCTTGAATCGTGGGTGGCTTGGTGGACAGCGATGTTTTTCTTGAGAACTTTACCTGTAGCGAATGGCCGAATTATACGCGAGAAACCGCTTGGGGCCTGAAAATCGGGAACCCTTAAGTGAGGCTACAAGTTCACAAGGCTGGCCAAAACCGTTATCCTTGAGCGACATGAATGCACTAAGCAGCTTCCTCGCCCGATGGCCTGAACTCGAATCGGGGACCGGCTCCAAAATCCGCGCCCGATTGCCATAAACCTCATCACATGGATTCCCGAGTCAGGGCCTTCATTCAGCGCAGACCCATCGCTATACTGGCCCGCGGGGCGGCGGGCACATTCGGCTTGCGCGTGTTGGGAATCGGCCTGTCTTTCCTGGCCCAGGTCGTCATGGCCAGAGCCATGGGCCCGGAACATTACGGCCGATTCGTCTATGTCCTAGCCTTCATCCCGGTCATGGCCTGGTTGGTGAAACTCGGACTGGCGCCCACCCTGATTCGCTACATCGCCATTTACAACGGCCAAGGCGACTGGGCCGCCATGCGGGGAATCCTGGCTTTTGCAGCCCGCCGCTGCCTGGGTGCGAGCCTGGGGCTGGTCCTGGCGGGCGCATCGGCGCTAGGGGTCTTCGGCGAGCATGGGGACCGCTTGCAGATTTGCGGGCTTGCCATCGCCTTGCTCCACATCCCGTTCATGGCCTTGTCCGACTTGCGGATGAGCACATTGAGGGGCTTGTCCCGATCGGCTCTGGCGGAAGTGCCGGAAAACCTCCTGCGGCCTATCCTGCTCATGGGGCTTTTGGCGTCGGCCCATTGGGCCTTGGCCGAGCCGGTCGATGCGACTTTCGCCCTCGCCATCAGTCTGGCGGTGAGCATGGTGAATTACCTGGCCGGCAACCGGTGGCTGCGGAACCAGCTGCCGGCGGACGTACTATCCTGTCCCCCCAGGCGCGAGCAGGCGGCCTGGATCGACATGTCGGTTCCGATGTTTTTCGTCGGTGGCATCCAGATGCTGGGCAGCCAACTCGATACCCTGCTGGTCGGCGCGCTGGTGGGCGCCAAGGAAGCGGGCGCCTATGCCGTGGCCCTGAGAATCGCCGATTTCGTCAACTTCGCCCTGGTGGTGGCCAACAGCGTCGTGGCGCCTTTGATCGCCGCGCGCTGGCACCACCGAACCGAGCTGCAGCGCCTGCTGGGAAGCACATCGGCAGGGCTGTTGTGGTTTGTTCTGGCCACGGCCCCCCTGCTGGCGGGAATGGGAAAGATCATCCTCGGCTTGTTCGGGTCTACGTTCGTGGAAGCCTATCCCCTGTTGCTGGTACTGTTGGCCGGCAAGTCCCTGGGCGCTTTCACCTGCCTGGGGGCCATCGTCCTGACCATGACCGGTCAGCAACAGACCGCCACCTGGGTGTTAGGCTGCGGCTTGGCCTTGCAAATGCCGCTCGCCTTTTACCTGATTCAGAACTGGGGCCCGATGGGCATGGCGATCAGCAACGCGGCGGCGAATGTGGGCGTGAACCTGGCCATCCTGCTGATCCTGCGAACCCGGCTGGGCTTGTCTCTCTTCGGCGGTTTCAAACATACTAAGACGGCAACCCAATAAACCCATGATCAAACCGAATCTATTCATCATCGGCGCCCCCAAATGCGGCACCACCGCCCTGAGCGAATACCTCCGCAGCCACCCATCGATTTTCATGTCCGATCCGAAGGAACCGGAGTATTTCAGCACCGATCTGGAATTGCGCTTCCGCGAAAGACCCACGCTGGAAGACTACCTGGGTTACTATTTCAACGGCGCCGGTCCGCAATATCCCGTCATCGGCGAGGCCTCCGTCTGGTATTTGTTTTCCCGGGTAGCGGTCCGCGACATATTGGCGTTCAATCCGCGGGCAAAATTTATCGCGATGGTCCGCAACCCCATCGACATGGCGAGGTCCCAGCACGCGCAGCTACTGCTGACCCTGGACGAGGAGGTCAGCGACTTCCATACCGCCTGGAACCTGCAACAACGCCGCGGCAGCGGAAGGGACATCCCGAAAACCTGCCAGCACCCCGTATTCCTCCAATATGGCGAAGTCTGCTCCCTGGGCGAGCAGTTGGAGAGATTCTACGATTCCGTCTGTCCCGAGCAGCGAATGGTGATATTTTTCGACGACTTCGCCGCCGACACCGAAAAAACCTATCGACAGGTGATGGACTTCTTAGGGCTGCCGCCGGAGCAGGGACGCAGTTTCGAGAAAATCAACGAAAGCAAGACGACTCGCAATCGCCTGCTTTCCAGACTGCTGAACCGGCCGCCCGCCTGGGTATTCAAGATTGCCCGCGCCATCAAAAAACGGCTGGGGATCAAGACATACTGGTTTCATGACCGTCTGAACCGGCTCAATACCCGCAAGAATGAGCGCGACCCGCTTGCACCGGAGTTTCGCCAGGAACTGCTGGATTTCTTCCGCCAGGATATCGAGAAAATCGAGCATTTGACCGGCAGGAATCTCGACCATTGGAAAAACCGCTAGAGCCCTCAGCATGGCTGCCGTCACTTTCACCGTCTTCACCGCGACCTACAACCGCGCCCCTCTGCTCGGCCGGGTATTTTCGAGCCTGAGCCGACAAACCTTCACCGACTTTCAATGGATCATCGTCGATGACGGTTCCATCGACGAGACTCGCGGCTTGGTGCAGAAATGGCAAGAATCCGCATCTTTCCCCATTCTCTATTTCTTTCAGGAAAACCGGGGCAAGCATGTCGCCATCAACCGTGGGCTGGAACAGGCCGAAGGGGAATTCTTCCTGATTGTGGACTCCGACGATCAGCTCCTGCCTCATGCCCTGGAAAGGTTTCACGCTATCTGGAATGCCTTGCCGCTCGAACGGAAAAGATCCCTGGCGGGAGTCATGGGAATCTGCCTATTCCCCGATGGAAGCATTTCGCCGAAAATATTTCCCCGCGACGAAATGGACATGAGTTACCACGAATACTGGTATCGATACGACATGAAAGGGGATAAGTGCTATTTCCTGCTCACCGAGCGACTGCGCATGACGGCTTACCCGGAAATCGCGGGCGAGAAGTTCATGCCGGAAGGGGTCCTCTTCAACCGGATCGACGCCAGGTTCCATTGCGTCAACGAACCCATGCTCGTCCACGAATACCAACCGGGAGGGCTCAGCGCGAACCCCGTGGCGTTGCGTTACCGCAATCCGCTCGGAGCGAGGCTTTATTACGGCGAAGCGGTGCCTTTGGCCTGCGGCCTCAAGCACAAGCTGAAACTCATGGCGAACTTCATCCGCTTCTCCTTCCATGGCAAGGTTTCCCTGCGTGCCAGCTTTGGAGAGACCCGTTCCCGACTGTTATTCTGCCTCGCCTTCCCCTTGGGCGCAGCGTTGGCCGGGCTGGACCGCATCCGTTTGTCCGCCGCCAGGCTGAAAACCCAAAGCGTCTGAGTCGGTTCCTTTCCGCCCAACCATCCCCAACCCACCTTAAGGAAGTTCAACGATCGTGTCATCCGACATGCCAAATTCCGTCCAACTGGAAAGCAAACCCTGCCCCCTGGGTTGCGATCCCGAAGACCAATGGGTCTTGACCGGCAGGGACCGGCTGCATGGCCTGCCCGGTTCCTATTCCATCGTCCGCTGCAAGCATTGCGGATTGATGCGGACCGATCCCCGCCCCACCCCGGAAACCATCGGCTACTATTACCCGGACGATTACGGGCCTTATGCGAGCACGCGCATTTCGCCCGACGGTTTCAAAGCCTGGATGGGCACCGTCAAGGAATTCGCCAAGAATCTGCTTCGGCTTCATACCCAATCCCTGCCGCCCCTCCCGCCCGGCCGAATGCTGGAAATCGGCTGCGCTTCCGGCGCCTTTCTGCACCAGATGGCCAGGCAGGGCTGGGAGGTCGAAGGCATAGAATTCTCGCCCCAGGCGGCGCAATGCGCACGGGATGCGGGTTTCAAGGTGTACTCGGGAAGCCTGGAATCCGCGCCCGAACCGCAGCGGCCCTATGACCTGGTGGTCGGCTGGATG
>JAQTSI010000115.1 GCA_028711365.1 Methylococcaceae bacterium
CCCTTCCCCCTTGCAGGGGGAAGGTTGGGATGGGGGTAAAGCGCTTGAAACGGCCACTAAACGCCGAGACTCTGCGCAAGGTTCTGGCGTTCTACCCCCACCCTGCCCTCCCCCTGCAAGGGGGAGGTTTCTTAATTCAACAGTATTGGGGGAGGGGCGCGGGCTCTCGGCTTTCCGGCTGGCCGTGCCCAGCATTTCCTTCGCCGAGGCCAGCCGACTTTCCCGCTCCTGGACTACGGGCCGGTGGAGTTCCGGGGCGAGTGGCGGCTTGCTCGGTTCCGTTTTACGCGCCGCGGGCGGAGGTTCGGCGGCCTCGAAGCCGGTCGGCCGGAAAGCCAGCATCCGCAACAGGATCATCTCGAAACCGCCGCGCGGTTCCGGGGCCATGGGCAGATCGCGTTGGCCCAGCAGGCCGATCTGGTAGAACAGTTGCAAATCCTCGGGGCTAAGGCTTTTGCTCAACGCCAGGATCCGCTCCGCATCGTCGTCGTGGCGCACCGCGTCCGGCACCCATTGCCCCAGGGCGGCATGGTGGAGGACGATGAGCATCTGTTGCAGCACGTCGGCGTAATTGGGCGCGTGTTCGGCCAGTTCGGCGACGGTTTGCAGCAAGCTTTCGGCCTCGCCCTCCGCCAGCGAATCCAGCAGTTCGAATACCGGTTTGCGCGACACCGTGCCCAGCATGGCGCTGACCGGACCGTCTTCCAATCGCCCGCCGCCGTGGACGATGGCTTGATCCAGCAGACTCAGGCCGTCGCGCATCGAGCCGTCGGCGGCGCGGGCGAGGGAGCGCACCGCGTTCTGCTCGAATTCGATGCCTTCCTGTTTGAGGATCGCCTCCATCTGGGTGCGGATCTGCTCCGGCGTCAGCCGTTTCAGGTTGAATTGCAGGCAGCGGGAGAGGACGGTGGCGGGGATTTTCTGCGGATCGGTGGTGGCCAGCAGGAATTTGACATGGGGCGGCGGCTCTTCCAGGGTCTTCAGCAGGGCGTTGAAGCTGTGTCCGGAGAGCATGTGCACCTCGTCGATGAGGTAGACCTTATACCGGCCCTGGCTGGGAGCGTACTGGACGTTTTCCAGCAGGTCGCGGGTATCCTCGACCTTGGTGCGCGAAGCGGCGTCCACCTCGATCAGATCGACGAAGCGGCCTTCGTCCACTTCCCGGCAGATCAGACATTGTCCGCAGGGATTGAAACCCGATCGGGCCTCGCAGTTCATCGCCTTGGCGAGGATACGGGCCAGGGTAGTCTTGCCGACGCCGCGGGTGCCGGTGAACAGGTAGGCGTGGTGCATGCGGTCGAATTCCAGCGCGTGGGTCAACGCCTTGACGACGTGTTCCTGGCCTACGACTTCGCTGAAGTTACGCGGCCGCCATTTGCGGGCAAGCGCCTGATAGGCCATGGGCAGCGTTCACTGGAGATGAAAACAAGGGGGAGATAAGGGTGGCGAGTCGGGAAAGCCACACCCCGGCACACGAATCGGGTACTACCGTTGCTCCCTTCCGGGCCTGGCGGGGTTCGCAGCCTATCATTGCGAGGGGACCAACTCGACTCACCATTGAAACGGGTCGCCGGGATCGCGAGCCAGGCTCCGATCCCGTAAAGAGTGCGCATTATGCGGCAAGCCGCGACGGGATTCAAGCAAAAATTTTCATGATCATGACGGCGATTTCGCCATACGCCGCTTCTCCCGGATCGAAGACCACAATGACAGCAGGATGAACGCCATACCGGTCAATCCGGTGATCCATTCCGGCACATGCAGGCTCATGTCCGCCAGCATCAGCATCGCCAAGGCGCCGATGGCGTAATGGGCGCCATGCTCCAGGTAAAGGTATTCCTCCAACATCTTTTGCCGCACCAGAAACAGGGTCAGGCTGCGCACGAACATGGCGCCGATGGTTAGGCCCAACAGAATGATCACCACGTCGCGGGTGATGGCGAAAGCTCCGATCACCCCGTCCAGGGAGAAGGACAGATCCAGCATCTCCAGGTAAAGGAAAGACAGGAAGCCGGCATGATGGGCCGTTTTTTCCGTCTGTCCGGAATCCTCGAACAATTCCGATAGGCTCTTCACCAGCACATACAGGATCACCCCGATCACCCCCGAGATCAGCGCCGCCAGCTTCTGCCCGCCGGGCAGAAAATACTGGGCCAGCAACAGGGTGCCTAAGGCCGTCGCCACCTCGATGGATTCCAGCTTGCCCAATCGGGCCAGCCGGCGCTCGATCCAGCCCAGCCAGTGCAGGGACTTGTTCTCCTCGAAGAAAAACGACAGAAATACCAGCAACAGGTATACACCGCCGAAGGCCGAGATTTGTACATGGGACGCCTGCACATGGCGGGCGTATTCTTCCGGGTTTTGCAGGGCCATGAGGGTGACCGACTGGAAGCTCTGGCCGGTGACCACCGACACGATCAACACCGGCAGCAAGAAGCGTACCCCGAATACGGCGATCACCATGCCCCAGGTGAGAAAACGCCGTTGCCAGATCTTGTTCATGTGCTTCAGCACGGTGGCATTGACCACGGCGTTGTCGAAGGATAGGCTTACTTCCATGATGCCTAGGATGGAAACCATCACCAGGCCATTGGGCCCGGCCCAGTAGAACGCCGCCGACAAGCCCAGCAGGGCGATCACGATCGAGGAATAAAAATGCCGCACCGGCGCGTCTCCATGGATGAAATAGTGCGAACATTATAGCGAGAGCCTTAGGTCGTCTCCTTAAAAAAATCGGGCGACATCCCCGCTTGGAAAGAGTGTCCGCTGCTAATCCTTACCCCCGTTTCGAACACATGCCATCGATGATTTTTCGCGCGGCAAAGCCATTGCTTTTCTGTGGCCTCATGGTGCAGTCCAGTGCTTTTGGCGCGCAATGGCTGGAGGATCCTTTCGATACGATCGGGGGTGTGGGGACGAGTTCGGCCAAGCCGAAGCCCTACCCCGGCGAGGCCGATCCCTGTCTGGCCCAGAGAAAGCCGGATGCCCCCTGGAGTCTGCTGGAAATCATCGACCAGGCCCTGTGCCATAACCCGCAGACGCGCAAGGCCTGGGCCAATGCCCGTCTGCAGGCGGCGCAGGTGGGATCTGCGGAAGCGGCCTATCTGCCTTCGCTGACCGTCAGCGGCTCGGGGACGCGCAGTCTCAATTCGGCTTCCAGCGTCGGCACCAACCTGGTTTCTCCGATTCAAACCCGCTTCACCCCCAGCATCGCTTTCAATTACCTGTTGTTCGATTTCGGCGGCCGATCGGCGAAACTGGAAAACGCCAGGCAGGCGCTGAACGTGGCCAACTGGACTCATAGCGCAAGCTTGCAGAGCACGATGTTTGCCGCCATCCAGGCGTATTATCAGCTCTTTGCCGCGCAATCCTCGGTCGAGGCCGCCAGGGAAACCGAGGTTTCCACGGCCAAGGCCCTGGAGGCGGCCCGTTTTCGTTACCAGGTGGGCGCGGCGGCGTTGGCCGACAGCCTGCAGGCCCAGACGGCCCATTCCCAGGCCAAGCTCAGTCTCAGGCAAGCCGAGGGGCTGGCCCGCAATGCCTTGGGCACCCTGGCCAATACCATGGGCTTGATGCCCGATGCCAGGCTCCAGGTCGCCCCGCCGAAATTCGTGGAGCCGGACGCGGACCGGGAGGAAGACGTGCGCAAGCTGATCGAGGACGCGCGGTCGGCCAGGCCCGATCTCGCCGCCGCCGAGGCGCAGATCCGCGCCGATCTGGCCAATGTCCAATCCGCCCGCTCCGCCGGTCAGCCCACGCTTTCCTTGGTGGGCAGCACCGGATTCAATGTTTCCGATGTGTTCCGCGATTCCCACAACTGGTCGGTGGGCGTGCAGCTCAACATCCCTTTGTTCACCGGCTTTTCCAATACCTATCAGATACGCGCGGCGGAAGAGCAGGTCGCCGTGGACGAGGCGGCGCGCGATTTGCTGGAACAGTCCGTCGGTTTGGCGGTCTGGAGTTCCCTCAGCGATCTGAACACCGCCAAGGAAACGGTGAACAATAGCGAGGATCTGTTCGCCAGCGCGTCCCAGAACGAGAAGGTCGCTTTCGGCCGTTATCAGGCCGGGGCCGGCAACATCATCGATCTGCTCAATGCCCAGGCGAGCCTGGCCAGCGCCCGGTATCAGCGCATTCAATCCCGCTTCAACTGGAGCATCGCCAGGGCCAAGCTGGCGCAGGCCATGGGCCGGCTGGGCCTGGATGCGGCGCGGGAAATTCCCGGAAGTTCTTCCATCCACAAGGGGTTGGATTAGTTCATGGCGAGACGAACAGTGAAAACGACGATGGCGCTGCTGCTGGTGGCGGGGCTGGCCGCAGGAGGCTATTGGGGCTGGCGCGCCTGGGTCGGGGACAAGGAGGAAGCGAACCGCTACCGCACCGCGATCCTCGAGCGCGGCAGCATCGTCAAATCGATTTCCGCCAATGGGACCTTGAATCCGGTGGTGCTGGTCAACGTGGGTACTCAGGTTTCCGGCCTCATCGCCAAGCTCTATGCCGATTTCAACCACCGGGTGGAGCAGGGGCAGGTGCTGGCCGAACTGGATCAGTCCCTGATCCGCGCCCAACTGGACCAGGACGAAGGGAACCTCGCCAATGTGCGCGCCAGCCTGAAACTCGCCCAGGCCAACGAACGCCGCCAGCGCGCCCTGTTCGAGCAGGGCTACGTGGCCCGCGCCGATCTGGATACCTCCGTGCAGGCTCTGGAATCGGGGCGGGCGCAGGTGGCCGCCGCCGAAGCCCTGGTACGACGCGACCGCACCAACCTGGGTTATACCATCATCAAGTCGCCGGTCTCCGGCGTGATCGTCTCCCGTAGCGTGGATGTCGGCCAGACCGTGGCCGCCAATTTTTCCGCCCCGACCCTGTTCATCATCGCCCAGAACCTCAAGGTCATGCAGATCGACACCACGGTGGCGGAAGCCGATGTCGGCGGCGTGAAAATCGGGCAAGTCGCCAAATTCAGTGTGGACGCCTACCCCGAGCACAGCTTCCAGGGCAAGGTGAGGCAGATTCGCCTCAATTCACAGATTCAGCAAAACGTGGTCACTTATAACGTGGTGATCGACGTGGACAATCCGGAAGAGATCCTGCTGCCCGGCATGACCGCTTTCGTGAATATCGTGGTGGAGGAAAGGCAGAACGCACTACGCTTGCCCCTGGCCGCCCTGCGTTACCATCCCGAGGCGGGGGGGCGACGCGAGAAAGCCCCGGGAAAGACCGTTTACCGCTTGGTCGACGGCTTGGCCACGGCGACGGCGGTGCAATTGGGAGTCGCCGACGGCAAATTCGCCGAACTGACCGGCGAGACCCTGCACGAGGGAGAAGCCGTGATCCTGGAGGAAACTTCCCCGCGCAAGGGTGAGAAAACCCAGGCACCCAGCAGTTTCAGGATCAGGGCGTTTTGATGGCGGACGAATGCCTCATCCGCGCCGTCGAGTTGGGCAAGGATTATCTCACCGCCGCCGATACTTTCTTTCCGGTGTTGAAGGATATCGACTTCGCCATCGCCGCCGGCGAGTTCGTCGCCATCATGGGCCATTCCGGTTCCGGCAAATCCACCCTGATGAATGTATTGGGCTGTCTGGATACGCCATCGCGGGGGCATTATTATCTGGCCGGACAGGATACCGCCGCCTTGTCTTCGGATCGGCTGGCGGAACTTCGCAACCGCATCATCGGTTTCGTCTTCCAGGGTTTCAATCTCCTGCCGCGGGTTTCCATCCAGGACAATGTCGCCCTGCCTTTGCTGTACGCCGATGTCGTCAAGTCCGAGCGGCGCCGGCGGGCGCAGGCGATGCTGGAGCGGGTCGGTTTGGGCGGTTACGCGGAGCGCCTGCCCAACCAGCTTTCCGGGGGGCAACAGCAACGCGTGGCCATTGCCCGCGCCCTGGTTTCCAATCCGCAACTGATCCTGGCCGACGAGCCTACCGGCAACCTGGACAGTCAGACCAGCGAGGAAATCATGGCCATCTTTGGCGCTCTCAATGCAGAAAACGGCATCACCGTGGTGTTGGTGACCCATGAATCCGACATCGCCGATTATTCCAGGCGGCTGATCCGCATCGTCGATGGCCGCATCGCCCAGGATGGCCCCACTGCGCAGATCCTGGAGCCGGTCCGCCCATGATGATAGGCCCTTTGTTAGGCGAAGGTTGGCAGGCCATGCGCGCCAACCGCCTGCGCACTTTCCTGACCATGCTGGGCATGGTCATCGGCGTGGGTGCGGTCATCCTCATGCTGGCCATCGGGCAGGGGGCGCAGATGATGGTGAACGATTCCATCTCTTCCATGGGCAGCAATCTGTTCATCGTGCTGTCCGGTTCCTCCACCGCCGGCGGCGTGCGCATGGGTTCGGGCAGCGTTCCCACCCTGACTTTGGGCGACATGCAGGCCATCGCCGAGATGCCGGAGGTCGCCGCCGCCGCTCCCGCCCTGCCCAACACGGCGCAAGTCGTGTATGGCGCCAACAACTGGGGCACCCTGGTGGCGGGCACGACGGCTGCCATGTTGGTGGTGCGCGACTGGGAGGTGGTGAAAGGCCAGCCCTTCACCGAGAGCGACGTGCGCGCCGGGACGCGGGTGGCGCTCATCGGCCAGACCGTCGCGAATTTGCTGTTCGGCGAGGAGGACCCGGTGGGCAAGACCCTGCGCATCAAGAACAGCCCTTTTCAGGTGCTGGGCGTACTGGGGGCCAAGGGCCAGAGCCTGGACGGCAGGGATCAGGACGATACCCTGCTGGTGCCGGTGACCACCGCCCAGCGCCAACTGTTCGGCAACCAGTTTCCCGGCATGGTGCGCTTCATCATGGTCAAGGCGAAGTCGGCGGAATTCATGGCTGCCGCGGAGCGCGGCCTGACGGATTTGCTGCACACACGCCACCGCATTCGCGAGGGCCAGGATGACGACTTCACCGTGCGCAACCTCACGGCCCTGGCGCAAGCCGCCGCCGGCGCGACCAAGGTCATGTCCGCCATGCTCGGGGCCATCGCCTCGATTTCCCTGTTGGTGGGCGGTATCGGCATCATGAATATCATGCTGGTTTCGGTGACCGAGAGGACCCGGGAAATCGGCATCCGCATGGCCATCGGGGCGAAGCAGGGCGACGTATTGCTGCAATTTTTGCTGGAGGCGATGATGATCTCGCTGGTCGGCAGCCTCATCGGCGTCGGCCTGGGCGTGGGTTGCGCCTGGGCGGTCAGCCGCTTTGCCGACACGGTGGTGGTGGTCACCTTGAGTTCCATCCTGCTGGCTTTCGGCGTGGCGGCGGCGGTGGGGGTTTTTTTCGGTTTCTATCCGGCGCGCAAGGCCGCCCATCTGAGCCCCATCGAAGCCCTGCGTTACCAGTAATGAAGTCATTCCGAATTCGAATACTATGCCGGAGTAACAAGGTGTAATTCAAACTGATGCCCGTCGATTCCCGCGGGGAAGTCGAGGGGGTTGCGAAACACGCCGTGAATACATCCCTGTAGGCTCGTCGATGGCTTCCCTGCCATCGACGGTCTTGCAACCCCATCGCCCTTTCCGCGGACGTATTACTTTGAATCACACCCGGAGTAAAATGGTTTGAAATCTTCGGCGATGTTTGGGTTACAATGCTCGATCCCCGTTATCTTCAGGTGTAAGGTCAGATCATGTTTAGCAAGGGTATGGAAATCGCCGGTTTCGACGACGAGTTATGGGCCGCGATTCAGAATGAAGAAAAAAGACAAGAAGATCATATCGAGCTGATTGCTTCCGAAAATTACGCCAGCCCGCGCGTGCTGCAGGCCCAGGGAAGCGTGCTCACCAACAAGTACGCCGAGGGTTATCCGGGCAAGCGTTATTACGGCGGCTGTGAAAATGTCGACACCGTCGAAGAACTGGCCATCGCGCGCGCCAAAAAACTGTTCGGCGCGGATTACGCCAATGTGCAGCCGCATTCCGGTTCGCAGGCCAACGCCGCCGTCTACATGGCGCTTTTGGATCCGGGCGATGTCGTGCTGGGCATGAGCCTGGCCCATGGCGGCCACCTGACTCACGGCGCCAAAGTCAACTTTTCCGGCAAGATTTATAACGCCGTACAGTACGGCCTGAATCCGCAGACTGGCGAGATCGACTACGAGCAGGTCGAAGCCCTGGCCCGCGAGCATCAGCCGAAACTGATCGTGGCCGGTTTCTCCGCCTATTCCCGCGTGGTCGACTGGCAGCGCTTCCGCCACATCACCGACGAAGTGGGCGCTTTCCTGCTGGTGGACATGGCCCATGTGGCCGGTCTGGTCGCCGTCGGACTCTATCCCAACCCGATGCCTTACGCCGACGCCGTCACCACCACCACCCACAAGACCCTGCGCGGCCCACGCGGCGGCCTGATCCTGGCCAAGTCCAATCCGGAATTGGAGAAGAAGTTCAACTCGCTGGTCTTTCCCGGCATCCAGGGCGGCCCCTTGATGCATATCGTGGCCGCCAAGGCGGTGGCCTTGAAGGAAGCCTTGCAGCCGGAATTCAAACAATACCAGCAACAGGTCAAGGACAACGCCAAGGCCATGGCCGAGGCATTCATCGCCCGCGGCTACAAGATCGTTTCCGGCGGCACCGACAACCATCTGTTCCTGGTGGACCTGATCGACAAGGATCTGACCGGCAAGCTGGCCGATGCGAAGCTGGGTGAGGCCCACATCACCGTCAACAAGAATGCCGTGCCCAATGATCCCCAGTCGCCCTTCGTGACCAGCGGCATCCGTATCGGCACCCCGGCGGTCACCACCCGCGGTTTCGGCGTCGAGGAGTGCGTCACCTTGACCGGCTGGATCTGCGATGTGCTGGACGATCCTGAAAATAGCGCGATGATCGAAAAGGTCAGACGCCAAGTGACCGAGATTTGCCGCAAGTTCCCGGTTTATCCACAATAAACCAGCGGCCCGCCGAGGTTCCAGCCGCAGCGGGCCCGATCTCGAGCAACGATGCGCTGTCCCTTCTGTGGTGCCCAGGATACCCGGGTGATCGATTCCCGCCTTTCGCAGGAAGGCGATCAGGTGCGGCGTCGGCGCGAATGCAGCGAGTGCAGGGAGCGTTTCACCACTTACGAGGTGGCGGAGTTGAGCTTGCCTCGCGTGGTCAAATCCAACGGCAACCGCGAACCCTTTCGCGAAGACAAACTGCGAGCGGGGATGCTGCGGGCATTGGAAAAGCGCCCCGTGGGCAGCGAGCGCATCGAGGCGGCCATCGCCCGCATCAAGAAACGGCTGTTGGCTCGGGGCGAGCGGGAAGTTCCCACGCGGTTGATCGGCGAAAACGTCATGCAGGAACTCGGTTCCCTGGATCATGTGGCCTATGTGCGCTTCGCCTCGGTTTACCGCAGCTTTCAGGATGTCAACGCATTTCGCGAAGTGATCGATGATCTGGAGCGACAGCCCGATGCGGAAGAGGTGCAGAAGATCGAGCCGTCGGCGGATTCATAGCATGCTTTCTACCAGATGAATGCAAGCTCCTGACCCACCGAACCGATGAATCCCAGCACCGAAGCCCAATATATGGCCCGCGCCCTGCGCCTGGCGGAACGGGGGCTGAACACCACTCACCCCAATCCCAGGGTCGGTTGCGTGCTGGTGAAGGACGGACAGCGGGTCGGCGAAGGCTGGCATGCACGGGCCGGCGGGCCGCACGCCGAAATCGAGGCCTTGCGCGTAGCCGGCGATTCGGCGCGGGGGGCGACGGCCTATGTCAGCCTGGAACCTTGCAGCCATTATGGCAGGACGCCGCCTTGCGCGGAAGGACTCATCGCCGCGGGGGTGAGTCGGGTGGTCGCCGCCATGCAGGATCCTAATCCGCTGGTGGCGGGGAGGGGGCTGAAAATGCTGGAACAGGCGGGTATCGAAACGGCCGTGGGTTTGCTCGAGGCCGAGGCGGAAGCGCTGAATCTCGGCTACTGCAAACGCATGAGGACGGGCCGGCCTTTTCTGTTCAGCAAGCTGGCCATGAGCCTGGATGGGCGCACCGCCATGGCCTCGGGGGAAAGCCAATGGATCAGCGGAGCCGAGGCCCGGCGCGACGTACATCGATTGCGCGCGCGCAGCTCGGCCATCCTCACCGGCATCGAGACGGTGCTGGCGGACGATCCGGCCTTGACCGTGCGCTTGCCTTCCCTTCTCCCCGAATTTGAAATAGAGCGTCAACCGGCCCGCATCGTGCTGGATTCGCGCTTTCGTCTGCCTGCATCTGCTAAAATTCTCCAACAGCCGGGTCGGACCCTCGTCATCGGATTGGAAGACCATGAAGCCAGGGCCGAAGCCTTGCGCTCGGCGGGGGCCGAAGTCCATTACTTGGCGGCGGACGGGCAGGGGAGGGTGGACTTGAACGCCGTCCTGGATCTGTTGGGTCGGCTGGAATTCAACGAAATCATGGTGGAAGCCGGCTCCATCCTCAACGGCGCATTGCTTCAGACGGGACTGGTGGATGAATGGATGATTTATCTCGCCCCCTGCATCCTGGGCGATGAGGGCAGGGGACTGTTCCGCCTGCCGGGACTCTCGCGCATGTCCGACCGTTTCGACCTGAGCTTGATCGAATCGCGCCAGGTGGGAAGGGATTTGAGGCTCAGATTCAAACCGGAGCAAGCTCGTTCCGGCGACTGTTGAGCTTCCCCCCTCAGCCAGACCCTCCTAACATATACCCACACAATATCAACCATGTTCACCGGCATCATCCAGGCAATCGGCAAGATCGGCAATATCGAATCTCGGGGCGGCGACTGCCGCCTGACCATCGAAACCGGCAAACTCCCGCTGGCGGGCGCCGCTTTGGGCGACAGCATCGCCGTCAGCGGCGTGTGCCTCACCGCCATCGAACTGGGCGAGCGGCATTTTTGCGCCGATGTTTCCCGCGAAACCTTGAGCCGCACCACCCTGGGCGAACTCAAACCCGGATCGAGGATCAATCTGGAACTGGCGCTGACGCCCACCACCCGGCTCGGGGGGCATATCGTCTCCGGCCATGTGGACGGCGTGGGCGAGGTGGTGGAGCGCAACGCCGATGCCCGCTCGGTGCGGTTCGTCATCGAGGTGCCGGCCAATCTCGCCCGATACATCGCCGAGAAAGGCTCGGATTGCGTGGACGGCGTCAGCCTCACGGTGAACGGCGTGGACGGCCGGCGTTTCGATCTGAACATCGTGCCGCATACGTTAGCGGAAACGACCATTGAAGAATATCAGCCGGGCCGCAAGGTCAATCTGGAGGTGGATATTCTGGCCCGCTATCTGGAACGGCTCATGCTGGGCGAGAAGGCCGCCCGATCCTCCGGCAACATCACCGAGGAACTGCTGGCCAACAGTGGCTTCATCCAATGACCTCGAACATGAACAGCATCGAAGAAATCATCGAAGATCTGCGATTAGGCAAGATGGTCGTCATCATGGACGATGAGGACCGGGAAAACGAGGGCGATCTGCTGATGGCCGCATCCCACACCCGGGCGGAGGACATCAATTTCATGGCCCGCTACGGGCGTGGCCTGATCTGTCTGACCCTCACCCGCGACCGTTGCCAGCAACTGCGCCTGCCTTTGATGGTGAACGAGAACAAGACCCCTCATTCCACCAATTTCACCGTTTCCATCGAAGCGGCGACCGGGGTCACCACGGGCATTTCCGCCGCCGACCGGGCGCGCACCATCCAGTGTGCCGTCGCCCCCGACGCCAGGCCGGAAGACCTGGTGCAGCCTGGCCATGTGTTTCCGCTGATGGCTCAACCCGGCGGGGTGCTCAACCGTGCCGGCCATACCGAAGCCGGTTGCGATTTCGCCCGGCTGGCCGGCGGCGAGCCGGCGGCGGTGATCGTGGAAATCCTCAACGATGACGGTTCCATGGCGCGCCGGCCTGAACTGGAGGTCTTCGCCCGCCAGCATGGCCTCAAGATCGGCACCATCGCCGACCTGATCCACTATCGCATCCAGAACGAACAGACGGTGGAGCGCATCTGCTCCTGCAATTTCCCTACCGAATACGGTGATTTCCGCCTCCATGCCTACCAGGATCGCATCGACAACCAGCTGCACCTGGCCCTGACCATGGGCGATGTCTCCGGCGATGAACCGGTGCTGGTGCGCGTTCATGGCCGCAATCTGTTGTGCGATCTGTTCGGCGCCAAGCGCGACGAGTCCGGCGTACCCCTGCGCAAGGCGATGAAGAAGATCTCCGAACAGGGGCGAGGGGTGTTGGTGCTCATCCGCAAGGAGGAAACCCCCAAATCCCTGGTGGAGCGCATCCATCAGTACAGCATGGAAGATTGCGGCGTGGAGATTCGACGCAACGGCGAAAGTGGCGACGACTGGCGCACCACCGGCGCCGGCGCGCAGATACTGGCCGATCTGGGGGTGCGCAAGATGCGGGTGATGGGCGCGCCGAAAAAATATTTGGGGTTGTCGGGGTATGATTTGGAAGTGGTGGAATATGTTTGTTGCGATGAATCGCGCTTGCCCGAGGAATGAGTCCCCAAGTCCGCTTAAGCGACCCACAATCCGACAGGAACACCCTAACCCTCAGACCGGAGGGATCGACGGTATCCAGTCGACTAAGGAAGGGTTGCGACTCAAGCAACCGTCTGAGCGTCTGGGTTCCGGCGATCCCTGCCGGAAAGACGAGCAAAAGCGCTAATTCAACAACATTGATCCTAACCCTCCCCCTTCATGGGGGAGGGGACTGAGTAGATAAAAACCAGATAGAGAAACCACTCAATGTCCGAAATCAAAACCTATGAAGGCGATCTGACCGCCGCCGGGATACGCTTTTGCATCGTCGCCTCCCGTTTCAACAGTTTCATCGTCGACCATCTGGAGGCCGGGGCTATCGATGCTCTGGTGCGCCATGGCGCCTCCCGGGAAAACATCCATCTCGCCAAGACCCCGGGGGCTTACGAACTGCCCCTGGCGGTGCAGAAGGCGGCGGCTTCCCGGCGCTACGACGCCATCATCGCCGTGGGTGCGGTGATCCGCGGTTCCACCCCGCATTTCGACTATGTGGCGGGGGAATGCGTGAAAGGCATCAGCAGCATTTCCCTCAAGTACGACATCCCGGTGAGTTTCGGCGTGTTGACGGTGGACACCATCGAACAGGCCATCGAACGCGCCGGCACCAAGGCCGGCAACAAGGGAGCGGAAGCCGCCCTGTCCGCGGTGGAAATGGTCAACCTGCTGCGCGGGATGGAAAATCCATGAGCCAGTCCAAAGCGCGCACCCAGGCTCGGCGTAGCGCGCTGCAAGCAATCTACCAGTGGCAGGTGACCGGCTGCGACTTGAGCGAGATCGAGCGGCAGTTCATCGAGGAACATGGATTGGGCAATGCCGATCCCCAATATTTCAATGAACTGCTGCACGAGATTCCCAAGCGTCTGGATTCCATCGACGCCGCCCTGGGCGAGTTCATCGATCGTAGCCTGGCCGAGATCGACCCGGTGGAGCGGGCGGCCCTGCGCATCGGCGCCTATGAATTGCTGTTCAAGCTTGATGTGCCCTACCGGGTGGTTTTGAACGAGTGCGTCAATCTGACCAAAGCCTTCGGTTCGGCTCATGGGCATAAATATATCAATGGCATTCTCGACAAGATCGCCCACAAACATCGAAGCGTGGAACTGGCCATTTCCGGCAGAAAATCCCGTTAAGCACTCATCAGCGCAGGGTCAGCAGCGCGCCAAGCCCGCGTTTCTTGCCGTTTGATAGCCATGGCTTTAGGCGAATTCCAGCTCATCCAGCGCTTTTTCACCCGCA
>JAQTSI010000116.1 GCA_028711365.1 Methylococcaceae bacterium
CGCAACGGCCAAAGGCGCGGTCGTCGACACGATTCGAGTGCCCGCCGGCTCCAACCCTGCCGGCGTCGCCGTCAGTCAGAACGGCAACAGGGTTTGCGTGACCAATCCCAACAGCAAGAATCTGACGCTCATCGATGGCCAATCCCATCAAGTGATAGGCACCGTTCCCGTCGGCTCGGGGCCTTTGGGTGTCGCCATGGAAGCCAAAGGCAAATATGCTTTCGCGGCGGATTGGTACGGGCGCAATATCGCCGTGGTGGATCTACGCTCGCAAAAACTGGTTTACCGTATTCCCGTCGGCAATGTACCCGCCGGGGTGACGATGCGTCGGGATGGCGGCAAACTCTATGTCGCCAACCGGGATGACGATTCGGTCGCGGAAATCGACGGCAAATTCTGGACGGTGCAGCGGGTGGTGAAGGTCGGCAAACATCCCTTCGGCATCTTGCTATCCGAAGACGGCAAGCGCCTTTATTCCGCCAATGTCGAGGGCAACGACGTTTCCGTGGTGGACACGGATTCCATGCAATTGATCAAGAACATCCCGGTCGGCGATCGCCCCTATGCCCTGGCGGAAGCACAAAACCGGGTCTTCGTGACCAATCAATATGAAAACACCCTCTCCGTCATCGACAGTCGGGGGCTGAAATCCATCGGCGCCGTTCGCGTCGGAGAATATCCCGAGGGTATCGCCACCCATCCCGACGGGAGACATATTTATGTCGCCAACTGGTTCAGCAACAATGTATCCGTCGTCGACGCCGCCACCCTGAAAGTAGTGAACACCATCCCGACTGGCGATGGCAGCCGGGCCTTCGGCGAATTCATCCCGCGCGGCCAACCCTGAGCGCGACTGCCATGGATAGGTCGATTGGCATATAAAATTTTCCACGCATAACTGCTTTGATACAAGTTATAATCGATAACCTACCAAATCATAAAAGCATGCTAAAACCAATATGTTAACGGCTTTTCCAAAATCAGCATAAAGGCTATATTCCCTTCTTGCTCCAAAGAAAAGTCACCATGAAACGGCATAACTGATTGATAAATTGGTAATTTCATTCATCTCATAGTAGCTGTTTTTAGAGCGAGAAGGGAATAAGACATTTTTACTTGTATTAAATTTTGCTTACCGACTTACCAAGACCTTGGAATTGGATGAAGAAGCATACCGGTCAGATTCACGCCCGAGGACTTCCATGAATTTGCTAGATCAGATTCGACTGACGATGAATCCGGGGTCGGAATATATCACCAGAAAAATGGAGGATTACAGGGATTATTGTATCACCATGATCGTGCTGACCGGAATGACCTCGTCGGCGTTTTGGATTTGGGATTATGTCATCGATCCGACCGGCGCCGGAAACACGATCGGACTTCGGCTGCTGATGTTATTCGCCATGTTGCCGGCAGCGGCAGTGGTGGCACTGAAACTGGACAGGATATGGACTTGCATTGTGTTGATCAGTTCGATCCTAGTCATCGAATGTTTATTCATTGCCGTGATAACCCATTTGAATGCGGGCGTGATTTACGGTTATGGCGCATTCTTGTATTGGCTGATCGTTCCTGTGGGCGTGCTGCAAGGCTTTTCTTTCCGTACCAATCTGATTTATGTCACTCTGGCCGGGGCATTGCCGCAACTGGCCGGTTATCTTGGTATTATACCGGGTTTTAATCCACAGTATTACGCCGTACTCATATGGCCTGGGGTCATCATGACGATCATTCTCCAGTTCGCCATGGATAACAACTATCGAACCCGCTATCACTATGAAAAAAAACTGGCATTGATGGCGAGAACCGACCCATTGACCGGAATCAATAACCGTCGAAGTTTCATGGCCATGACCGAACATGAAATACACCGTGCGATCCGATACAATCATCCCCTATCGCTGGTCATGCTGGACATCGATCGTTTCAAGTCCGTCAACGATACCTACGGCCACCCTACCGGCGACCAGGTCATCACAGCCTGTGCACAGGTTTTCAAACGAAAAGTACGCGATCAAGATATCGTCGGCCGGCTGGGCGGCGAGGAGTTTGCCATTACCTTACCGGAAACCAATATGCAAAGCGCCTGCATCGTTGCCGAAAGGATCAGGCGGGCCATTGCAAAGAGGGCGAACATTTCCACCGACGGGCGAGAATTCGGCTTCACCCTCAGTGTCGGGGTGAGCAGTATGATCGCAGGCGATGATATCGAGACCCTTCTGCTGAGAGTGGACAAGGCCCTCTACGCCGCCAAACAGGCCGGACGCAACCAGGTCTGGACGATGGAGGAACACTCTGCCCCCATCGATGATTACGCACAATTCTGCCTGGACGATGACTGAGCAAGCTTTACAAGCATCACGAGCGGGGCCCGCCCGCACCGTGGAAACCGAAGCATTGCGCGGATGCCCCTCTTCCCACGGCGCCGCGGTTTCCTTTCAATCATATGAGGGGGAGGGAAAGCGTGTTGATGCCGTGGCAGACACGGAAACCCTCGCGTGCAACCCCGTCATCGCGATTCTTGTCTTTTGTCGGTCCTCGACTACACTCAATGGGCCCATTGCAGTGCGTAGCTTTTCCCAGCCATGGGAGGAGGTTCAACGCCATTCCTCGCCCTGTGCAAGCGCTATATCGGGACAGGACTCGCACCCCCTGGGAAGAAACGCCCGGTGCAACGACCCTTCGCCACAGGAGCGGCGAGCAGAGGGTCGAGCAACTGGCCGTCCCGACTCGATGGCCACACTTGATTGAAGGAGGGCAATAGTATGTTAAAGCCTTTTGGTTTTTATCAAAAAACACGAAATATCGCCATCGCCACGGCGATTTTCCTATCGTTATTAACGAATACGGGATCAGCGTTTGCAGAGCGCGTGAGGATAGACGATCCGGAAGTCGAGGGTTATGCTCTGGATTATTGCAGGGAATGGGCGACGAATTGCGGCAAGCCTGCCGCCGATGCGTATTGTCAGTCCAAGGGCTATGAGGAATCCGTTCATTTTTCCGTGGTCAATAATAGCCCTCCAACCCTGGTCATCAACTCCGGACAAGTCTGCGATATGCCCGGTTGTAACCGAATCGTATCGGTTGTTTGCAGATATCCAGGCCACCATGGCCATCACAGGCATCACGATCGCAACGATGAACAATGGCAATAACTCAAAAACGCAGCCAGGATCGGGTCGAGGTGAGACACCACGATCCGGTCCAGGCTTGTTTCCGGTTAACCGACAAAATTTGGCGCCTACCACACGAGTCCCAAATATCCCCTTTGGGAATACAATCCCCTTCGGTTTGAAAGGGGCAGCTTCGAATTCCCTGTGGTGTGGGTCCAATGCTCAAACCCATCGGCGATGAACCGATGCCGAAACACACCAGCCACCCTGATTAATGGCAGGACTTTGACATGGTTGGAGAAAATCGATGAAGAAAAGCTTCGTCACGGTGCTTTTCATGACGGTCGCAGCTTCGGCTTGGGCGGATAAGGCTCTGTTTTCCTCTTCGACCGAAGAAATCCCGGAGGGGGCAAGCCAGGTTCCGCCAGCGGTTTTAAAAGACATTCTAAAACCCGGGGGCGAGAGTGAGGTTAGCAGCAACGATCTCGAATTGCTGGAAGAATGTCGCCAGGAGAAGAACCCTGCTTCGAAAGACTATTCGAAGTTTTTTGTCGCCAAGTCGGTACCCTTGGGTGACGAGGGTAGGACAGGCTATTTTGTCCGCCCGGCAGCTCAGCCTTATTGCCATGCATTCTATGGCGCTCATTTATTCAGATACTGGTTTGTGAGCATTCACCTCAGCGGGGATCAAACCAAGCCAAAAACACTCTTTTCTGGCGCATCAGACGCAGTCTCGCTTCTTCCCGGCAAGACTCATGGATACCACGACATCGACAGCGTTAGCTGTATCGCTTCAGGTTGCGATTCGAGCATTTATCGATTTGACGGAAAACGCTATGTAGAAAGCCGCAATGCTGCCTCCTCATCCCACAAACCTAAAAACCCCAAAAACAGGCAAACCCATTGACGCGCACTCGGGCTGGGTACCGGCGTCACGAAAGAGAAATACCAGTAATGAGGGATTTATCCGCAATATACCGCTACCTCTTAAGGTCAACTCTATGATACATATCCTGCTCTCGATACTGCTTGCCCTCTCCTTTTCCCTACCCTGCAAGGCCGAAGACGACTTCAAGTTGCTGCGGACGGAACGAATCGGTCCCTTGAAAACCGGGCTTCCTGCCAACCAGGTTCAAACCCTGCTCAAATCCAAGCCCGAATCCGGGCCGAGTGAAAAATGGGAGGCTGATGGCATGTATCACCAGAGTTGGTCATATGCCCGGCAGGGTATCGTGTTGGATATGGTTTCGCAGACGAAACATTCTGCGAAATCCGTAGACCGGATCACCATTTCATCGCCCTGCCGCTTCTCGACCCAACGTGGCATCCATATCGGCAGTGCCGAGAGCGAGGTCGAGCAGGCTTACCGGAACGACTTGAACCAAGAGGACAGCACCCAAGGCGCGTTTCTGGTCGCAGGTTCCGTCTATGGCGGCCTCATGTTCAAAATCCAAAACGGCAAGGTCATCGAGATCATCCTAGGGGCTATCGCGGAATGATCTCGAACGCCGGGGGATGGGCATCATGGGAAAAACGGACAGGCCTCGATCTCGCTGAAAGCCGCATGACCGCACAGGGTTTCCGACTGCGAAGTGAATCTTGACGAGACTGGAACGCCGCCCGGTGTGGATACCGGCTGATTCTTGCGTAGACCCACCCGATCTACCGCTTCCCGACCGCTTGTAAACAATAAGGCCAGAACACCAGCACGCCCACGATCATCGAACTGATGGCCGCGATCAATACCGCCCCCGCCGCCACGTCCTTGGCTTGGCCGATGAGCGGATGGTGTTCCGGATGGGTGGCATCGGCCAACAATTCGATCGCCGTATTCAATGCTTCCGCCACCCAAACCGCTGCCATGACCAGCACGATCAAGGACCATTCCAGGGGAGTAATCCCAAAACCTATTCCGGCTGTACAGGCGATCAGCGTCGCCACACCATGAAGCCGGGCATTCGGCTGGGATTTGAGCAGCACGGTGATGCCGTTGAAAGCATATTTGAAACTATTGAGCCTTCCGGCAAACTCTAACTGCTTGCTCATAGATTACCATTACTGAAATGCCCCATTTCAGCGCTATTCAACAACCATATTCAACCGAAAACATTTTTGCGCCGCCCACGAAAGCCATTAAGACGATAGGGGTGTTCGACATCAGGCATTGTCACGGATTTGTCAGGAAGGCACGGCTTAGCTGGAATATCATCGTCACATAGACCTGCTAAAAAGCCGTCGCGGAGCCATTAGGCTTCCGCAAAACCTATTGTCTCAACCCAAAACATTCCAAGGCATAATCAAAATGTTGAAGAAATCCATTACCGCATGGTCGGTATTTTTTACAGCGCTGACTTTCTCGGCCCCCTCTCTCGCTGATCAAGTCCTTGCTCTTAGCTGGGAACCGACTTTTTGCGAAACCCATCTCTCCAAGCCTGAATGCCAGCCGAACCAGGCTTCTTCCTATGGCGCCAGCAATCTCAGCCTGCACGGCCTGTGGCCGCAAAGCGGTTCGTATTGCGGGGTATCGAGCACCAACATCACACTCGACAAGAACTCTCAATGGTCGCTCCTGCCCAGCGTCAACCTGACTGCCGCCACCCGCACCGACCTCAATACCTACATGCCGGGCACGCTCTCCTATCTCGAAAGACATGAATGGATCAAACATGGTACTTGTTCCCGGCTGTCGCAACAGAACTATTTCAGCAGCCTGGTCAACCTGGCCAGCTCATTTTCGGTCAGCCAACTGAACCAGTTGCTGGCCAATAATATCGGCTACACCGTCACCCGAACGGACATCGAAACCGCCCTGCAGGCCGATTTCGGCTACAACGCCACCCAGTCCTATGCACTCAATTGCAACGGCAGCAAGCTGAGCGAAATCCAATTCCTGTTGAGTGATTCCGTCTACTCCGCTTCCCTGAACAGTAGCCAGTTCCTCTACAACCCCAACTATGGCACCTGCCCCTACAGCGTGTCAGTCGAAATCTTCCCTTAAGATCTGAAGGGAGGAACCCGGCGGGCTACCCGCCGGGTTCACACGGGCTCAATGCGCCTCGTCCCAATTCGAGCCCACGCCGATCTCCACCAATAAGGGTACGTCCAATACCGCCGCCTGAGTCATCCAATCGCGAATGACGGGAATGGCGGCTTCCACCTCATCCTCGGCGATCTCGAACACCAGTTCGTCGTGGACTTGCATGATCATCTTGACCGGCTCGAAATTTCCACCCCCACTCAGCCCTTCCCCTGCAAGGGGGAGGGTTTGTATCCAGGCATCCACGGCGATCATGGCCCGCTTGATGATGTCCGCCGCCGTGCCCTGCATAGGGGCATTGATGGCGGTCCGCTCGGCGTATTGCCGGCGCTGGGCGTTCTTGGCGTTGATGTCGGGGATATACAGCCTGCGACCGAACAGGGTTTCCACATAGCCCTGCTCCCTGGCCTGTTCACGGGTTTTGTCCATGTACGCCTTGACGCCGGGATAGCGCAGGAAATAAAGGTCGATGTAGAGTTGGGCTTTCTCGCGGCTTACGCCGATCTGCTTGGCCAAGCCAAAGGAAGACATGCCATAGATCAAGCCGAAATTGATGGCCTTGGCGGCGCGGCGTTGATCCACCGTCACTTCGCTCAGCGGCAGATTGAACACCTCGGCGGCGGTGGCACGGTGGATGTCCTCGCCTTGGGCGAAGGCTTGCAGCAGACTCTCATCGCCCGACAGATGGGCCATGATGCGCAGTTCGATCTGCGAATAATCCGCCGCTACCAGTTTGCAGCCGACCGGGGCGATGAAAGCCTGGCGGATACGGCGGCCTTCCTCGGTGCGCACCGGGATGTTTTGCAGATTGGGATCGGAAGACGACAGCCGCCCGGTGGCCGCCACCGCCTGATGATAGGAGGTATGCACCCGCCCGGTCCTGGAATCGATCTGCTCGGGCAACCGATCGATATAGGTGGACTTCAATTTGCTCATGGATCGGTAGTCCAGGATCAATCGCGGCAAATCGTAGATCTCCGCCAACTCCTGCAGCACCGACTCGTCGGTGGAAGACTGACCGGTGGGGGTTTTCTTGATTACCGGCAGATTCAGCTTGTCGTAGAGTAGGGTCTGAATCTGCTTGGGGGAACCCAGATTGAACGGCTGGCCGGCGGCCTCATGGGCTTCCCGCTCGATCTGCTTCATGCGCGAGGCCAACTCGCCGCTTTGCCCGGCCAGCATGAACATATCCACCAACACCCCGGTGCGCTCCATGCGCGAAAGCACCGGCACCAGCGGGATCTCGACCTCGGTATAGAGCTTCTCCAAACCGGGTATGGCTTGCAACCCGGGCCAGAGGCGCTGATGCAAGCGCAGGGTGATGTCGGCGTCCTCGGCGGCATACTCCGTGGCCACGGCGACATCCACCTGGGTAAAGGGAATCTGCTTGACGCCCTTCCCGGCCACGTCTTCGTAATGAATGGTTTTTTCCTTCAGATAGAACTCCGCCAGCGAATCCATATCGTGTCGGGTCGCCGTGCTGTTGAAGACATAGGATTCCAGCATGGTGTCGTGGCGGATTCCCCTCAAGGCGATGCCGTGATTGAGCAGCACATTGGCGTCGTACTTCAGATGCTGGCCCAATTTCGGCTGGTTTTCATCCTCCAGCAAGGGCCGCAGCTTTTCCAGCACCCATTCGCGGCTCAATTGCCGCGGCGCTTCGGGGTAATCATGCAGCAAGGGCACATAAGCCGCCTCGCCCGGAACCACGGCAAAGGACAAGCCGACGACCTCGGCCTTCATATAATCCAGGCTGGTGGTTTCGGTGTCGAAAGCGAACAACTCGGCGGCTTGCAGCTTGTCCAGCCAAACCTCGAATTCGGCTTCACTCAGCACGGTTTGATAGTTTTTCTCCGCCTTGGTCGGGGCAGCAGGCGGGTCTTCGGTGGGATGCTGCAATTGCTTGAGCCAGGCATGGAATTCCAGTCGGGTGAGCAGTTCGCGCAGCTTGGAGGAGTCCGCCTCCCGCATGTGCAGCTCATCGGGGCCCAGTTCCAGTTCCACGTCACATTTGATGGTGGCGAGCTGGCGCGACAAGGGGATGGTTTCCAGGCTGGCGCGCAGACTCTCGCCGATCTTGCCGCCCACCTCGCCGGCCCGCGCCATCAACTCGTCCAGAGAACCGAATTCGCTCAGCCATTTCACCGCCGTCTTCGGACCACATTTTGGCACGCCGGGGATGTTGTCGGCCGTATCCCCCACCAGGGCCAGGTAATCCACGATCTGCCCAGGCGGCACGCCGAATTTTGCTACCACCCCGGCGATGTCCATGCGGGTATTGGTCATGGTGTTTTCCAGCAGGATTTTATCGTTCACCAACTGCGCCATGTCCTTGTCGCCGGTGGAGATGATCACCGCGTAACCCTGTTGCTGGCCTTTGAGGGCCAGGGTGCCGATGACATCATCGGCCTCCACCCCCTCGACCATCAGCATCGGAAACCCCATGGCCTTGACCAGTTCATGCAGCGGCCCGATCTGGGCCCTAAGATCCTCCGGCATGGGCGGGCGGTGGGCTTTGTAGTGCTCGTAAGCCTCGTCGCGGAAAGTTCTGCCCGGCGCATCGAACACCAGGCCGATATGGGCCGTGGCGTATTCGCTCATGAGTTTGCGCAGCATATTGGCGACGCCGAAAATCGCCCCGGTGGGCTCGCCTTGGGAATTGCTCAACGGCGGCAATCCATGAAAAGCGCGGTAGAGAAAGGAAGATCCGTCGATCAGGACCAGGGTCTTAGCAGGATTTTCGCTCATAACAGATTCCAGGGAGTCAGGGTGAAGGGCAGGCCGGGTGTGATTCAAAGTGATGCCGCCACGGGTGCGAGACCGTCGATGGCAGGAAGCCACCGCCGAGCCTACAGGGACCGTATTCACGGCGTGTCTCGCAAACCCCTCGCCCTCCCCGCGGGATTCGACAGGCATCAGCTTGAATCACGGGCAGGCGGGTCGCTTGCCCGTACGTGTTCTAAATGTGAAAATACCTGGCCTGTTTCGCCGGATCAAGCCGCAGGGTGGCCCTCATCCACCCGCTCCCGCCTTCCGGCTGGGAATATGCGCGCTTTCTCTAAAAACTAAAGGCCTTGATCCGGGCCACAAAACGGTTTATCTGACTATCTCTGCGAGCATAACAACATGAACGAAAACTGGATTGCCCCTTCGATTTTGTCCGCCGATTTCGCGCGCCTCGGCGAGGAAGTTCAAAACGTGCTGAAATCGGGGGCGGACATCGTCCATTTCGACGTGATGGACAACCATTATGTGCCCAATCTGACCATCGGACCTTTGGTCTGCGAAGCCCTGCGCAAGCATGGCGTCACCGCGCCCATCGACGTGCATCTGATGGTCAAGCCGGTGGACCGCATCATCCCCGATTTCGCCAAGGCCGGAGCCAGCATCATCACCTTCCACCCGGAGGCTTCCGAGCATATCGACCGCAGCCTGCAACTGGTCAAGGATAATGGCTGCCAATGCGGCCTGGTGTTCAACCCGGCCACCCCCTTGAGCTATCTGGATTATGTCATGGACAAGGTCGACATGATCCTGTTGATGTCGGTCAACCCCGGTTTCGGCGGCCAGTCCTTCATTTCCTATGTGCTGGACAAGGCGCGCGAAGCCCGCCAGCGCATCGCCGCATCGGGCCGCAACATCCGCCTGGAAATCGACGGCGGCGTCAGCGCCAAGAACATCCGCGAAGTCCGCGAGGCCGGCGTCGACACCTTCGTGGCCGGTTCCGCCATCTTCGGCGCGGGCAAGGATTCCGATCCCCACCGTTACGATAGCGTCATCCAGGCCATGCGCGACGAACTGGCCAAGGCGAAAGCCTAAGCACTGGACGCAGAGCCTGGCGGGGAAAAGCCGATACCCTTGCCCTGCGGGTCTGCACAGCCCTGTCACAATCAGCTAGTAATCTGAAGACCGATGAGCCTTTCGCGGCCCAAACTGATCGCATTCGACCTGGATGGCACGCTGGTGGAGAGCGCGCCAGATTTGGCGTATTGCGCCGACACCCTGCTGGAAAGCCTGGGCCGACCGGCCGTCGGCCTGGCGCAAGTGCGCGCCTGGGTCGGCAATGGCGTCGCCATGCTGGTCAAACGCGCGCTGAGCCTGGAAATGTGGCCGCAGAGCGATCCGGAAGGCTACGAACAGGCCTTGGCCCAATTCAAGAGCCTGTATTCGGAAAATGTCTGTGTGCGCAGTTATCTCTACCCGGGCGTGCTGGAAGGCATCGCGGCGCTCAAGACGGAAGGCTACAAGCTGGTCTGCCTGACCAACAAACACTCGGATTTCACATTCCCCCTGCTGGAAAAACTCGGCGTGGCACAACAACTGGATTACATCGGCTGCGGCAACCAGTTCGAGAATCTCAAGCCTCATCCCGAGCCCTTGCTGAAGACCGCCGAACGCTTCGATGTCGCCCCGCAGCATTGTATGATGGTGGGCGACTCGGAAAACGACAGGGAGGCCGCGCGCGCCGCCGGCTATTCATTCATCGCGGTACCCTATGGTTACCGCCGCTGCGAGCGGGCCGAGGATTTGGGTGCGGATGCCTTGATCGCGTCGATTGCCGATTTGCCAGATTTGCTTGCAGGAATACCGGTTTGATAAGTAAATTTAGGGTTTCTGAATTTCTTAAAAGCCAGGAAAGAAAAAATGTACAGCCGTAGTTCCTTTCTAAGAGCATTTAAAAAGCTGGTTTGTGACATCACCAAGACCCATGATTTATCCAGCAAGTTTTCAGAAGAAGACCGGGAGCGTGCGCGCGAAATATCAGACGGCATTGCAGACCTTGCCTCGAAAGAAATTAAGTTTATTGAGGATATAGATACACAGGAATCACCTGATGCTCGGGAACTGAGAGACCGCATTGACACGCTGGTTTCTTTAATGCAAGACGACAGAGATAAATTTTATTTCTCCCAATATTCTGCAATGCTTAATTCTTACAATAACGATACGCTTACGAAAGCGCGCTTATCTGCACGAATCCGTACCCCAGAGCAACGGTTTGAACTGATGAAAGAAGCGGGCATATTGGATGATGAGGGCTACTATTCATCCACGTTTTTCTCTCCAGAAACCGTAGAAAAGGATCGGGCTCGCTCTAAACGCAAGGCATCTTGAAGAAATGCATTCATCGAAGCCTTCGTTTGTTTTAGGGTATCATGGCTGCGATAAGGAAGTCGGTTTGGACCTCTTGAATAGACGTATAGATCTAAAGGTCAGCGAAAACGCTTATGACTGGCTCGGGCCAGGCGTGTATTTTTGGGAAAATAATTACGAGCGTGCTAGGCAATATGCGGAAGAAGACAAGCAACGAACTGATTCAACGATAAAAGAACCTTTTGTCATCGGCGCAGTGCTTGATCTTGGTCATTGCTTTGATCTTCTCGAACAACAGGGGCTGGATTTTCTTTCATTCGCCTATGAGGAGTTTAAAAAATCCTGCGAAGAGCAAGGCGAAGCACTTCCAAGCAATAAACCGTTTGGCCCCATCGACTTTGACTTCAAGAAAAGAGAACTGGATTGCGCGGTTATCCAAACTGCCCACAGCTTATATAAGAGGCTAGAAGGCACTGAATTTGATTCGGTGCGTGCCGCCTTTTTTGAGGGCGATGAGTTGTATCCGGGTGCTGGCTTTAAAATGCATAACCACATTCAAATCGCCGTCAAAGACAGTTGCATTAAAGGCATCTTTTTACCTAGGGAAGAGACAGTATTGGATCCGTGGGCCGAATAAGATGTCGCTTACTCTATGTCTCATGAGTTGACTTGAAAATCATGTCTCTATTCCGAGAGCGATGGCGTCATTGAACCCTTGAAAAGGGCCGGTTTGCAGGCCTACTCCAGCCTTTCCCGAAGGACTTCCCGTCGGATGACGCTTCGCCAATCCGGCCTACAGTGATTGATAAAACCATGACGCCCGAAAAATTCAAGCGATACGCAGAACAAGGCTACAATCGCATTCCCTTGGCGAGACAAGTGCTCGCCGACCTGGACACCCCACTAAGCGCCTATCTCAAACTGGCCGACGGCCCCTATTCTTACCTGTTCGAATCGGTGCATGGCGGCGAGCAATGGGGGCGCTATTCCATCATCGGGCTACCCTGCCGCGTCGTGATCAAGGTCCGCGGCCAAACCATCGCCGTCGAGCGCGACGGCCAAATACAGGAAACGCTCGAAACGGAAAATCCGCTGCGCTGGATCGAGGCCTATTCCGCCCGTTTCAAAGCCCCGGAAATCGAAGGACTGCCGCGCTTCACCGGCGGCCTTGTGGGCTATTTCGGCTATGAGACCATGGGCTACATCGAGCCCCGTTTGAAACGCGATAAACCCGATCCCATCGGCAATCCCGACATCCTGCTGATGGTATCGGAAGATGTGCTGGTGTTCGACAACCTCTCAGGCAAGCTGCTCATCGTCACCCATGCCGACCCTGCCGAGGAGGATGCCCTTGTCAGCGCCGAGGCCAGACTGGACGGATTGGTGCAAGCCCTGCGCGAGAAATCCCTGCCGCAACGCGGGGAAAGTCCCTGCAGACAGGTAGATGAAACCGACTTCGTCTCCGGTTTCACCCAGGAAGGCTTCGAAAATGCCGTGCGCAAGGTCAAGGAATACATCGTCGAAGGCGATGTCATGCAGGTGGTGCTCTCCCAACGGATGTCGATCCCCTACCCCGCTGCGCCGCTGGATCTGTACCGGGCCTTGCGCTGTCTGAACCCATCGCCCTATATGTACAACCTCAACCTGGGCGAATTCCATATCGTCGGTTCCTCGCCCGAAATCCTGGTACGGCTGGAGGATGAGACCGTCACGGTGCGCCCCATCGCCGGCACCCGCAAGCGCGGCAAGACCCCGGAAGAAGACCTGGCCCTGGAGAGAGACCTGCTGGCCGACCCCAAGGAGATCGCCGAACATCTCATGCTCATCGACCTGGGGCGCAACGACACCGGCCGGGTGGCACAAACCGGCACGGTGCGGGTCACCGACAAGATGATCATCGAGCGTTATTCCCATGTCATGCACATCGTCTCCAATGTGATCGGCCGATTGAAAGACGGCATGAATGCCTTCGACGTGCTGGCCGCCACTTTCCCCGCCGGCACCGTCAGCGGCGCACCGAAGATCCGCGCCATGGAAATCATCGGTGAATTGGAGCCGGTGAAGCGGGGAGTGTATTCCGGTGCAGTGGGCTACATCGGCTGGTCCGGCAATCTCGACACCGCCATCGCCATCCGTACCGCCGTCATCCAGAATGGAACCCTGAACATCCAGGTCGGAGCAGGCATCGTCCATGACTCCATCCCCTTGAACGAGTGGGAAGAAACCATGAACAAGGGCCGCGCCATCTTCCGCGCCGTGGCCATGGCCTGCGCCGGTCTCGAAAAAGGGGAATCCTTATGAATGTCCATATCCTGATGATCGACAATTACGACTCCTTCACCTACAACCTGGTGCAATATCTGGCCGAGTTGGGCGCTGAGGTGGAAGTGGTGCGCAATGATCAAATCTCGGTCGAGCAAATCGAGACCATCAACCCCGACAAGATCGTCATCTCCCCCGGCCCCTG
>JAQTSI010000117.1 GCA_028711365.1 Methylococcaceae bacterium
GGTGCCGTGGCAGGCCGGACAGGTCTGTTGCACGGCGAAGAAGCCCTGCTGCATGCGCACCGCCCCATGGCCATGACAGGTCGGGCAGGTCACCGGGCTGGAACCTTTCTTGGCGCCCGAGCCTCCACAATCTCCGCAACCGACATAGGTCGGCACGCGGATCTTGACCTCGGTCCCGGACACGGCGTCTTCCAGGGTGAGATCGAGGTTGTAGCGCAGATCCGCCCCTCGTTGCGCCCGCCCTTTCCGCCTTGCTCCCCCTGCGCCGCCGAAGATATCGCCGAAAATGTCGCCGAAAACCTCGCCGAAGTTTTCGGCGCCGAAGCCATGCGCGCCGCCCCCCATGGACGGATCGACCCCCGCATGGCCGAACTGGTCGTATGCGGAGCGCTTCTTGGGATCGGATAGCACCTCGTAGGCTTCCTTGACCTTCTTGAACTTTTCCTCGGCCTCGGGATTGCCCGTGTTACGGTCCGGATGATACTTCATCGCCAAACGGCGAAAGCTCTTTTTGATGTCGCTATCGCTCGCGTTGCGAGGCACGCTCAACAGTTCGTAATAATCTTCTTTGGCCATAATGCATAGAGCCGCGAGCTTGCGGCGGCTTGGTTAGGGTTGATTGAATTCCCTCTTCCTGTGGGAGAGGGGATGGGTTATGCCATATGGGAACCCGGAAACATAGACCTCATGAGCTTGCATGATGCGAGGCGTTCGAGGTTTCGTCTTCCTCATGAACCCTGAATGGCTTAGCGCATGGCTTCGAGGATGGCAATGTCCTTTTTTAGCAGATCGTTGGCGACATCGGAAACCGCTACGCCTCTACGGGCGGCAATAGCGGACAGAAACCGCTGCACGTCCTCGTCCAGGTAAACCGGCAGATTCAGTTTCAAAGCGGGCCGGAAAAACTTTCCTCGCACTCCTGGACTGAAATCGATTTCAGTGGGCAATTCATCGCCTTCCTGGGTATTCACAATTTGATTCATAGGTTCACCCATGGCAACGGATTAATGGGGACTGGCTTCATAACAGCATCGTTCCTGCTTTGTGGCTGCCCTAGCGGAAATGATCCGAACCCGCGCGTTACTGGGGCCTGTGGGTTGGAAAGTGACGGTCAATCGACTACCCCTCCGGCCATTATCGAATATCGAATACAAGAAAACGGTGGGCGAGCACCCACCGTCTTAAAACAAGCCAAAAGCTTATTTTTTATCGTCCTTCACTTCTTCGAATTCGGCGTCCACCACATCTTCGCCGGATTTGCCGCTCTCGGCGCCCGCCGCAGGCTGTGCTTCACCTTCCGGATTCTGCGCATACAGGCGCTCGGCCAGCTTGCCGGAAACTTCGGCCAGAGCCTCGGTCTTCTTGGTGATGTCATCCTTGTCGTCGCCGGGGATGGCCTTCTTCAGATCTTCGATGGCGGCTTCGATCTTGGTTTTTTCATCCGCATTGACCTTCTCGCCCAGTTCGTGCAAGGTCTTGTTGACATGATGGATCATGGAGTCGGCATGATTGCGGGCATTGACCAACTCATGCATCTTCTGGTCTTCCGCCGCGTGCATCTCCGCTTCCTGGATCATGCGCTTGACTTCCTCGTCGGACAAACCGCTGGAGGCCTTGATGACGATGGACTGCTGTTTGCCGGTGGCCTTGTCCTTCGCTCCCACATGCAGGATGCCGTTGGCGTCGATGTCGAAAGTGACCTCGATCTGCGGCATGCCGCGGGGCGCCAAGGGGATGTCGCTCAGGTCGAAACGGCCCAGAGACTTGTTGTCCCGCGCCATTTCGCGCTCCCCCTGAAGCACATGCACGGTGACCGCCGATTGATTGTCTTCCGCGGTGGAGAACACTTGGGCGGTCTTGGTCGGAATGGTGGTGTTCTTTTCGATCAGCTTGGTCATGATGCCGCCCAGCGTCTCGATGCCCAAAGACAGCGGGGTCACGTCCAGCAGCAGCACGTCCTTGACCTGGCCTCCGAGCACGCCGGCCTGGATCGCCGCGCCTGCGGCCACCGCCTCGTCCGGGTTCACGTCCTTGCGCGGTTCCTTGCCGAAGATGCCTTTCACGAAATCCTGCACCTTGGGCATGCGGGTCTGGCCGCCGACCAGGATGACCTCGTCGATTTCCGAAGGCTTGAGGCCCGCATCTTTCAAGGCGATCTCACAGGGGCTCTTGGTGCGCTCGACGAGATCCTCGACCAGAGCCTCCAGCTTGGCGCGGGTCAACTTCATGTTCAGATGTTTGGGCCCGGTGGCGTCCGCCGTGATATAGGGCAGATTGATCTCGTATTGCTGGCTGGAGGACAGTTCGATCTTGGCCTTTTCCGCCTCGTCCTTCAGGCGTTGCAAGGGCATCGAGTCTTTGTGCAGGTCGATGCCATGCTCTTTTTTGAATTCGTCGCACAGGAAGTCGATGATGCGCAGGTCGAAGTCTTCGCCGCCGAGGAAAGTATCGCCATTGGTGGAGAGCACTTCGAACTGGTGCTCGCCGTCCACTTCGGCGATTTCGATGATGGAGATGTCGAAAGTGCCTCCGCCCAAGTCATACACGGCAATCTTCTGATCGCCGCGCTTCTTGTCCATGCCGTAGGCCAGCGCCGCCGCGGTGGGCTCGTTGATGATGCGCTTGACTTCGAGCCCGGCGATGCGCCCGGCGTCCTTGGTGGCCTGACGCTGGGAATCGTTGAAATAAGCCGGCACGGTGATGACGGCCTCCTTGATTTCCTCGCCGAGGAAAGCCTCGGCATCCTTTTTCAGCTTCATCAGCACGCGGGCGGAGACTTCGGGCGGGGCCATCTTCTTGCCGCTGACGTCGATCCAAGCGTCGCCGTTGTCGGCTTCGGCGATCTTGTAAGGCACCATCTTGATGTCTTTCTGCACCACGTCGTCCTTGAAGCGGCGGCCGATCAGGCGCTTCACCGCGAACAGGGTGTTTTGGGGATTGGTGACCGCCTGCCGTTTGGCGGACTGGCCCACCAGCACCTCGTTGTCGCTGGTGAAAGCGATGATGGAAGGGGTGGTGCGCGCGCCCTCGCTATTCTCGATCACCCGCGCCTTACCGCCTTCGAGTATGGCGACGCAGGAGTTGGTGGTGCCGAGGTCGATGCCGATGATTTTGGCCATTGATTTCTCCGAGTGAATTGGGGGTTATTAAGCGAAACTGTAGGGACTTATTGGGACGGATGTTCCCGATTTCAAGTCTGTTGCGGCAATGCCTGAGCGATGACGACCATGGCGGGGCGCAACAAGCGATCGTTGAGCGTATAGCCTTTCTGGAATACCTTGACCACGGTGTTCGGCTCGGCCTCGGCGGTGGGCTCCATGGCCATGGCTTGATGCAATTCGGGGTTGAATTTCTGACCCAAGGCTTCCACGGGGACGACGTTGAATTTTTCCAACACCGACAGAAACTGTTTCAAGGTCAATTCGCTGCCTTCGCGCAGCTTGGCGACTTCCGGGGAATCGCCGCCGGCGGCCTGGATGCCCAATTCCAGGCTATCGAGTACCGCCAGCAAATCGCGGGCGAATCTCTCCAGCGCGAACTTGCGGGCGTCCTGTATGTCCTTGTCGGTGCGGCGGCGCAGATTTTCCATTTCGGCCTGGGTGCGCAACATCGCATCCCGGTTTTGTTCCGCCTGCTGCCTGGCTCGCGCCAATTCTTCGGTCAGAACCTCCAGCGTGGGGAATTCGGCCTCGACAGGCTCGATCGCCGGCTCTTCCGGGACTGGCGTAGTTTCTTCGACGTCTTCGATCGCTATGACTTTGCCCGTTTGTTCGTGCAAAGACGGCTCTTCGCTCATTGATCTCATCTCCTGGTGAATAATATTCGGCATCTGGCGCGGATACGCCGGATGCGAGGTGTTAAGCTGAATCCGGGCTTAAGATGGGGACAAAGATTTTTGATTCAAGGCCGCACCCAATAATTTTGCCGTCAAGTCGACCAGGGGGATGACATGTTCATATTCCATCCGGGTCGGTCCGATGACGCCGAGCACGCCCACGGCCTGATCCTCGATGCTATAGGAAGCCGTCACCAGGCTGCATTGATCCAGGGCTTGATAACCGGACTCCTCGCCGATGAAGATCTTGACGCCCGAGGTTTCCAGACAGCGGTCCAGGAGATGGACCATGTCTTCCTTCTGGCGAAAGGCCGAAAACAATATGCGCAGCCGCTCCTTGCTCGCCAGCTCGTCGAAATCCATGAGATTGGTTTCCCCGGTCAGCATGAAGGGCTTCTTGCGCCGCTTCCGGTCGCATTGCAGCGCCAGATCGGCGATTTCGGCGGCATGGATCAGTTCCCGATCCATCTGATCGCGGGTACTGCTCAACTCCTGCAACAGGCTTTCCCGGATGCTGGCCAAGTCCTTGCCGGCATAGACGGAATTCAGATAATTGGCGACCGCCGTCAACTCGGCGGCACTGAAGCGGCGGGCGGGATGGATGATGCGGTTTTGCACTTCCTGGGCGTTGGTGACCAGGATCACCAGGACGCGCTGCTCCGACAGGGGTAAAAATTCGATCATGCGGAAGATGATCGCCTCCCGGCGCGGCATCGTCACCAATCCGGCCATGTGGGTCATATCCGAGAGCATCCTGGAAGCGGTTTCCAGCAGGTCCTCGGGATCGTCGATATTACCCAGATTGCGTTGGAATTGACGGACGGTTTCCTGGCCTAAGGGTTTGACCGTCAGCAAAGAATCGATGAAGAAGCGGTAACCGCTGACCGTGGGTAGACGTCCGGCGGAGGTATGGGGGGAGGTGATCAGGCCGCAATCTTCCAGATCCGCCATGATATTGCGGATGGTCGCCGGGCTCAGGCTCAATCCCGCCTCGCGCGAAAGAGCCCTGGAACCTACCGGTTGACCGCCATTGATATAGCGTTCCACCAGCACTTTCAACAAATGCTGGGCGCGTTCGCTCAACTCGGGAAATTTGGAGGTATCGCTCATGACGACATTGGCACTCTAGCAACCGGAGTGCCAAAGTAGCAACCACTGGATAATGTGTCAAGAAGCTCATACCATAAAGCCAGGCTAGCGCTGCCAAGGCCTAACGTTTTCCACCACCAAGCCCTATGAGGAGCCCACCATGAAAGGCGAAAACCAGGTCATCGATTATCTGAACCGCGTTCTGGGTAATGAACTGATCGGCATCAACCAGTATTTTCTGCATGCGCGCATGTACAAGAACTGGGGCCTGCATCGGCTCAATGAAAAGGTTTATAAGGAATCCATCGACGAGATGAAGCATGCGGACGAACTCATCGAGCGCATCCTGTTCCTGGAAGGATTGCCCAATCTGCAAGAATTGGGACGTCTGCGCATCGGCGAGAATACCGAAGAGATGCTGAACTGCGACCTGAAGCTGGAACACCAGGCCGTCGACTTGTTAAGGGAAGCCATCAGCCACTGCGAAAAAGTGTCCGACTTCGTCTCTCGCGATCTGTTGCAAGACATATTGGGCGATGAGGAAGAACATATCGACTGGCTGGAAACCCAGCTTTCACTGATCGAAACCATAGGCTTGCAGAACTATCTACAGGAACAGATGTAAGCAGACCGCGGCGCGGCTTGCCCAGTTCGGAATCCCGACTTAGGAACGCATCTTCATGGAACCGACTTTCCATCGCATCGCCCTGATCGGCAAACCCGACTCCGAACGCATCGCCCAAACCCTGCCGCCGCTGTACCAACATTTGGTGAAGCGCGGCAAGGAAGTCTTGGTGGAACGAAGCTGTGCGCGATTCATCGACGGATCGCCACCCGCTTTCGCACTGAACGATTTGGGCCAACATTGCGACCTGGCCATCGTCATCGGCGGCGACGGCACCTTATTGACCGCGGCGCGCGTCCTGGCCGAGCAGGACATTCCGCTGATCGGGGTCAATCTGGGGCGGTTGGGGTTTTTGGTCGACATCTCCCCGCAGCTGGCCCTCAGCACTCTGGATGCCATCCTGGAGGGCCGGTACCGCGCCGAGGAGAGACGGATGCTGCGGGCGGTGATCCTGCGCGACGGTGAGACCGTCGCCGAGCAGACCGCCGTGAACGAGGTGGTGATCCATAGTTGGAACTCCACCAGCATGATCGAGATCATCACCTTCATCGACGGCGTTTTCCTGAACTCCCAGCGCTCCGACGGGCTGATCATATCCACGCCCACCGGATCCACCGCTTACGCCCTCTCCGGCGGCGGCCCCATCCTCTATCCCACCCTGCAGGCCATCGAACTGGTGCCCATCAACCCGCACTCGCTCACCAACCGGCCCATCGTCATCTCCGACGACAGTATCGTGGAGATCGCCTTCCGCTACAGCAAGGACTTTCGCGCGCGCCTGGCCTGCGACAATGTCTCCATTCCCGACATCGCGATCGGCGACCGGATCTGCATCGCCAAATCGCCGCGGCCTTTCCGCATCCTGCACCCGGTCGGCCATGATTTTTTCGAGATTCTCCGCGTCAAGCTCAACTGGAGTGGCGGTTATCAGGCATAGCCATGTTAAGCCATCTGAATATCAAGGACCTGGCCGTCGTCGATTCCCTTTCCCTGGAGATGGAACCGGGTCTGACCGTGCTCACCGGCGAAACCGGCGCCGGTAAATCCATCCTGCTCACCGCCTTGGGGCTGGCGCTAGGCGACCGGGCCGATCCCGGCTTCATCAGGCCCGGGGCGAGCCGGGCGGAGATCAATCTGGAATTCTCCCTCGCCGACGCGCCCGACGCCCGCCGCTGGCTGGAAGAGAATGAGCTATTGGATGAGGAGGGCAATTGCCTGATCCGGCGCGTCGTCGGCCGAGATGGACGCTCCAAGGCTTATATCAACAATCGTCCCGCCACCTTGCAAACCCTGCAGGAACTGGCTTCCACCCTGGTGGAAATCCACGGCCAACACGCCCACCTGCACCTGTTGCACAGTCAGGAACAGCGGCGCTTATTGGACGATTTCGCCGGCAACCACGAGCTGCTGGACGATCTGGGCGAGATCTACCGGCGCTGGAGCGCCACCCGCGAAGCCCTCGATGCCATGATCCGCGCGGCGAAGGAAGGTGCGGCCCGCGAGGAGTTGCTGCGCTACCAGATCGAGGAAATGGAGCAGATCGAAACGCTGGACTACGACGCCCTTTCCGAAGAGCACACCCGGCAAGCCAATGTGGAAAAAATCCTTGCCACCGGCCAAAGGCAGTTGGAACTGTTGTACGAGGATGAGCAAAACTCGGTCAATGCGCGTCTGAGCCAGGCCATCCACGCTTTGTCCGAACTCGGCCATCTCGCCGCCGAATTCAACGAAACCGGAGAACTGCTCAACGAAGCGCAAATCCAGGTCAAGGAAGCCGGGAAGGAACTGCGCCGGAAACTGGAAAAACTGGAGGCCGATCCTCAGCGCCTGGAGTGGCTGGACGAGAAGCTGGGCGAGTTGCATCGTCTCGCCCGCAAGCATCAGGTTTCACCGCGCGAACTGCGCCAGCACCTGGAAGATTCGCGCCGGGAGTTGAACGGCATCGAACATAGTTCGGAAAAGATCGCAACATTGGAAGCGGAGTTGGAAAAACTGAATCAGGAATATCGCGCATCCGCCGAGCAATTGTCGAACCGCCGCGCGAAAGGGGCGAAAAGCTTGCAGGCGCGCATCGGCGCCATGATCCACGAATTGGGCATGCCGCAAGGCCAGTTCCTGATCGAAATCGAAACCGGGCAGGATCAAACTCCCTCCCCCTTCGGCAATGATCGCATCGAATTTCTGGTCAGCGCCAACCCCGGCTTGCCGCCGCGCCCGCTGGGCAAAGTGGCCTCGGGTGGCGAACTTTCCCGCATCAGCCTGGGGCTACAAGTGGCGGCCACCGACGCAAAGACCACCCCGACCCTGATCTTCGACGAAGTCGACAGCGGCATCGGCGGCGGCGTCGCCGAGATCGTCGGCCAGAAACTGCGCACCCTGGGCAAGAACCGGCAGGTGTTCTGCGTGACCCATCTCCATCAAGTCGCTGCGCAGGGACATCATCACCTGCTGGTGGAAAAAACCAGCGGCACGAAGACCACTCAAACTCAGGTGCGCAAGCTTTCCGCCGAGCAGCGCAAGCACGAAATCGCACGCATGCTGGGCGGAATGCGCATCACCGAACAGACCCTCGCCCACGCCGAAGAAATGCTGTCCACCCTGGCGCCGGAGCCCATCGAGCGCTAGGAAACAGGGAGATCCTGCCTGTTCAATCCCCGAACACGCCGGTGATCATCTCCCACAGGGTTTTTTCGCGCTTGATCTTGGGGATATTGATGCTGACATCCTTGGCCGGTTCGATAGAGGGGAAATTGCCCGGACGGAAGTCCCCCTGGATGCCAATCAGTTCGTCTTCCTCGAAGATCAGGGAAAGCTTCTTTTCCACCCGCTCATCGCCGCCCGGTTCGTTCGAATAGACATATTCCCAGCGATCGCTGTGAAAAGCATCCTGCAATAGCGGGGTGCCCATGACGAATGCGGCCTGTCGCTTGGTCATGCCGGGCTTGAGCTGGTCGACCATTTCCTGGGAAAGGATATTGCCCTGATGGATATCGACGCGATAGATGCCGGGAATGCGCTCGATCGAGCAGGCGGAAGCCGACAAGGCGATGATTAGAACAAGAGGCTTGCGCATGTTATGATTGCGGAAGTTTAGGTGCATTAGCCGCCATCATAACCGATTCGAGCCTATAAACACGAGCCTGCAGGTTAACGCCGTGCCAGAACATAGCAGCAAAAAGGAAAGTCAACACATCAAGAAGGCGGGCCTCAAGGTCACCTCACCTAGGGTCAAGATCCTGGAGATGCTGGAAAACCGTATTCCTTCCGACCGGCACCTCACCGCCGAGGAGGTTTACAAGGCCTTGCTCCAGGAGGGCGAGGAAATCGGCCTGGCGACGGTCTACCGGGTCCTGACGCAATTCGAAGCCGCCGGCCTGGTCAAGCGCCACCATTTCGAAGGCGGCAATTCGGTGTTCGAGCTGGACCAAGGCCAACATCACGACCATGTGGTTTGCGTAAAATGCGGAAGAGTCGAAGAATTCAGGGACGAAATCATCGAGCAGCGGCAACAGGAAATCGCCGGGAAGATGAATTTCAAGCTGACCGATCACTCGCTATGCCTGTACGGCATGTGCCTGGACTGCCAGAACCGGCAGATCTCCGACTGAGCGCGGATCTCGCCCGCCGATAGGCATGTTCAAACCCCTCGTCGTCTATATCGGCCTGCGCTATACGCGGGCCAAGCGCCGCACCGGCTTCATCTCCTTCATCACCCTCACCTCGATACTCGGCGTCGGCCTGGGGGTGACCGCCCTCATCACCGTGCTTTCGGTGATGAATGGTTACGAGGCGGAACTGCGCGAACGGATCCTCGGCATGACCTCCCATGCCGCCATCACCGGCGAGGGTGGGAGGCTGCGCGCCTGGCAAAATCTGGAAGCGCCATTGCAAGGGGAAAAACACGTCCTCGGCTGGGCCCCCTTCGTCGAGGGTCAGGCGATGCTGAGCTCCGAGCATCGGGTGAGCGGGACCGTGCTGCGGGGCATCGTGCCCGAATTGGAACCCAGGGTTTCGGAAATCGCCCGGCATGTGGAAACCGGCAAATTGACGGATCTCAAACCTGGCGAATTCGGCATCATGCTGGGCGAGGAACTAGCCAATTATCTCGGCGTGCTCGTCGGCGACAAGGTCACCGTCATCACCCCCCAGCTCAACACGGCGCCCGCGGGCATAATGCCTAAAATCCAGCGTTTCAGCGTCGTCGGCACCTTCAAGGTGGGTATGTTCGAATATGACCGCAACATGGCCCTAATCCAGTTGGATGACGCCGCCAAGCTGCTGCGCCTGGAGGATGCCGTGTCCGGTCTGCGCCTGAAGCTGGATGACATACTCAAGGCCCCGCAGATCATAGCCGAAATCGGCCCCAGGCTGGGGGATGGCTACCAGTTCTCCGACTGGACCCAGGCCCACAGCAATTTCTATCTCGCCGTTCGGACGGAAAAGCGCGTGATGTTCATCATCCTGTCGATGATCGTCGCCGTGGCCGCTTTCAACATCGTATCCACCCTGGTGATGGTGGTGAACGACAAACGCGCCGACATCGCCATCCTGCGCACCCAAGGCCTATATCCCCGACAGGTGATGGGCATCTTCATGGTGCTGGGCACGGTGATCGGCCTGTTCGGCGTGCTGCTGGGTTTCGTCGGCGGCGTGTCGCTCGCCCTCAACCTAGAAACCATCGTACCCGCCATCGAACGGGCATTGGGTATGCACTTCATGTCCGATGACATGTACTACATCAACGAATTGCCTTCCAAGCTATTGTGGTCGGATGTGTGGCAGGTGAGCGCCACCGCTTTCCTGCTATCCCTGCTGGCCACCCTCTATCCGGCCTGGCAGGCCTCACGCATCCAACCCGCCGAGGAACTGCGCTATGAATAAACCGGTATTGGAATGCTCCAAGCTGCGCAAACGGTTCACCCAGGGCGAGTTGGATATCGAGGTATTGCAGGGGGTCGATCTCGCCATCGAAGCCGGCGAGCGCGTCGCCATCATGGGGGCGTCGGGCTCGGGCAAGAGCACCCTGTTGCATCTGTTGGGAGGGCTGGATTCCCCCACCGAGGGACAGGTCATCCTGGCCGGGGTGGACATCGGCAAACTGGGTGAAAGGCCATTGGCTCAATTGCGCAACCGCGCCTTGGGCTTCGTCTACCAGTTTCATCACCTGCTGGGGGAATTCACCCTACTGGAAAACGTCGCCATGCCGCTTCTGATCGGTGGCGCGGAACTGACCGAGGCGAAAAACCGGGCCTTGGAATTGCTGCGGCGGGTAGGATTGGAGCAGCGCGTGGCGCACAAACCGGGCGAATTGTCGGGCGGGGAGCGCCAGCGCGCCGCCATCGCCCGCGCCCTGGTGACTCGTCCCCGTTGCGTGTTGGCGGATGAACCCACCGGCAACCTGGACAGCAAGACCGCCGAGCGGATCTACCAGTTGATGCTGGAATTGAACGAGGAGTTCGGCGTGAGTTTCCTGCTGGTCACTCACGACGCCCATCTGGCGGGAAAGATGGATCGCATCCTATACATGGAAGACGGCCGCCTGGTGTGATCGACCCGCTATTTTTTCCTTTCGTGCTTGTCTTTCAACATGCGCATATAGGAACCGTGGGGTTCCGAAATCATGAGCAGGGTATTCACCGGCGCATCGCGGAATTTGCGCAGGGTCCAGCGGTGAGTCACCATCCTGCGCCAGTATAATTGGATTCCGACATAGCCCAACACCATGCCGGCGTGCATCAGGATCAGGCATCCCACCAGCAAGGGCGCACCCAGGTGCCAGATCGTATCGATGGCAAACAGTTGGGAAAACTCCTGAAAATCGAAATAACTCACCCCCAGGGTGACCGCGCCGAGCTTGTAGGCAAGATAATACAGCGGTATCCAGGTCAGAGGGTTGGTGATCCACACCAAAGCCACCGAGATCGGCAGATTGGCGTTGAAAAAGATCGCCAAGACCGCGGAAAGGACCATCTGCGCGGGCAAGGGAGTATACATGCTCCATAATCCGATGGCGAACCCCCAGGATACCGAACGGCGGTTCAGATGCCACAGATTGGGTGAGTGCAGCCTGTCGCCGAGAAAGTCCAGGGCCTTGATGCTTTTGATTCTTTCCGGATCAGGCAGGTAGCGCTTTAAAATTTTTTTGGGCATGGAGCGGCTTATCCTCGGCTCGTCGGTGAGTGATACTGGTAGGACCGTTTATTCTACGGCCTGGTATTTGAAAATTGAATGAAATCCTATCCTCCTCCTTTCGCCATCCGGACGATCCTGGTCTCGGTGGCGGGCATCCTTGCCGCGCAGCAGTTCCCTTTCCTGCCGCCTGCGCCAGCGATAGGGGCCATCGGCGCCTTGGCCATCGCCTTGTGGCTATCGGGCCTGAGAACCCCCGCCGGTTTCCTGTTCGGCCTGGCTTGGGCTCTGGGGTTTGCCGCCGTCCGCCTGCAGGATACTCTCCCTGCAGAATGGGAGGGACGCGATTTGCTGATCGAAGGCCGGCTCATGGATCTGCCGCAACGACTGGAAAAAGGTCTGCGCTTCGGTTTCGAGCCGGAAAGAGTAGCCGAGCCTGCAGGAGTCCTACTTCCCCATAGCCTGCGCCTCAGTTGGTTCGACTCTTCCGTCCTCCCCCAAGCCGGCGAGCATTGGCGATTACGCGTCCGTCTCAAACAGCCGCATGGATTTTTCAATCCCGGAGGAATGGATTATGAACTGTGGTTGTTCTCTCAGGGCATACGCGCCACCGGCTACGTGCGGGAAGATGGGGAAAACCGAAGGATTGCAGCCGCCTCCCCGTACTCCCTGCAAACCTGGCGGCAAATCCTGCATCACCGGCTGACGGAAGCTTTGGCCGGAAGCCCGATGAGTGGGATCATCATCGCCCTGGCCATGGGCGCGGAAGATACCATCCCTCCCGAACAATGGGAGGTATTCCGGCGCACCGGCACGGCCCACCTGGTCGCCATTTCCGGCTCCCACATCAGCCTCATCGCCGGATTGGTGTTCCTGCTGATACATCGCTCATGCGCCCTACTCGGCATCTTGCGCTGGCCCCCGCCCAGCGTGGCGGCTTTGTCGGCTTTCGCCGCCGCCTGGTTTTACTCGGCTTTGTCGGGTTTCGCCATTCCGACCCAAAGGGCCTTGATCATGATCTTCGTGATCATGGTTGGAGTGATCGGCCAGCGCCAGGTCCGACCTCTGCACACCCTGGCGGTGGCTTTGCTGGCCGTGGCTTTGTACGATCCGTCGGCGGTGTTGGCCCCCGGCTTCTGGCTATCCTACACGGCTGTGGGCCTGATCCTGCTGACCGTGGCAGGCCGATTGCACGCTGGCGGCTGGTGGATGCAAGTCTGGAAAATCAATTGGGCCACCTCCCTGGGACTGGCGCCGCTGTTGTTGCTGTTCTTCCGGCAGGTTTCTCTGATCTCGCCCCTGGCTAATTTGCTGGCAGTGCCTTCCATCGGCTTCCTCCTCACTCCCCTCTGCCTGGTAGGCATGGCGCTGCTGATGATCCATCCGCCACTGGGAAAATTCGTTCTTGGGCTGACGGAAGCGATGCTGCAGTGGATCTGGCGACTGTTGGAACGGTTTTCCGAACTGCCCTTGGCGCAATGGAACCACCCTGCCCCGCCTTCATGGACCCTGCCTTTCGCCCTCGTCGGTGCGGTGTTGTTACTCGCCCCGCGCGGCATTCCCGCCCGATGGCTGGGTCTGGTGCTGATGCTTCCCGCTTTCAGTTCCCATACTGAACCGCCCAATGCGGGCCATTTCCGTCTGACCCTGCTGGACGTAGGGCAGGCACTTTCGGCCATCGTTCAGACCCATCATCATGTATTGGTGTTCGATACCGGCATGCAACTGAGCGAGACCTTCGACACCGGATCCGCCGTGATCGAGCCATTCCTGCGCCAACAAGGCCTGGGGAAAATCGATGTGCTGGTGGTCAGCCATGGCGACAACGACCATATCGGCGGCGCCGCCTCGCTGTTCAAGCACATGCCGATAGAGAAAACCTATAGCAGCGTCCCCGGCCTGTTACCCATGACCCTCGCCCAAGCCTGCAGGGAAGGTCAAGTCTGGGAATGGGACGGGGTGAAGTTCGAGATGCTTTACCCGTTCGGTACCGTCGGCAATGAAAACGACAACTCCTGCGTGCTGAAAGTCGG
>JAQTSI010000118.1 GCA_028711365.1 Methylococcaceae bacterium
CGAGGCCAGCAACATCCCGAGTCGGTAGCCATTGACATAAAGCGAAGCCCCCAATCCTTGTTCGACATCGCTCAGGCTTTCCCGGCGGTAGGCATCGATGAGGGTATCCTGGGAAGCGGAGAAAAACGCGACCAGCATGGCGGTGGCCGCCAGGATAAGGGGATTCTCCGCGGGGTTGGCGAAGGCGAGGCCGGCGATGGCGGCAGCCAGAAGAATTTGCGCCAGCATCAGCCATCCGCGGCGCCGGCCCAAGCCGGAAATCCGATAGCGATCGAAAACCGGCGCCCACAGGAATTTAAGCGTGTAGGGCAGGCCCGCCATGGCGAACAGCCCGATGGTGGCGAGGTCGAGGCCGGATTCCTTCATCCAGGCTTGCAAGACCGAGCCGGTCAACAGCAGCGGAAGTCCGCCGTAAAATCCCATCAGAAAAGCCAGCGTCATGCGTCCGCTGAAAAATACGCGAAGGAAGGGTTTTTCCTCAGAGGGGGTAGTCATAGTCGATGCTCAGCGGCGCATGATCGGAAAAACGCGCGTCCTTATAGATGGAGGCGGCGCGGATGGCGCCTTGGAGACTGGGGCTGACGATCTGGTAATCGATGCGCCAACCGACGTTCTTGGCCCAGGCCTGGCCACGGTTGGACCACCAGGTATATTGATCGGATTCCTGGTTGATCACCCGGAAGGCGTCCGCCCAGTTTTCCCTGCCCAACAATTCCTCCATCCAGGCCCGTTCTTCCGGCAGGAAGCCGGAATTTTTCTGATTGGATCGCCAGTTTTTCAGGTCGATGTTCTTATGGGCGATGTTCCAGTCGCCGCAGAGGATGTAGTCTCGCCCGGATTGGGCGCATTCGCGCAGGAAAGGCATGAAACGGTCGAGAAAGCCAAACTTGACCTGTTGGCGTTCCTCGCTGGAGGAGCCGGAAGGCAGGTACAGCGACGCCACGCTGAGCTTGTCGATGCGGATTTCCAGGTAGCGCCCTTCGGCGTCCATGTCCGGCCAGCCCAAGCCCTGGATGACTTCATCGGGCTCACGGCGGGCATAGATCGCCACGCCGCTGTAGCCTTTTTTCTCCGCCTCCCGGTAATAGCAATGGTAGTCTTCCGGCCAAAAAACGGCCGGCTCGATCTGCTTGGCATGGGCCTTGGTTTCCTGCAGGCACACGAGGTCGGCATTCTGTTCCGCTAGCCAGTCGAAAAAACCCTTGTTTGCGGCGGAGCGGATTCCGTTGACGTTGAGGTTGATGATGCGCATGGTAGGGTCAGTGAGGGGCGGGTTCGGCGTAGCGGCAGGATGTTCCCTCGTTTGCAAGAAGGTGTTTTGGCTTGCGCGGTGGGGCGTTTTTCAGTAGCATTAAGGATTTGTTTTCAACCGATGTTTGAGGGGAGAGGCCTACCATGAAGCCGGAAATTCATCCTAACTATAAGACGATTACCGTCAACTGCAGCTGCGGTAATCGTTTCGAGACCAAGTCCACGATTTGCAAGGACCTGCATGTCGAAGTCTGTGCCGCCTGCCATCCATTTTATACGGGCAAACAAAGGCTCGTCGACACCGCAGGGCGCGTGGATAAATTCCGCAAGCGTTACAGCCGCGGCTAAGCACGGACGTATTGCGCAGGCAGGTGGGTTGAGACGGCTCGATCACGCCGTCTCGACGGGGCCCTTCTTAAGGAGTTGGTGGCGGCGCTGCGGGTCAGCGTCTGCCGTATTCCCGCAATGTGGCTTGCAGGGTTTGAAGATCCACCTCGAGGGGAAGGCTCGCGCGGCCGATTTGCTCGAGCAGGATCAAGCGCAGCTTGCCGTCCAGGTTTTTCTTGTCCACGGCCATCAATTCCAGGAATCTGGCCGTGTCCAACTCCGCCGGAGGCTGGATAGGCAGTTTGGCGCGTAGCAGGATGGCCTCGATGCGATTCACGTCGCCGTCGTTCAAGTAACCTAGGCGTCTGGATAGCTCGGCTGCTTGGCACATGCCGATGGCTACCGCCTCGCCGTGCAAGCAGACCCCGTAACCCATGCCGGTCTCGATGGCGTGACCGAAAGTGTGGCCGAGGTTCAGGGTGGCCCGTTCGCCGGTTTCCCGCTCGTCGGCGGCCACCACCTCGGCTTTGTTGATGCAGCTTCGTTCGATGGCGTAGGCCAGCGCTTCCGGTTCTCGTCTTAGCAATGCGTCGATGTTGTGTTCCAGCCAGTCGAAAAAACTGCAATCGCGAATCAGCCCATACTTGATGACCTCGGCAATGCCGGCGCTCAGTTCGCGATCTGCGAGGGTATCCAGCACGGAGGTATCGGCGATGACGCATTGCGGCTGGTAGAACGCGCCGATCATGTTCTTGCCGCCGGGATGGTTGACCGCCGTCTTTCCGCCCACCGAGGAATCCACCTGGGCCAGGAGCGTGGTGGGGATCTGGATGAACGGTATCCCTCGTTGATAGCAGGCGGCGGCGAATCCGGCCAGATCGCCGATCACCCCTCCCCCCAATGCGAGCAGCGTGGCATTGCGGCTGAATTTATGGGCGAGTAATTGATCGAATATCGCCATGGCCGAGTCCATGGATTTGTAGGATTCCCCGTCGGGCAGAATCGCCGTCGCGACCTGTTTGCCCGACAGGTTAGCCAGGATCCGGGCCAAATAGAGGGGAGCCACCGTGTCATTGCTGACCACCATCACCTGGGAGGATGCGATATGGCGGTGGAAGAGCTCGGTTTGATCGATGAGTTTGGCGCCGATATAGATGGGATAACTGCGTTCTGCTAGGCTAACTGTCAGCGTATTCATCGTGTTTACGATTTCTTTTGGCTCGGTTGAATGCTCTGAGGATATGTCTGACGGCGCTTCGGCTGGAGTATTGGCCGGTATCGATGCTGAAATCCGCCAGGAAATGGTAAATCGGTTCGCGCATGTGCAGGAGTTCGGTCAATCGCTTGCGCGGATTTTCCGTTTTCAACAGTGGGCGGTTGAGATCCTTGTGGGTGCGTTCGAGTTGTTTTTCCACGGGGCATTGCAAATAAACGACGAAACCTCGCTCCTTCAACACCGCCTGATTTTCAGGCAATAGCACCGAACCGCCGCCGGTGGCGAGGACGATCGGGTTCATCGCGGTGAGGGCGCCTAGAATTTCCGCTTCACGCCGACGGAATCCCGCTTCTCCCTCATATTCGAAGATCATCGGGATGCCAGCGCCGGTTCTTTGCTCGATTTCCTTGTCGCTATCGAAAAACTCCACGGCCAGGGCTTTGGCCAGCAAACGGCCGATGGTCGTTTTGCCGGCCCCCATCGGCCCGATCAAGAAGATGTTTCCGTTGCATTTCATGTATTAAGGGTTAGGCTCTTAACGCCCGCCTAGGTTTTGTTTGAGGATTTTGGGGGTGATGAAAATCAGCAACTCCTTCTTCTGGTCCACGGCTTTATTGCGGCGGAACATGAAGCCGACGCCCGGCAAATCGCCGAAGAAGGGAACCTTGTCGGTGGTATTGGTTTTCTTGCCTTCATAGACCCCGCCCAGCACCACCGTTTCACCATTGGCCACCTGGACCGTGGTGCTGATCTCGCGTTTGTCGATGGCCAGGCCATAGGTGGTCGGTTCCCCCTTCTCATCCTTTTTGATGAGCAGTTCCATCAGGATATTGTCATCCGGCGTGATGTGCGGGGTGACAGTCAATTCCAGCACCACCTGTTTGTAGGAAATGGTGGCTACCCCGGCGCCGCCGATGCTGGCGGTTGCCTGATAGGGCAATTCGTTACCCTGTTTGATCACGGCTTTGGTCTGATCGGAAGTGATCAATCGCGGATTGGAAACCACCTCGCCCCTACCCTCGGTCTGGGCGGCGGACAATTCCAGATCGAGCAGGTAATTGCCTGCCTTGAGCAGGGTGAAGCCGGCGGAGCCGCCCGTGGCCGCCGCCGCCGCGGAGCCGAGGTCGACCAGCATGTCCGGGCTGGCAAAGGTATCGCCCTTGAAGGTTTGCTTGGTCAGGTCATTGCCGGCGGGATCGGTGGCGATGAGCTTTCTGGTGGTGCCGCTGGCGTAGCCGTTATGGTTCACCGCCAGACGGCTGCCCAGTTCGCGGGTGAAGTCGTTGTTGGCGATGACGACGCGGGATTCGATCAAGACCTGGCGTACGGGGATGTCGAGTTGCCTGACCAACTCTCTGATTTTGGCCAGATTCCTGGCGGTATCCTTGACGATGAGCTGATTGGTTCGCTGGTCGACGGTGACATTGCCACGCCCGGAGAGTATGGATTGGCTCACGTCCAGCGAGGTGGTGGAGATTTTGGAAGAACCTCCGCCGATTTCCGGTTGGGTCGCCGTCTGACTGGTCTTTTCGGTCGTTCCCACCAGGACCGTCTTGACATCTTCGGCCTTGGTATAGTTGACTTGGATGATTTCGGTCTTGAGTGGTTCGAGTTCCTCGACCACTTTCTGCGACTCGAGTTCTTCCTTCTCCTGCTTGTTGAGTTCGTCCAAAGGAAGGACGCGAATGATATTGCCGTCTTGGCGCTTGCCCAGGTTTTTCGCTTTCAGGACCAGATCCAGGGCCTGATCCCAAGGCACATCGTTAAGCCGCAGGGTCACGGAGCCTTGCACGGTGTCGCTGGCGACGATATTCAAATTGGTGAAATCGCCCAGGATTTGCAGTACCGAACGCACCGGTATGTCCTGGAAATTCAGCGACAGTTTTTCTCCCGAATAAGCAAATGCCTTCTTCTTGATTTCCTCCTTTTCAACCTTGCTCAGTGGGCGAAACTCGATGGTCAACTGGTTATCGGTTTGATAAGAGGAATAGTCGAATTCGTCCGTCGCCGGGCTGATGACCAGTTTGGCCTGGTTGCCTTCGTCGCTGGCGTCGATGAATTGAACCGGCGTGGCAAAATCCATGACGTCGAGGCGGCGCGCCAAAGTCGGCGGAAGGGCGGTATGGGCGAAGGTGGCGATGACCTTTCTGCCTTCCTCGCGAATATTGACGATGGTTTTAGGATTGCTCAGGGTGATGAGGATTCGTCCGACTCCTTTATCGCCCCGTCTGAAATCCAGATTGCGCAATTCGGACAGACCGTCTGTCGAAACGCTTTGAGGCGGAGCTTTGGTCGGTTCGGGGAGCATGGAATCCGAGGTCTCGAGGAGCCTTCCCCCCTTGCCTTTTTGCAAAGTGAGGAAAATATCGTTGCCTTCGACCTTGGTGCTATAGGGAGTCGATTCGGTCAGATTGAGGACCACGCGGGTTCGACCGGAGGCTTCTATGGCCTGGATGCTTTCGGCCCCGCCGATATTGATCGGAATCGATTTCTTATCCAAACCATTGGCTACGCCTGGCAGGTCCAAGGCGATTCGCGCCGGATTATCGGTTTGGAAAGCGCGGGGTGAAAAGGCGGGCCCGCTCAGGGAAAGTTGGATTTGCAGCTTATCGCCCGGCAGAGTGGTGAAATCGAGCGATTGAAGTTTCAACGGCTCGGCCTGAAGGGGGGTGAATTGAAGAAAAAGCATGACCACCCAACCAACAAACCTCATTCCTTTTTGCAACCCTTGTCTCATTGTGAGTTTCTGCATTGTCATTCTCATCGTTTGCCACTTGCTCCTTCCGTCAAATCAACGGCCGCTTTGCGTTCACGCCAACCACCGAGGCCATCGGGTATGATCTCGAGTAATTCGATTTGCCCTTCCCTGATGCGGATGATTTTCCCAAAGTTACGGCCCATGTAATTGCCGGTGCGTATTCGATGGATGGTGCCATCGACGGCTTTCACCAGGCCCCACAGGACATTATTCTGGTTGAGGGTTCCGACCATGCGCAGGGTGTCGAGCTCGTAGGTTTCAAGCTCTTCCCGTGGGCGCGCCGTATCGGGGCGAATGCCGTTGGAAGCCTTGGCTTCTTCCGTCTGCTCGGATTTTTCGCTCTGAATGAAAGGATCGCGCACATCTTCTGTTTTGAAGATGAAAGGCTCTATGGATTTGACTTCGGGCAAGGGTGAAACCGTTCCTTTTTGACGTTCTTTGGTGGTTTTGACATAGTTTTTCAGATCCGACATGTCGTTTCCTCCACAAGAAGTCAACAGGACTGTCGCCATAATAACCGGCAGTGTTTTGCGCAGGGGTCGATTTCGGCTGTTCCGTTGGGTCAGCATGCTGGCTATCTCCTGGTTTTCTTGTCCTGGCTCGCCGGACGAGGGGTTCCCTCTTCCAGGTAGCGATAGGTTTTTACCTGAGCTTCCATGACCAGAGGTTTGCTTTTGCCGCCGGTTCCAGTCTCCTTGCGGGGAAGGATCTTGATGTTATGGATGGTCACGATTCGCGGCAAAGAAGCCAGGCCGCTGATGAAGGTGCCAAATTCCAGGTAGGTGCCGGTGACCCGGATATCGATGGGGAGTTCGGCGTAGAAGTCCTTGGGAATTTCGGCTCCGGGTTTGAACAGTTCAAATTCGAGCCCGCTGGCCAAACCGGTTTGGGAGACATCGACGAGCAGTTCAGGCACTTGGGTTTTATCGGGTAGCTGGCGCAAGAGATCGCCAAAGGATTTTCCGATTTCGATCAACTGCTGCCGGAATTCTTCCAGGTTGACCGCAATCTTTTGCTTGGATTCGAAGGCCGTTTTCAACTCCTTTTCCTTGGTTTCCAGCGAGTCCAGTTCCTGGATCTGAGTTTGAGTGTCGACATAATAGACGACGCCGGCGGCGGCAAGGCAGAGCAGGAGGACGATGCCGGTTTTGATGGGAACTGGCCATGAGCCGACATTTTCCAGATTCCAATTGATGTTGGAAAGATTCATGGTGCTCCTTTGGCTTTTTCTTCGGTCTTTTCGGAGGATTGCTTGACTTGAAGGGTGAATTTGCTGCCCCGCTCTTTCTTGTCCTTGTTATCGATTTTCGTCTCGATGATGTTGAGCACAGGCTCCTTCAGCCAGGTTGAAGACTCCAGGTTGCGCATATAGGCCGAAACGCGAGCATTGGATTGCGCCATGCCGTTCACGGTCAGATTCTTGTCGGCCTGAGTCAAATCGGACAAATAAACGCCGTCGGGTATGCTTCGGGCCAGTTCGTCGAAAAGATGCACGATCTCGGGACGGCTCGATTGCAGTTGCTGAATCACTTCCATCTTGGCGATCAGGCGCTTCTTTTTGCTCTCGAGCTCGGAGATTTCCTTGATCTTTTGATCCAATACGGCGATTTCCTGTGTGAGAAACGCATTTCTCTCGTTTTGATACTCGATACGGGTGGAGTAATGGGTATGTACGAAGAGCATTAGCGCCAGGGTCAAAGTGACGCTGAGACCGATGGCGGTAATGAAATCTTTTTGTTGCTGTTTGCGTAGCTCGGCTCGCCAGGGAAGGAGGTTGATTCTGGCCATCAGTCGAAACTCCGAAGCGCCAAGCCGCAGGCCGTCATCATGCAGGGTGTGTCATTGCTTAGGCTCTGCGGTTTTACTCGGCTTGAAAGCGACATATTGATGAAGGGATTGGCGATGAGGGTCGGAATACCGAGATTTTGCTCGACGTAGCGATCTATTCCGGCAATGGATGAGCATCCTCCCGCCAGTACCAGGTGATCGATGCCCTTGTGTGCGCTGGATGAAAGGAAAAACTGGAGTGACCGGTTCACTTGTTGAGTCATCGCCTGCTTGAAGGGATCCAACACCTCGGTGACGTAATTGTCCGGCAGCCCGCCATGCTTCTTCGCCAACCCGGCTTCCTCGTAGGAAAGTCCATAGCGGCGTTGAATTTCCTCGGTCAGCTGTTTGCCGCCAAATCCCTGTTCCCGGGTGTAAATCACCCGATTTTTGTTCAACACATTGAGCGTGGTCATGGTGGCTCCTATGTCGGCAATGGCAACGTTCTTCTCGTAAACGTCCTCTGGGATCTGGGCGGCTACCAAGACGAAAGCGTTTTCCAGCGCATAGGATTCGACATCGACGATTTCGGTTTTAAGGCCAGCAATCTCCATGGCCGCAACGCGATCTTCGACGTTTTCCTTGCGCGAAGCAACCAGCAGGACATCCACCATGTCGGGATTTTTTTCGTTGCGTCCCTGGATTTCGAAGTCGAGGCTCACTTCATCGAGGGCGTATGGAATATATTGATCGGCTTCGAGCTCGATCTGCGCCTCCATCTCGTCGTCGTTGAGGTTGGCAGGCATGGGGATGACTTTGGTGATGACCGATGAGGCAGCCACCGCCACGGCGACATGCTTGAGCTTGGTCCCGGATTGTGCGACCACGGTCTTGATGGCGTTGCCTATCGTTTCGACCTTGGCGATCGTTTTTTCAACCACGGCATCCAGCGGTAAAGGAACCACCGCAAAACTTTCCACCCGATAGCGGGTACCCGTTTTGCTCAGTTCAAGAAGCTTGACCGCGGCTGTACTGATGTCGATGCCCAACAACAGCGGTTTTTTACTTTTCAAAAAAAACATGTTCCGATTCCTTTTGCTCGTCCCCCGGGTTGAAAGATTGGGCTAAGCCGTTCAACTAAACATCCCCCGCCGAGGATGTCGAAGCGATAGCCACGCGATTTCGGATCAGCGGTGTAGTATAGTATCAACTTGAACCTTGCCTTTCGAGAAAAACAGGCGCTAGAACCTCGCCCACGCCGCCAGCGAGCGATCGGCAAACCTCATCTCTCCTAACGAAGATCAGCGCGTGGCTAGATCCCAGAAAAAACACAAGCCCGTCAGCCTATTCCGACGTTTGACCCTGTTGATGCTCAGCCTCCTGCTCAGCGTAGCCATGCTGGGTGGGATGGGCGCTTATGCGTTGTACCGCTACCTCGAACCGCAATTGCCGGATATCGACTTGTTGCTGGATGCACGCTATCAAATTCCGATGAGCGTTTACAGCAAGGATGGTCGGCTGATCGGGCAGTTCGGCGAAAAAAAGCGTAATCCCGTCGGCATCGCCGATATTCCGCGGCAGACCTTACAGGCCTTCCTGGCCGCGGAGGACGATCGTTTTTTCGAGCATCCCGGGGTGGATTACCAGGGTTTGCTGCGCGCCGTCTTCGAGTTTCTCCGCACCGGCGAAAAAAAACAGGGCGGCAGCACCATCACCATGCAGGTGGCGCGCAATTTTTTCCTGAGCAGCGAAAAAACCCTGCTGCGCAAGGTAAAGGAAATTTTGCTGGCTATCAAGATAGAATCCAGGTTGCCCAAGGAACAAATTCTGGAACTCTACCTCAACAAGATCTATTTTGGCCATCATGCCTATGGCATCGAAGCGGCAGCACAAGTTTACTATGGGAAATCCGCTTCTCAACTCAGTCTGGCCGAAACCGCCATGATCGCCGGCTTGCCGAAGGCGCCCTCCAGTTTCAATCCCCTGGCCGATCCTGAACGGGCGCTGACCCGCCGCAATTATGTCTTGAAGCGCATGTTGAAGCTTCAATTCATCGATGACGCCCAATTCAACACCGCCATGGCGGAGCCGGTCAACGCCAGCTTGCATACTCCCGTCATCGAACTCGATGCCCCCTATGTTTCGGAAATGGTGCGTGCGGAGATGTATCAGAAGTATGGTGAGGAGGCCTATAGCAATGGTTACAAGGTCTATACGACCCTCGATAGCCGTTTGCAGTCTGCCGCCGACAAGGCGCTGAAACAGGCCCTGCACGAATATGACGAACGGCATGGTTACCGCGGCGCCAAGCGGCGTGTGGACCTTAAAAAATTGACCAACGACAAGGATTGGGATGAGCAATTGATGAGTTCACCGGAGGTGGGCAACACCATCGCCGGTCTGGTATTGTCGATCAAGGAGCGCTCGGCGGATGTCTATCTCGGACATTCGGGCTTGATCCAGTTGGAGTGGGAAGGGGTCAGATGGGCGCGCAAGTATGTCAACGAAGACGTCCAGGGCCCTTCCCCCAGAGCCATGAAAGATGTCCTGAAGATCGGCGACATCATTCGGCTGCGTCTGACCGAGGACGGCAAGTGGGCGCTCACCCAGGTGCCGAAGGTCGAAGGGGCCTTGGTTTCGCTCGATCCTAAAAACGGCGCCATTCTCGCCATGAGCGGCGGTTTCGACTTCAATCACAGCAAATTCAACCGGGTCACCCAGGCGCAAAGGCAACCCGGTTCGGGGTTCAAGCCGGTGCTATACGCGTCCGCCCTGGACGCCGGCTACACGCCCGCCAGCATCATCAACGATGCCCCCATCGTTTTCAACGATCCCTCCCTGGCCGGAGGCGCGTGGCGGCCGCAAAATTATAGTGGCAGGTTCTATGGCCCCACGCGCTTGCGTGAAGCCTTGGTGAAGTCGCGCAACCTGGTGTCCATTCGCCTGCTGCGGGAAATCGGTCTGGACAAAGCCATAGAAACCGCCAAGCAATTCGGTTTTAGCGAGACGGAATTGCCGCGCTCCTTGTCCTTGGCCCTAGGCAGCGGCACGGCGACGCCGTTGAGAATGGCCCAGGTCTTTTCCGTATTCGCCAACGGTGGATTCAGGGTCGAACCGTATCTCATCGAACGCATCGAAACCCATGACGGCGGGGTGGTGTTTCAGGCGACACCTCCACTCGCCTGTAGGGATTGCCAAACGACGGAAAACCAGCCGGCCAACCTGGCGCCGCGTGCGATCACGCCTCAGGTGCATTTCATGATGAATTCGATGTTGCAGGATGTCGTCCGTTTCGGAACCGCGACCCAGGCCATGGAAATAGGACGAGAAGATCTGGCTGGAAAAACCGGCACCACCAACGAACAGCGTGACGCCTGGTTCAACGGCTACACGCCTTCCCTGGTTGCCATCAGTTGGTTGGGTTTCGATACCCCCAAGCCACTGGGTGAAGGGGAGACAGGCGGGCATTCGGCGTTGCCCATGTGGATTTATTACATGCAGGAGGCGCTCAAGAATTTTCCCGAGATCCATTTTCCCTTGCCGGAAGGCTTGATCGAGGCGCGGATATCGCCTTCCAGCGGCTTGTTGGTGCGGGCCGGCAACCCGAATGGCATCACCGAATACTTTCCTCCCGACCTCATCCCCAAACGTTACTCCGCCCAGCCCAAACATCATGAGCCCGTGTACGAGGGAGGATCCGACGAGGACATGGCGCCTTCTTCCGAGGGAATCGATTCCGCATCCGGCAGTGAACCGGCAAGTCCGGATTCAGGTGGCGAGTCGTCCGGCAAGACGGTCGAATCGCTTTTTTAGGCCAGGACATAAGTCTTTAAACCGCAATGGCGCAGAAAGATCGCCTGAGAATGCGCATCGCCATGGAAGCTGCCCGGATCATGGCGGAGGAGGGGATCCATGAGCATGGTTTGGCCAAAAAGAAAGCGGCGGCCAGGATAGGGGTCCCCGAATGCCGCAATTTGCCGCGCACCGAGGAAATCGAAGCGGCTTTGACGGAACATCACCGCCTTTTCGGAACCTTCGAACAACCCCGACGCATCGCGCGGCTACGCAAGCTGGCGCTGGAAGCGATGCGATTTTTGGCGGAGTTTTCCCCGCTGCTGGTGGGAGGCGTTTGGGATGGCGGAGCGGGCAAATTCAGTCCCATCCGCTTGCATTTGTTTCCTTCCACGGCGGAGGAGGTGATGCGCAAATTATTGGATTGCAAAATTCCGTTCGAAGAAAAATCTCATCCCTGGGCTCAGGAAGGGGAACCTCTCGCCGATTACCCGGGCTTGCAATTTTATGTGGATGACACCCGCGTGGAACTCCTGCTGCTTCCGTCTGAAATGAAAGGCCGAAGCTTGCGCAAGAAGGGCGGGCGTTTGAACGGAGGGACCCTCAAGGAAGTGGAAATGCTGATCCGACAAGAGGATGTCTTCGAGTCAGGCCCGCGACGATAGGGTATGGCCCAGGGACTATTACTCACCCATGGTCTATTAAGAAATGAAATCATGACTTCACTGAAAACGATTGTTTTATCCGCGCCCTGTTGAGACAACCAGTGGAACGTACCCCGGTATGGATGATGCGCCAGGCTGGGCGCTATCTGCCCGAATACCGCCGAGTACGCGAGCAGGCCGGCAGTTTCATGAACCTATGCACCAACCCCGAGTTGGCCTGCGAGGTCACCCTGCAGCCGGTCGATCGTTACCGGCTGGATGCCGCCATCTTGTTCTCCGACATCCTCACCATTCCCGACGCCATGGGCTTGGGGCTGCGCTTTCTCGAAGGGGAAGGGCCGAAATTCAAGCATCCCGTGCGCACGGCGGAAGACATCCATCGACTGGGTGTGCCCGATCCTGAAGACAAGCTGCGCTATGTGCCCAACGCCGTACGCCTCATCCAGCAAAACCTGCAAGGTCGGGTTCCGCTCATCGGTTTCTCCGGCAGCCCCTGGACCCTGGCGACCTACATGGTCGAAGGCGGTGGCAGCAAGGATTTTCGCAAGATCAAAGCGATGATCTATGAGAGCCCCGCTTTGGTACATGAACTGTTGGGTAAACTGGCCGATTCCGTCGCCGCCTATCTCAATGCCCAGATCGCCGCCGGTATCGACGCCGCGATGGTGTTCGACACTTGGGGCGGGCTGCTGACCTCTGCGCAATACCTCGAATTTTCCCTGGCATACGCCCAGCGCGTCCTCCATCAGCTCAATCGCCAAGTGGAGGGTCGAATCATCCCCACCATCCTGTTCACCAAGGGCGGTGGATTGTGGCTGGAATCCATGGCGCATACCGGTTACGACGCTTTGGGACTGGACTGGCAAACTTCCATCGGCCAGGCGCGCCAGCGGGTGGGTGACAAAGTGGCATTACAGGGCAATCTGGACCCGGTCGCCTTATACGCTACTCCGTCAGCGATTCGCGCCGAAGTGAAGAAAATCCTCGCCGATTTCGGTCATGGGACGGGGCATGTGTTCAACCTGGGCCATGGCGTGCATCCCGACATCGACCCCGAGCATGTCGGGGCGATGATCGAGGCAGTCCATGAATTCAGCCCGGAGTTTCATGCTTGAACCGCGTCTGCTGAAAACCTTTTCCTGGCTCGGCTTTCGGTCATGGGACGGGGCATGTGTTCAACCTGGGCCATGGCGTGCATCCCGACATCAACCGAAAAGGCCCATGCGTTGACGCAATGGGCTCGGTTCGGTTAGGGGTGAGGATCAAGCCTTGTTTTCGGTGAGCAGATACTCCAGCCACAGGGAGGAGAGTTTTTCCTGGACGGAGTTTTGCTTGAGGCGGGCGGCGAGGTTGGGGAAGTCGACCTGGTCGAGGTCCTGGTCCTGATTGTTGCAGGAATAGACGAAGGATTCCCGTCCGGTTTGGGGGTCGACATGCTTGCACAGACACTGGGCGCAGACGCCTTTCATCATGCACTGCATGGGCGAGTTGATGGAGCCTATGGCCTGGTGGTGTTCCTTCAGATAGGGCTTGAGCACGCCGTAACGGGCCTGTTTCACCGCTTCCATCATGCGGTCGGAGCCGATGACGATGAGGTGGCCGACATCGTCCAGGTGTAGCGGGGTCTCGCCCAACTCACCCTTGGCATAAGCCAGCAGGGATTCGACGATGTTGCCGACGAAGCTCTTATCCTGCGGGCGGGTGGGCTCGATGGCGGTGTTGCCTTCGCGCCGGTCCACCGACCAGACGATGAGGTCGGCGGCGGCCTCGATTTCCTCGGTCTTGAACAGGTCCTGGCGGTGGCGGTAGCCGGCGAAGTAGATGACCCGGTTGCCGGCGGCGCGCATGGCCTTGCCGAT
>JAQTSI010000119.1 GCA_028711365.1 Methylococcaceae bacterium
GCCGGATGGGTAGCCCCAGACGATATCGTGCCGGAGTCAGCGGTTCCCGCGGGTGCGATCTCTCCGGCGAGCACAACCGACCTGGAACCGACCGCATCACTGGGAGCGAGCTGGACGCCGACTTTCGTGCTGGCGGAGGCGGCAAGCTCTCTAATGGCCCAACACGGCCTCGAGGCCATCAGCAACGGCCGTTACCGCCGTCTGCCCATCGCGGCCTCCGAGCGCACCGCCAATCTCGTTCATTGGCAGGAGGCCATCAGGCAATGGTACAAGCAGGATACCTCGCCGCTCGACTACCGCGTAGGCGTATCGGGGCGTGCCGATGCCGTGTTGGAGGTCGGCATCGGTACCTACCAAATTCTCGATGTGCAGACGCCGCTGCAGGTTCTACTCAAGCTGGTCGATCCCGTCAGCCGCCGAGTCATCGGCAGAATCAGCGTTGACGCCTACCCAGTCAGGGACTCGGCGGAAATCTTGCTCGATCATGAAGCCGAACCGTTCAAACGACAGGTGGCCGAGATCGGTGCGCGGCTCATCGCCCGCGGTTTGAGCGAACTCGGGCTGCCGTCGAACTCGAGGAATACCGGCGAGACAACGACCCCATGACGGTTGCCTACCCGGAACGCCTTGGCGGTTGGCGTTTCGTCCTGTTCAATCTGCTGCTCGGCCTGGGCCACATGGTCGTGCTTTTCAATGCCGGCTCTTACATCGCGCTGATGCCCCATGTCGCGGCCGATCTGGGCGGGGTATTGCCGAGTCTGGGCACCTGGGCACAGACGGATTTCATGATCGGCCTGGCGCTGGCCTTTCCCATCGCCCGCTGGCTGTCGGGTCGATTCGGTGATTACCGTTTGTTCGTGATGGCTTTTATCGTCTATGCCCTGGCCTCATACCTGTGCGCCATCAGCGAAACCCTGTTGCTGTTTCTGCCTGCGCGGATTTTTTTGGGCTTTGCCGGCGGCATGACCCTTCCCATCGGGCAGGCCCTGCTGCTGCGGGAATATCCCGACCACCTGAAGTCGGTGGGCCTGGGGGTATGGGGCTTGTTCACCCTCACCCCATTCACGGTCGGCTTTCCCGTGGGCGGCTGGCTCGCCGACGAAATCGGCTGGCGTTATCTGTTTTACCTGAACATTCCCCTCGCCCTGGCCATTGCCGGCCTGAGCGGTTCGCTGCTGCATGGCCGGGGATTCCGGCGCCGCTTCACCCGTTTCGATTTCACAGGTTTCATCCTGTTGGGCCTGGTGCTCGGTGGCTTGCAGACCCTCCTGAATCAAGGCAATGATTTCGAGTGGCTCGCTTCGCCTTTCCTGCAAGCGGTGCTGATCGCCGTCATCGTGGCGCTGCCCTGCCTGGTCATCTGGGAATTGGGGGAGCGCCATCCGGCATTCGATGTCGTATTGTTCGCCCACCGCAACTTTGCCATCGGCATGACCTGCCTCACTTTGGGTTTTCTGGCCATTCAGGGCCTGCTTTCGTTATTCATCGTCCAGCTTCAGTTGTTATTGGGCTATTCGTCCTATCTCGCCGGGCTGGCGTTTCTGCCCATGATCCTGCTGGCGGCGCCGGTGATCACCGTCATGCACGAGGTGGTCAAAGGGATCGACGCCCGCTGGCTCGCCTGCCTCAATCTGTTGGGTTGCGCCTTCACCCTGTATTGGATAGGCCTGTTCGACGCGCCCGAATCCTTCGATCAGATCTTTTGGCCCATGCTGTTGCTCGGCTTTTTCCTGGGCTCGTTCTTCACTCCGCTCACCGCGTTGACCCTCCATGGCCTGACCGGGGCCCAGGTGATGCGGGCCGCGGAAGAGGCGGGAATGCTGCGCATCGCCGCCGGGGCATTCGGCATCACCTTGCAGGGAGTCATCCTGTTTCGGCGCAGCCCCTTCCACCAACTGGATCTGGCGGATCATTTCGGTGGGCGAAGGTTCCCTTCGCTCGAATTAGTACAGCGGTTCAGCGCTCGGCTGGAAACCGCAGGGCTAGATGCCACCATGGCGCAAGCGAAACTCCTCGCCACCCTCAAACAGCAGGCGGCAATCCTGGCAATGAACGATGCTTTCCTGCTGGCCAGCTACCTCTTCGTCGGTTTGGCTGCGCTGGTGTGGTTGGCCCATCCCACGCACAGGCCGCTGCACCCGGGCCCCGCGGAAGAATTGCGGGAAATTCGCGCCGAAGAACTGATGGATGAGCCATGAGCGGCTTTTCAGCACATCGCCGGTTCATGCTCGCCGGGCTCGCAGTCCTGGTCACAGGCTGCGCCTGGATTCCGGATGGGGGCAAACGCGCCGAATTCCTGACTCCGCCGAGTCTGAACCATCAGCTCGCCCGAGCCCGCCCATGGGAAACTGCAAGTTCCATCCGAGCCTGGCCGCAGGATCACTGGTGGCGGCAGTTCGGCAGCATCGAACTCGATCGCCTCATGGATCTGGCCCTCAAGGATAACCCCGGATTGAAACTGGCTGCTGCAAGACTACGCCAGGCGCAAGCTTTGGCCCAGGTGGAAGGCGCGCGGCTATTGCCCTTTCTGGACGCATCCGCGGGGGTGGGAACGGAGCACCTTTCGGGAAATGGCTATAACGTGGCGCTGCGGGGGGCGGATATTGTCTCGAGCTACGTCACCCCTTTGAGTCTGCGTTACCAATTCGATTTCTGGGGCAAAAACCGCGCCGCACTGGAAGCGGCATTGGGCGAGGCGAAGGCCGAGGAAGCCGAACAGGCCGGGGTCAAACTGCAATTGACCACCGCCATCGCCAAATCCTATTTCCGCGCTATGGCGCTGCGCCAACAGCTCGAACTGGCACAGGAGATGGTGGCACTGCAGCGTGAATTGCACCAAGTGTTCGAAACGCGGCTCGAACTGGGCCTGGATTCCGCCGACCCGCTGAAGCAGGCCAACATCGAATTGGAAGCCAGCCACAAACGCGAAGCGCTCACCCAGGAACAATTGAATCTCCAGCGCAACCTCCTGGCCCGTTTGACGGGAAGCGGACCGGATGCGACCGAAAATCGGCTCATCGAGCAGGTGAACCTCCCTAAGGGGATTCCCCTGCCGACCCAGCTACCGCTGGAGTTGCTCGCCCGCCGTCCGGATCTCGCCGCGGCGCTCCATCGGGCCGAAGCCGCGGCACAGCGGATCAAGGTCAGCAAAGCCAGCTTTCTGCCGACGGTCGATCTCACCGCCTTCGTCGGCCTGAACGCCCTGCGCATGACGAAGGGAGCCAGCTCCCTGGCCAATGTGTTGTTCTCGGGCTCCAGTTTCGCCTATGGGGTCGCTCCGGGCCTGCGCCTTCCCTTATTCGAAGGGGGGCGCCTGCGCGAAGAACTGTCCGCGCAGCGGGCGGAATATGATGCCGCGGTGGAGCTTTATAACAAGACCCTGCTGCAAGCCGTACAGGAGGTCGCCGATAGCCTGAGCAACTGGCAGCAGACCCGCGCCATCGTCGAAGCCCATGACCGTCTTTTGACTTCCCAGCGCGAAGCGTTCGAACTGGCTCGGGAACGCTTGCGTAGCGGTCTGGACGACCGCCGGGCGGTGCTGACCCACTGGCATTCGGTCGTGAACCAGGAATATGCCTTGAAAACCCTGGAAACCGACCAGCTCATCGCCATGACCGATCTGATCGAGTCCTTGGGGGGAGGGTACGCGGGCGGCGGCACTCGCCTCCCCCGACCGGAATAGCGCCCACGACTTCGAGCCTGACAGGGACATACCGACCGCCATGAAGAATCATCCCAAGATTATCCGCGCCCGGCGCAACCGCCGTCTCTCGCTGGTGGCCCTGCTATCGTTGTCGAGCGCGCTGGCCTATGCCGGCTATTGGTGGTTCCACGCCCGCTTCTGGGTGGTGACCGATAACGCATTCGTCACCGGCAATCTCATCCCGGTGGAGGCGGATGCCAGCGGCGTCGTCATTCAGGTTTTGGCCGAGGAAACCCAATATGTGAACAAGGGGGATCTGCTGGTCCGGCTCGATGGGCATCGCGCCCAAGCCGCTCTCGGTCAGCGTGCGGCCGAATTGGGGCGGACGGTGCGCGGACTCGGCGCCCAATTCGCCACACGCCAGCAACTGTGCCAAAAGTTGGCCGCACGCTCGGCCCAGCTTGCCCGTATCCGGCATGATGTGCTCCGCTTCCGGCAAGCGATCGCCAGCGGTTCGGTGTCGGAGCAGGTTCTGCAAAATGCCCAGGATCAGATGATGACGCTAACAGCCGAACAGAAGGAAGCGCAAGCCGAATTCACTGCCATCGAAGCCAGGATAGGAGGCACCAGCCGGACGGAGCATCCCGAGGTCGAGGCGGCCAAACACCAATTCGTGAACGCTTATCTGGAATTCGCCAGGCAGCGCATTCGCGCCCCCGCCTCGGGTCATGTCGCCCTGCGCAAGGTCCAGGTCGGAGACCGGGTTCATCCCGGAGACCCGCTGATGATGGTGGTGCCCCGGGATCATCTGTGGGTGGAAGCGAACCTGCGAGAAACCGAGATGGAAAAGGTGCGTCCCGGCCAGTCGGCACAGGTGGTCGTCGATCTTTATGGCAAGCAGCAGAGTCTCCGTGGCAAAGTGGAGGGACTGCATCCTGGCACCGGCAGCGTCTTCGCCCTATTGCCGCCGGACAACGCCAGCGGCAATTTCATCCACATCGTCCAGCGCGTGCCCGTGCGCATCGCCTTGAATCCGGAAGACATCCAGCAGCAGCCCCTGCGCCCTGGGCTTTCCACGGTGACTTCCATCCATATCGAGGAACCGGGCCAATCCCAGGATACCTCGCTGGCGAGCGCCACCGCCCAGGAATACCAGACCGACATCTTTGCCGATGAACTCGATGCCGCGGCATCCAGGGCGAAAGAAATCATCACCGAGAATCTGGCTCCGAGGACTTATCCGCTGGAGCAATCCTGTTCCCCTGATGAGTCGAATGCCGTTTCGTTTCATGCCGGCCAAGCCAGCCGATCCGCGCAGGAGGTTTTGGACTGACGATCACCCTTCGTAGGCTGAAAACAAGCCTGTATCCCCGTTCGTAAATCATTGTCACCTGAGGGTTTAGGAACTAATGATATAATGGCGTGTCCAGGAGCGGGTAGCGCTTCGAACCAGATTCCCTCAGGCTTTGCAAAAAATGGCAACACCTCCGTCGACAGCATCCGACATCGGTCGGGACCGATCTGCAGCGCAATCGATCCAACGCTTCGGCGCGAAGCTATTTTGTCCCCGCGACGGGAGCAATCGGCTACACCCGGCCTTGTTGGCACTGACGCCTCTGCCTTATTTATTGGCGTGCATGCTCGTCGCTGCCCTGCTGGCCTATCCGCTTCATTATCTGTTGCCCGATAGCTTGGGATTCCGCTCCCTGGTCAGCCGGGGCGCCATGGCGGTGATCTTTATCAGTCTGTTTCCCCTGGCCGCTAAACTGCAAATCAAGGCGACCGATTTCGGCTGGGTCTCCTCGCCGCACCTGTGGTTTCGCCAGGTGCTGCAAGGTCTGGGAATAGGGACCTTGATGCTGAGCATCCATGTGCTCGTGCTCATCGCCCTGGATGTCCGTCGCATCGATCAGAGCCATCTGCAATCTGTCACCATCGTCCTGGGTTGGCTGGGAAAAGCATTGCTGACGGGCATCGCCGTGGGCTTGATCGAGGAAACCCTGTTTCGGGGCCTGCTGCAAGGCGGCCTCACCCGATTCGGCGGCCCCATGGTCGCCGTGTTGGTCAGCGCCTTTTATTACGCCGGCGCTCACTTTCTGCGCACCGACCTCAAGCCGGCATCCGGGTCGGTGCAGTGGGACAGCGGCCTGCTGATGATATGGGACGCTTTCTCCAATCTGTCGCAAATCCAAGCTGACACCTTCCTGGCCTTATTTTGCGTCGGTGTTTTTCTCGCCGGCATTCGCGCCTACCTGCCGAGCAGCCTGGGATATTGCATCGGCATACATGCCGGCTGGGTTTTCGTCATCAAAAGCGCGAAGCACCTCAGTTTTGTCGTGCCCCACAACGAATGGGCCGGCATGGTCAGCCACTATGACGGCATCATCGGGTATTTCTCGGCCCTATGGCTGGCGGCCTTGTGTCTGCTGCTGATCGGCTTGCGCCGGAAGTTCCGCACCCCTCCCCTTCCCGCCTGATTCGCCTTGCATGGCCAATAAAATTTCCCCTATCGAGCGCACGCTAGCGTCGGCCTTGATTGCCATTTTGGCCTTGCTCGCCCTATACCGCTGCTACGTACTTTGGCATAGTTCCATTCAACTGTATTTCGACGAAGCCTACTATTTCGGCTGGTCGCAGCAAATCGACTTCGGCTATTACTCTAAGCCCCCGATGATCGCCTGGGAAATCAGGGGATTGTCGGCCATTTGCGGCGAAGGGGAATCCTGTATCCGTACCGGCGCCTTGATGGCGCTCGCACTGGCGGCAGGCTTGCAATTCTTCATCGGACGCCTGTTATTCGATAGCGAGGTCGGTTTCTACTCCTCCCTTGCTTTCGCCACCTTGCCCCTGGTTTCGCTGTATAGCTGGATGGCGACCACCGACTCGTTGTTGATACTGTTTTGGTCGGTAGCTCTACTGTATTTCCTCAAGGCATCCCAAACCGATGACAACCGCTACTGGTTATTCACCGGAATCGCCATGGGACTCGGTCTGTTGAGCAAATACACCATGGTGTTTTTCGTTGTATGCGCCCTCGTCCATGCGTTGCTGAACCAACTGGAATGGCGGCGTAAATATCTCGTTTCGATAGGCGTTGCTTTTCTGATATTCCTGCCCAATCTGATTTGGAATCTGAATCATCGCTGGGTCAGTTTTTCCCATACCGCCGAAATTGCCAAGCTGGACCAAGCCCTTTTCCATCCCGAGAAACTGGCGGAGTTTCTGGGAGGGCAATTCCTGGTATTCGGTCCGGTGTTCATGGCCGTCCTGCTGCTTCTTTACGGCAGAGGTCATCGGTTGCTGCCGCCGACGAGCCATCGCTTCCTGCTCGGATTCAGCGGCGTGATCGTGCTCGGCTACTGCCTGCAGGCATTATTATCCAGAGCCAATCTGAACTGGGCGGTGGCCGGTTATGTGGCGGCCACGCCGGTGGTGGTCGCCTTCCTGCTGCGCCGGCAGATGCGCCGGCTGCTACATTGGGGAATCGCGGTCAACCTATTGATCGGGATCGCAGGCTACCATGAAAGAGCTCTGGCAAAACTGGCCGGCGTGGAATTGAGCTACCAGACGGACATCTTTGCCCAGATGACGGGTTGGAAGGAACTGGCGGGAAGACTCGAACAGATCATGGGGCAGTATCCGGAAAGCCGTCTGCTCGCCGATGACCGCCGCGTGCTGGCCGAACTCATATACTATGTCCGGCCTCATCCTTACGACGCGCTCATCTGGAATCCCGGCGGCAGGATAGCCAACCAATACCATATCACCTCCGACATCAAGGATGCCCCGAAGGGAGGGTTCCTATTCGTGACCCAAACCCTTCCCCTGGAACGGATACGGCAAAGCTTCGAAGCCGCCGAGTTGATCGAGCACCTCGAGATTCCCCTCTATCCCGATCGCAAACTGGAATTCGATGTGTATAGGACGAAAAACTTCCTGGCTTATCGGAGGCCATAAATCTTGAAACGCTGGGTATCGATCGGTTTTGTTCTGGCCTGCCTGGCGAGTCTGCTCTTTCCCCAGGCCGATCTCTACTTCAGCCGGTTTTTCTATACCGCGGAGCAGGGCTTCTACCTGAAAACCCAGCCATGGGTTTTGTTCATTTACGATGGGGTGCCGGTGCTGGGCAATGCCATGGCCTATCTATTCGCCGGCTTGTTTCTCGCCAGTTTCCTGTCGTCGCCGGCTAGATTCCCTTATCGGCTGCGCTATCCCTGTTTGTATCTGTTATTGGCCTTGTTGATCGGTCCCGGGCTTTTGGTGAACAAGGTCTTCAAGGACCATTGGGGAAGAGCCCGGCCTTTTCAGGTCACGGAATTCGGCGGCAAGCAGCAATACACCCCGCCGCTTTATCCCACCGATCAATGCCTGCGCAATTGTTCCTTCGTCAGCGGCCATGCCGCGCTCGGATTCTTTTTCTGCGCTTTTGCTTTTGCCGATCCGTCGCGACGGAGAAGCTGGATGGCTTTCGCTTTGTCGACTGGCGGGCTGATCGGCCTGACCCGTATCGGCCAAGGCAAGCACTTTTTCTTCGATGTCGTGTTTTGCTTCTTCCTGGTGTATTTTTCGTCCTGGCTGATCCAGTTTCTGATCCAGCCTTATCGCGACAAAATCATGCCTCAGCCCCTGCAACCTTGAGAAATCGCCAATGGCAAAACCCGTCGAACCCGATCGCCTGAGCATTCGCCGTTATCTGAACGATTCAGGCTCAGATATTCGGCAACTCTGCATAAAATCGATGGCTTCGGCCCGGGATCATTGGAAACCACTCGCCGCATTCATGGCGGTGATACTGGTTCTGGCTGCCGCGCTCAAACCGTTTGAGATGGACATCCTCGAACGAGTGCAAAGCTTTAAGCCAAGCGACGGGTTAGTCTATCAGATTGCACGGCAAATCAGTTTTTGGGGCGATTATCACACCGGCACGCTGATCCTATCGGCCATTCTTTGGTGTGCGGGCTTTTTCAGGCATAGCGCCCAGTTGCGCAATGCCGCCCTGGTCTGCCTGCTGGCCGCGGGATTGGCCGGCTTGTTCACCGATATTTTTCGTTACGGTCTGGGCCGCGCCCGGCCCAATGCTGGGGTGGAAGATGGCTTGTACGGATTTTCGCTCAGTTCCAAGTTTCATGGCTTTCCGTCCGGTCACACCACCACGGCGTTCGGCACGGCGGTCCCCATCGCCATCCTGTTCCCTCCCCTGGCGGTTCCCAGCCTGGCTGTCGCGGCCAGCGTGGGCTGGTCCAGGCTGTATTTGAATTATCATCGTCCGACGGATGTCCTGGTGGGCGCCGGGGTCGGCATCAGCTTCGGCATGGCATTCGGACTGGCGACGCGAAGAAAATGCCGATCCGAAAGCGACGCGAAACATCGAACATGATCACAGAGCGAAAAATCACCTCGCATTCCCCAGCACGTCCGCCGCCCACTGGTTCAGGCTCTTTCCGTGCGCCTCGGCCATCATCGCGGCATGGGCATGAACTTCGGGCGGCACCCGCAACATCAACTTGCCAGAATAGGGTTTTTCGACCGTCTCGCCACGCGTCTTGCAATCCTCGATCATGAAGTCAATGGCGGTCTCGAAATCGGCGCGCAATTCGGCCACGGTTTCGCCATGAAAACCGATGATGGCTTTCACCCCCAGCACGCGCCCCACGAAAATATTGTCGCGCTCGTCGAATTCAATATGGGCGGTATAGCCCTTATAAGTCATGGTGTTCATGGCATGATCTCCAGCTTGGTTAGGAATTCGCGCACCTGCTCCACCTGATATTTCTTCGCCTCCTTGCCGGGATGCGGACGGTGCGCGTGCCATTCCGCGCCACGCAGGATGAGTTTCACCCGAGAACCTTCGCGCTCGATTAGTTCCGCGCCCAAAGCAATCAACAGAGCCTCGATCTCACTAAAAACTATGGATGCCCGCGTGGGCGTGGCGAAGATGGCATTCAAGATTTTGGCATGCTTGGCTTTCATGGGAAATATGCTATCAAAAACTGATAGCATGAGCAATCTGATTGAAGTACATCATTTGGTGAGTCTCACGACATCAACAAGGCTCAGAAAATAGCGCTGTGATCTGCGCTTCCCCTTCTCTTCACAAAGCATGGACCATCAGGCTTTGCCGTAGTGGGTTTCCACGTAACGCTCGACGATGGCCTGGAATTCGCCGGCGATATTCTCGCCTTTCAAGGTCACGGTCTTGAGGCCATCCTCGAAAACCGGGGCCACCGGTTGTTCACCGGTTCCCGGCAGGGAGATGCCGATATTGGCGTTCTTGCTTTCGCCCGGGCCGTTCACCACGCAGCCCATCACCGCCACGTGCATGTCTTCCACGCCCTGATATTGTTTCTTCCACACCGGCATCTGATGACGCAGATGGCTTTGAATCTGCTGGGCCAGTTTCTGGAAATAATCGCTGGTGGTGCGTCCGCAACCGGGACAGGAGATCACCATCGGCGTGAACGATCGAATCCCTAAAGTTTGCAGGATCTCCTGGGCGACGATCACTTCCAGGCTACGATCCGCGCCCGGTTCCGGCGTCAACGAGATACGGATGGTGTCGCCGATGCCCTGCTGCATCAGCACGGACAGGGCGGAGGTGGAAGCGACGATGCCTTTCGAGCCCATGCCGGCTTCGGTCAGTCCCAGATGCAAGGCATAATCGCTACGGGAAGCCAAGGATTCGTAGACCGAAATCAACTCCTGCACCCCGCTCATCTTGCAGGACAACACGATGCGATGTTTGGGCAAACCCTGTTCCACGGCCTTTTCCGCACTTTCCAGGGCGGAGGCGATGACCGCCTCGCGCATGATCTCGGGCAATGGCCGGGGTTCGGCCTGCCCGGCGTTCTCATCCAGAAGTCGAGCCAGTACACTTTGATCCAGGCTGCCCCAGTTGACGCCGATGCGCACCGGTTTTTCATAGCGGCAGGCGAATTCGACCATCTGGGCGAATTGCGGATCGCGCTTGGAACCACGGCCCACGTTGCCGGGATTGATGCGGTACTTGGCCAGGGCCTGCGCGCAGTCGGGATAGGTTTCCAGCAGTTTGTGGCCATTGAAATGGAAGTCGCCGATGAGAGGGACCTCGCAGCCCTTCTGCGCCAGTTGGTCGCGGATATGGGCCACGGCGGCGGCGGATTCGTCCCGGTCCACGGTGAGCCGGACCAGTTCCGAACCGGCGCGAGCCAGCTCGTAGACTTGCTTGACCGTGCCGGCGATGTCGGCGGTATCGGTATTGGTCATGGATTGGACGACGACCGGCGCACCGCCGCCGATCTGGACTTGACCGACCTTGACGCCGACGGTGTTTCTACGATTCATGGCTATTCAAACCTCGATTGCGGATGATTGTGAGTATTTTATCAGCATGAGCCCCGAATAATCACAGCATTCGCAGCATTCAGACAAGCAATGCCGGCACGACGCCAGCCGGCGGCTGATTCCCGCACGTTAATACAGGTTGTCATTATCCAGGTATTGCGAGGGCCACTGAACAAATGGCTTCGTGTTTCGCTATTCCTGACGTTGCGCTCCGATGTTCACGCCCCCTATCTCGCCACTCCCCTATCAGACCTCGCGATAACGCCTCTGTAGAGCCGCAGTGCCGCCTTGTTGAGCATGCCTTTATTCCGTTAGGCGATTGGCAGGTTATAACTTACCTAAAAACAGGGCTTTCCGCGAAGCCCGAAAGTTGCGAGACTATCCCGAAAGTGGTCTGTGTTTGGCATCTGTGAGGTTACGGGTATGGAAGGTACTCAGAATCATGATGCCCTGCTGGTCTCCGGCGCTCGTCGGTCGACCGGGTGGCGGCGTCGCGAATTTATCGCCGAAGTGACTCGGGAGTTGTGTGACGGCAATCCCCGACTCGCCGAGCGGCGCTTTGGCTGGGGACGGGAAACCGTGCGGAAAGGTCTGCATGAATGGGATTATCAAGTTCATCTCGTCGAACATTTGAATCACCGATGACCGTACCGATACTCGCCTCTTCTCAATGGGAAGGAACATGAAACACCTCTTCATTGCCCTCATCCTGTTGCTTTCCAACCCTGTCCATGCCCTGGCTTGGCAGGAAAGCCCCGAGGTCGGAAAGCTGTTTGCCGACGCCGGCCTGCAGGGCACCTTCGTCCTCTACGACGCCGACGCCGACCGCCTCATCGGGCATGATCGCATCCGGGCCGAGACGCGCTTCGTCCCGGTTTCGACCTTCAAGATTCCCCATAGCCTGATCGGCCTTGCGATGGGCGCCGTCAAGAATGTCGATGAAGTATTGCCTTATGGCGGCAAGCCGCAACCGTTCAAGGCGTGGGAGCAGGACATGGGGCTGCGCGAGGCCATCAAGGCATCCAACATACCGGTGTACCAGGAACTAGCCCGGCGCATCGGCCTGCAGCGCATGCGCGACGGCTTGGACCGGCTGGATTATGGAAACGCTGAGATCGGCGCCGTCGTCGATGACTTCTGGCTGCTTGGCCCGCTGAAGATCAGTGCGGTGGAACAGACCCGATTCCTCGTCCGCCTGGCCCGGGACGAGTTGCCATTTCCCAAGGAAATCCAGGCCGCAGTACGCGAGATCGTTCGACTGGAACAAGGCGATGGCTGGACTTTGTACGGCAAGACCGGCTGGGCTGACGCCCCGAACCCCGGCCTCGGTTGGTGGGTTGGCTGGGTGATCAAAGAAAACCATCCATACGGTTTTGCTTTGAATATCGACATGACACAGCCATCCGATGCGGCCAAGCGCATCGAATTGGGCAAAGCCAGCCTCAAGGCATTGGGCGTGCTTTGATGCAGGAAAACGAGACGTCCCACACACTCGGGCCTCTCCCAAGCCGGCCGAGTGATGCCGCTTACCCATTTGCACATTTCAGAAATCAGGAAAAAAACATGAAACTCTATGACGACCCCCGATCGGGAAACGGTTACAAAGCCAGGCTTTTGCTCGGCCATCTGAACAAGCCTTATGAATACCTTCCCTTGGACATTCTGCGCGGTGAAACCAGGACCCAAGAGTTTTTGCAGAAAAATCCCAATGGGAGAATTCCCCTCCTCGAACTGGATGACGGAACCTTCCTGCCGGAATCCAATGCCATTTTATTTTTCCTGGCTCAAGGTTCGAACTACTGGCCGAACTCGCCCCTCGCGCAGGCGCAAGTCCTGCGATGGATGTTCTTCGAGCAATATAGCCACGAGCCCAACATCGCCACCGCGCGTTTCTGGCTATCCATCAGGGGTTTGGAGAACACGCCGTTCAATCAGGAACTCCTTGCGCAAAAGCAGAAGCAAGGTCATCAGGCCCTAGCGGTCATGGAAAACCACCTCGAGAATCGTCGGTTCTTTGTCGGCGATAGCTACACCATCGCGGATATTGCGCTGTATGCCTATACCCATGTGGCTGAGGAGGGAGGCTTCAGCCTGTCGGCCTACCCGGAAGTCTGTCAGTGGCTAGACCGGGTTCGGATACAGCAGGGTCACGTCCAGATGGAGCGCTGAGATGAGTTCATCCATCAGCCGAAGAAACTTTGTACTGGCCGCCTCCTCGCTCATCATGACCAAACCTTCCGCCCTCCTCGCCCGGACCGGAGACGAAGGCTCGGGAGAGCCCAAGCCGCTCGGTGAAGAAGCGCGGCGAGCCGGGCCTGACGAGGAGGAGAAGCCGCGCATCCTGGTCTTCGACGTCATTGAGACCATGCTGGATCTGAATGCGCTCCGGCCGCAATTCGATCGGGTATTTGGCAGCGGCGCCGCGCTGGACGAATGGTTTTCGCTGCTTTTGCAATACTCGATGACGGCGACCCTGGCCGGTGCCTACTCCGACTTCGGATCGATCGGCAAAGCCGTGCTGGAAATGCTGGCCAACCTCAAGGGAATTCCACTGTCGGCCGAGGACAAGACGCGGATTCTACAAGGCTTGCTTGCGCTCCCTCCCCACCCCGAGATGCTTGAAAGTTTGGAGCGTTTGCGCTCTGCAGGTTACCGCATGGTCACCCTGA
>JAQTSI010000120.1 GCA_028711365.1 Methylococcaceae bacterium
AAGTTTCGACGATTATTTCGCCCAGCGGGAACCCGGACTGGAACTGCCGGAAAAACTGCTCAAGTTGACCCGGCAGGAACTGGAAAAAGGCACGGCGAAAAACCAGTCTACGCCGGAACATCCTTTTTTCGATGCCTGTCCGGCCCTGATCGATGCCGCCACCGAACTGGCCGAACAGTTCCGGCTCAAGCTCGTCGACTTGCAAATCCGCCTCATCGAGCACTGCAACGACGAGCTTCCCCGGCGTAAAACCCGGCTCGGGCTGTTGTCCTACAATGATCTGCTCAACCGTTTGCATCAAGCTTTGCAAGATAAGAGCGGCGGCCATCTGGCCGGAACCCTCTGCGAGCGCTACCCGGCCGCCCTGATCGACGGATTCCAGGATACCGATCCGGTGCAATATGCGATCTTCCAGGCCATCTACGGCTCGGGGGCTCAGCCGGTATTCTTCGTCGGCGATCCCAAGCAGGCCATCTACGGCTTCCGCGGGGCGGATGTGTTCAGCTACCTGCAAGCCCGCGACCAGGCCCAGGCTCATTACACCCTGGCCGTCAACCAGCGCTCCGCTCCCGAACTCATAACGGCGGTGAACGCCCTGTTCCTGCGTTCGCCCAACCCCTTCCTGTTTGACGACATCGGCTATCCGCCGGTGAAAGCGGCCGACAAAAGCCGGCCTAAACTGGAAATCGAAGGCGATATGCGAGCCCCTTTCCGCTTCGTCCTCGCTCCCGGTGGCGATAAACCCTTGAACAAGGAGGACGCCAATCGCCTGTCCGCGCAGTCCACGGCGACGGAAATCGTCCGCCTGCTGAACCTGGCGGCGAAAGGAAAAGCGCGGCTGGTGGAGCCCGCATCCCCCAAAGATCTTTCCAGACCCCTCGGCGGTGGCGACATCGCCGTGCTGGTCCCCACCCATCGCCAGGGTGAGTTGGTGCAGGTGGCTCTGACCGCACGTGGCGTTCCCGCCGTGCGCCAGGGGCAGGACACTGTATACGCCTGCGATGAAGCCGGTGAACTGGAGCGCATCCTCCTCGCCATAGCCGAACCGCAGCGGGAAGCGCTGATCAAATCGGCCCTCGCCACCACTCTCACCGGCATGGATGCGGCCGCCATCTTCGCCCTGCAAAACGATGAAAGCGCCTGGGAAAGCATCTTGGCCGGCCTCGCCCGCTACCGGGAAATCTGGCTAGGGCGCGGCTTCATGCCCATGTTCTGCCGCTGGTTGGAAGAAAGCGGCGTGACCGAGCGCTTGCTGGCCTATCGGGATGGCGAACGCCGTCTCACCAACCTGCTGCATCTGGCCGAATTGCTGCAGGTAGCCAGCCGCGACAAGGCGGGACCAGACGAGCTGCTGGGCTGGCTTTCCCGCCATCGCGGCAAGCCCGAAGGCGATGAGGAAACCCTGCTGCGGCTGGAAAGCGACGCCGAACGGGTCAAGATCGTCACCATCCACACCAGCAAGGGCCTGGAATACCCCATCGTCTTCTGCCCCTTCCTGTGGGACGGCAATCTGTGGCGTAAGGATGAAACCGCCGCCACCTTCCACGACCCCGACCATGGCAACCATACCGTGCTCGATCTGGCGGGGGTCCATGACGAGACCCACCGCAGCCTGGCGAGCCAGGAAAAACTGGCGGAGAAGCTGCGACTGCTCTATGTCGCCCTCACCCGCGCCAAACACCGCTGTTACGCGGTTTGGGGACATTTCAAGGAAATGGAGACCTCCGCCCTGACTTGGCTATTGCATGGGTCCGCCGAGCCAATCGAGGATCCCTTGCCGTTCCTGGCGGACGCGGTCAAGGAACTGAATCATGCCACCATCGAACAAACCCTGCTCGATTTCGCGAAGCAGGCCCCTGAGGCGGTCGCCGTCGAATCCCTGCGCATCGATGAAACGCGCTATGTTCCGCCTCCAAGCCCCAAGCAAAACCTGCAAACGCTGGCTTTCCATCGTCCCTATCTGCGGCCGAGTTGGCGCATGACCAGTTTCTCCGCCTTGAGCCAAGGCCGCCACAACGAAGGCCCCGACTACGACTCGATCCTCGGCGAAAGCGAGGAGATGGCGCCGGAGCGGTCCATCTTCGCCTTTCCGCGCGGAGCGGGGGCCGGGCGCTGCCTGCATGCCATCTTCGAGGAATGGGATTTCGCCTCATCAGACAGCGCGGCATTGGAGCGCCTGGTGCGCCGCAAGCTCAAAGCCCACGCCATCGATCAGGACTGGGCGCCCATCGTGGCCGCCATGGTGCAAGCCGTGTTGAACGCCGACCTCGACAGTAGCGGACTCAAGTTAGTGAATATCGAATCCGGCGACCGGCTGGCCGAGATGGAATTCACCTACCCCCTGGGCGAACTGGAAAGCGGCGGACTCAAGCAAGGCTTGATGGACCCGGATTTGGGCTTGCCTGTAGAATTCGCCCAGGCCGCCGCGGGGCTCAACTTCGAGACGGTGAAAGGCTATATGAAAGGCTTCATCGATCTGGTTTTCGAAGCCAGCGGGCGGTTTTACCTTCTCGACTACAAGTCCAACTGGCTGGGAGCCGAGCCCCGGCACTACGCTCATCCGAGCCTGCTGAAAGCCATGGCCCGCGAGCATTATTACCTGCAATATCTGATCTATTGCCTGGCCCTGCACCGTTATCTCGGCTTGCGCCTGCCGGATTACGACTACGAGGCCCATTTCGGCGGCGTGTTCTATCTGTTCCTGCGCGGCATCGGCCATCCCGGCGCGCCAGATTGCGGTCTATTCAGGGATAGACCCGGCCAGAAACTGATCGAAGCGCTGGATGCGCTATTGTCCTGACAGGAGATCGAGCGCCTTCGATCTTCATTCATGGAAACTTTCATCGTTTCCACCCATCGTTCCATAACCGGGATGGAACGGAATGGCGGATTTTGGCTATTTGGCCCACTGCAGCTTTGCCGCAAGGGCTGGAACCGGCGACAATAAACGGTTTCGCGGGGACGCCAGTCGCCCTTTCCTCAACGAATCACGAATCCAGCATGCCTGCTTCCCATTCCTGGCCTTCTCCCACCATCGCGGCGCGGGTCGAGCGTCTGCCCGTTTCCGGCTTCCACCGCCGCTTCATTGCCTTGATCAGCCTCGGAGGCTGGTTCGATTTCTATGACATCTTCATGATGGCATATCTGGGTGCGGCCCTGCAGCAGTCGGGCTTCATGAGCCGCGACGAATTCGGATTGACCCTGGCGGCGGGTTTCGTGGGCATGTTCATCGGCACCGTGCTGTTCGGCATGGGCAGCGACCGTTTCGGGCGGCGTACCGCTTTCCTGTTCATGCTGCTGATCTATTCGACATTCACCCTGCTCGGTGCCTTCGCACCCGATCCGCAGTGGCTGATGGCCGCACGCCTGCTGGCTGGCGTGGGCATCGGGGCGGAACTGGTGGTGATCGACACCTATGTCACCGAGATGATGCCGAGCCGGGTGCGCGGCCGTTATGTGGCCATCACCCAGGTGGTGGGGTTTTCCGCCATTCCGGTGGTGGCCTTCCTGTCCCGGTGGCTGGTGCCCACCCATTGGATGCTGGACGGCTGGCGTTGGGTGATGATCATCGGCGCGGCGGGGGCCTTGTGGGTGTGGTATCTGCGCCGCGCCCTGCCGGAATCGCCGCGCTGGCTGGAAAGCCGGGGGCGATGCGAGGAAGCCGAGACCCTCATGGCCGGCATCGAACGGGAAGTGGCGGCTGAAACCGGCCCGCTGCCGATACCGGCCGCCTCGGCATCCCCGGTCACCACGCCGCCGCGGGTCGCTGAACTGTTGCAGCCCGCCTATCGCCGGCGCACCCTGCTGATGCTGGGCTTTCACCTGCTGCAAACCATCGGCATCTATGGCTTCGCCAACTGGGCGCCGACCTTTCTGCTGGCCCAGGGCAAGTCGCTGGGACAGTCGCTGGATTACGGCTTTTGGATCGCCGTGGTCAGCCCGGTGGGGCCGGTGTTGGGCATGCTGACGACGGAACGGCTACAGCGCCGCACCGCCCTGGTGATCCTTCCCCTGCTCATGGCCGCCACCGGCTTCGTTTTCCCCTATGTAACCTCGGCCCTGGCCATCATCTGCGTCGGAGCCGCCATCACCCTGTTCAGCTACTGGTTTTCGGCCGTGCTTCATGCCTACCAGGCCGAATTGTTCCCGACCCGCCTGCGCGCCACCGGCGTGGGTTTCACCTACAGCTTGAGCCGGCTGAGCGCGGCGTTCTCCTCGCTGATCATCGGCGCCCTGCTGCCTTATGGCGTCATGGCGGTGTTCATCTTCACCGGCGCCGCGATGATCCTGTGCGCCTTGCTGGTGGCGGTGCTAGGCCCCAAAACCAATGCGCGGGTGCTGGAGGATCTGTCCGGCTAACCTTTCACGGACAGTAACGGCTCCCCTCCCCCGCCCGCACGACCCCCGAGGCGGTCAGATAGAGCAGGACTTTCACCCGTCCATCCACGGCGCAGGCGGAGATATAACCGATGGAGCCGGGCGATTCGGCGACGAATCGCATCGCCGCTTCCTCGGAAACCACCGAATAGGGCGGGAAAATTCCATGGAAGTACTGGTCGTTCCAAAACTCGTCCAATTCATCCGGCTCCAGACCCAAAACCCGTTCTGAGAATAATCGACGCAAGGGGTGGGCGGTGGAAAGATTGATCGGCTGGATGATTTGACGGTTGCTCCAATGATTCATCTTGCGCAGGAAGATCCGCGCCAAGGAAGCTTTATCCAGGTTGTAGCCATGCTCGTTCTTGCCGACGATCACGGCGATGACCACTTGTTCGGCACAAGCCGGGCAGGCCATGAGCCCCATCCATGGCAGCGCGCAGATCAGCAAACATCGCATAAACTTGCACATGGCTAAAACAGCACCGCGATGGAAGCGGCGAATCCTTCCGCAATCCCGCCCTGCACCTTCGACGGCGCAAGAGCTGCGTTATCGCTGCCGAAACTGTACTCCAGCTTGAAAACCAAAGGCGGCAGTGGTCGATAGGCCAAACCGCCCAGCCAGTGATGGGCGGGACTGCTCTTTCCTTCCCGTTGGAAAGCTTCGTAACGGGCGATGGCGAACCAATGATCGTAGAGCGGGGCCACTCCTTGCACATATAAGCCCCATTGATCCGGGTTGGCGCCGGCATCATCGAGCGCCTGATCGATGCCGCGGGCGGAGGGATTGCGGTAGGTGCTCCTGCTGCCGAAGCGGTAGATGAACTCGCCGCCCAGTTCATAATGCTTGCGCGTCCAAAAAGCGTCCAAACCCAGCAGATTTTTATCGCCTGGACGATAAATCTTCTCCTCATAGTGCGCATAGGAAATGCCGGCCAGGAAACGTCCGGGGGCCTCGTGAAACAGGCGGACCCCCCGGATGTTTTCGAAATTGGCGTCTTTGGACTCCGAAGCCGGTTTGAAGTCCAACTCGTTCCGTCCCCCTCCGTAGAGGACATAGTTCCACTGCTTATCCCAGGCGTTGAAAGAACCGTGCAGCATGCCGCCGGTGGTATGCACCGCGAAGGGACCTTCCACCACCATAGGGCTGGACGTGGTCCAAACCAAAGGATCGGCATGAATCAGGTTCCAGCGTCCGATGGGGGTGAGAAACTTGCCGCCCCGGATCTTCAGCCGATCATCGAAAGCATGGTCCAGATAGAGCCGCTCCAGGTCGAAATAACCCGCACCCGTGGTCAAAGCCCGTCCATTGGATATTTGCAGGCCATCGCCGACTTCAAACTCGGAGAAAAAACGCCAAGCGCCCTTATTCCAGCCCACGAATAGGCTCACATCGCTCAATTGAATCCGCCAAGGACTCTGTCGATAGTCCTCCACCCGGGCGCTGGCGTACCCTCCCAGCCACAAACCGCTGTCACCTAGGCGCAAACCTTGCCCCAAACGATAGTGCCAAGCCTCCGTCGAGCCCTCCTCGGCGCGCGCCTGCCCATTCGCGATCCAGGCGAGCAAGATCAGGAGCCAGTAAAGCCGGCGTTTGAAATGCATCGTATGGGAAAGCGGCAGGTTTAGGTTTCTGTTAAAGTCGTACAGACGAACATTTCACTTCCCTTAATAGAGAGCCGGTTGCCAATAGTTTACCCGGAAACGAACACAAACTCCCCCATGACGATCCGCCGAACATTACTGGTGTACTTCCTGCTGATGGGACTGGCGCCGGCGGCCATTCTAACCGGATTGGCCTTTTTCCAGGCCCGGGATGCACTGAGGCTCGAGATCACGCGCAATCTGAAAACCGAAGCCTCGGCGCTGATGGAACAGATCGACCGGATGATGTTCGACCGCGTGCTGCATGTGCATATCTGGAGCGAGCTGGAAATCATGCAGGAAGTTCGGGTGGGAGACGTGGACAAGCGGCTCTCCCACCTGCTTTTCGACCTCAACAAACATTATGAAGGCGTCTACAAGGTCCTGTATTGCAGCAATCCAAGCGGGGACATCGTGGCCGCCAGCGATCCTCGCCGAGTCGGAAGCCGGCTGGGGGAGCGTCCGATCTGGCTGACCGCCCCTTTGGCCCTGGGTGAAACCCTGCTTTCGCCCCTGGAATTAGGGCCTACGGACGCCACCATCGAAATGAGCGCCTCCATCCACGACCCCCAGGGCCAGGGCGAAACGGGAAAATTCCATGCGCTGTTCGACTGGGGCGAAGTCTTCCGTTTGTTGGATCAACCCATCAAGAAAGCCGATGCCGGCTCCTATCTGGCCGTGCTGTTCGACGCGCAAGGCCGTATCATCGCGGCCTCGACGCCCCTGCGCGACCGCGGTCTGCTGCTCACCGACAAGCTGGCTTCCTGGCGAACCGAGGCGCTAAACGGCGTGGTGATCGCCGATCGGGAAAAATTGCTCGGTTTCGGCGAGGTGCTGGCGGGATCGGCGAATTCGAAGGGTTATCAGCGCTTTCCGGGCTTCGGCTGGTCGGTGCAGGTCTATCAACCCACGGCGCAGGCTTTCGCGCCTGTCGACCGCATGGCGGGAGCCTTTTTTCTCCTGCTGGTACTCACCAGCGCCGTGGCGGTGATCCTGTCCCTGCTCATCGCCGGCGGCATCGCTCGGCCCATCGTGCAGCTCACCACCCTGACCCGCAATTTCACGCTGAAGCAGCAATTGGCCGAACCCTTGAACATCGGCAATGGCGAGGTGGGAGAACTCACCCGGGCTTTCGTGCAGATGATCGGCGAACTGGAAAAATCCCGCGAAAACCTGGTGCGCGCCGCCAAGCTGGCCGTCGTGGGTGAAATGGCCGCCGCCATGGCTCACGAGGTGCGCACCCCGCTGGGAATCATGCGCTCCTCCGCACAGATGCTGCAACGGGAGCCCCATCTGAGTGAGACGGGTAAAGAAATGCTCGTTTTCATGCTCAGCGAAACCGACCGTCTGAACAATCTCATTTCCGCCCTGCTGGATTGCGCCCGCCCCCGCGCGCCCCACTTCAACCCCCATTGTCTACATCATATCATCCAGCGCGTACTGGATTTGCTCGCCATGCAGGCGAATAAAAAATCCATCCACTTCATCAGCCTATTCCATGCGAAAAACGATCTGCTATCCTGCGACGAGGAACAAATCATACAGGTGCTGCTGAATCTGGTCATGAACGCCTTGCAGATCCTGCCGCCCGGCGGCGAAATCACCCTGGCCACGCTGAATACCGAAGCGGGACTGGTGTTGAACGTGGACGACAACGGCCCCGGCATCGCCCCGTCGCAACGACTTCGGGTGTTCGATCCTTTCTATACTCAACGTGAGGGCGGCATCGGCTTGGGACTCGCCGTCGTGCAGCAGATCATCAAAGCCCATGACGCGGACATCAGCGTCGGCGTCAGTCCCTCCGGAGGCGCACGTTTCCGTATCCTGTTCCCCAACCCTGTAAACAGCTCAGACCTTTGAAAATGACCGCAAGACGCGTAATGATCGTCGACGACGAAGCCAAGATGCAGCGCATCCTGGAAATCATGCTCACCCAGATGGGGCATACCCCCCTGCTCGCCAACAATGGGCGAGAAGCCTTGGAATTGATACAGACCACGTCGGTGGACCTGGTCATCAGCGACCTGCAAATGCCCCTCATGAACGGGCTGGATCTGTTGAAAAACCTGCGCGAGCAAAACAAGGACATCCCCTGCATCATCGTGACCGCCTACGGCACCGTGGAAACCGCCGTCGAAGCCATGAAACATGGGGCCTGCGATTACATCATCCGGCCCTTCGACGTCAACGCGGTGGAACTGGCCATCACCCGCGCCCTGGCCTTGAAACATATCCAACGGGAAAACTCCTATCTGCGCGAGGAAATGGCGAAAGGCTGGGGCGAATTCGTCGGCCGCAGCCCCTCCATGCAAAACGTCTACGAGATGATCCAGCAGGTGGCGCAGAGCAAGACCAATGTGCTGATCATCGGCGAGACCGGCACCGGCAAGGAACTGGTGGCCCGCGCCATTCACCAGGCTTCACCCCGCCGCGATGCCCTGTTCGTGCCCATCAACTGCGCAGCCATTCCCGGCGACCTGCTGGAGAGCGAGATGTTCGGGTACGCCAAGGGCGCTTTTACCGGGGCGTCCAAGGACAAACCCGGTAAATTCGAAATGGCTCAGGGGGGAACCCTGTTCCTGGACGAAATCACCGAGATGAATCCCCTGCTCCAGGCCAAGTTGTTGAGAGTGCTTCAGGAAAACGTGTTCGAACGGCTAGGCAGCAATGAACGCATCGACCTGGATGTGCGCATCATCGCCGCCACCAACCGGGAACCGATGGAAGCCGTGCGGCAAAAGAAACTGCGCGAGGACCTCTACTATCGCATCCAGGTCTTCGCCATCGAACTCCCCCCCCTGCGCGAGCGCCTGGAAGACATCCCCCTGCTGGCGGAGCACTTCATCCAAAAATTGGGCGCCAAACTGGGCGTGGTTTGTCCCGGCATCACCCCTCAAGCGGTTGGACACTTGATGGACTATCGCTGGCCCGGCAATGTACGGGAGATGGAGAATGTGATGGAGCGGGCCATGGTGCTCAGCCGGGGCCAGATGATCGATATCCGCCATCTGCCTCAGGAAATCGCCGCCGTCCATCCCCTTCCGCAAGCCCCTTCCACCCAGCAGCAGGAAACGCCTGAGTTCGAAACGGGATTTCAGGAACCGCAGGATCTCGCCCTAGACCCCGCCGTGGAAAGACTGGAACGCCACTACATCGCCATGGCCCTGGAGCGCTGCGGCGGCAACAAGACCAAGGCCGCACGGCGGCTGGAAATCAGCGAGCGCACGTTGTGGTATAAATTGAAAAAATACGAATTACACTAAAGAAAATCCGGTTATCGGCTCGGCGCCCCGAGACGACGACCGTAACGAACCTTAAGTGAACCATCCTGACGGAGCCCCCATCATGACTTCGATTTTCAATGCAAGCGAACGCCCGAAATACCGCGACGACGCCGAGCCGCCCTCGAAATTCGGTTTGCCGCCGGGGAAATTACGCTCCCTGGGACTACTGGGGATTGGGGCAATCCTCCTCATCTACCTGTTGTTGCATTTATTCGTCTATCTCGAATCCACCGAAATCGTCGTCATCCAGTATCCTTGGGGCGAGCTGAAATCCCATACCGAACCGGGGATTTATCCGCGCTTTTTCGGCGCCGTCACCAAATACCCGCTGTCTTCGCAATTTTCCTTCTCGTCCAAGATCGACCAGGGAGAAGAGAAAGACGAAAGCCTCAGGCTGCGCTTCAACGACGGCGGACATGCCACGGTATCCGGCGTGATCCGTTGGGAAATGCCCTCCGACAGCGAGCATCTGGTTGTCCTGCATCGCAAATTCGGCAGCGTCAAGGCGGTAGAACAGCAACTCATCCGCCCCACCCTGGAATCCTCCGCCTACACCACGGGCCCGTTGATGTCCTCCACCGAATCCTCGGCGGAAAAACGCAACCTGCTGCTGCAATACATGCAGGACCAGGCCAAGAATGGCACCTATGTGACGCGCACCGTGGCGATCAAGGCGATCGACCCGATCTCGGGAGTGGAAAAGACCGTCAATGCGGCTGAAATCGTGATGGAAAACGGCAAGCCCTTGCGCGAACAGGACAGTGCGATCAGCCGCTTCGGCATCAATCTGCTGCCGATCTCCATCAATCAGATCCAGTACGATCCGGAAATCGAGCAACAAATCCAGAACCGCCAGAAAGCCATCCAGGACGTCCAGATCGCCCAGGCCAACGCGTTGAAAGCCGAACAGGAGGCGATCACCGCCGCGAAACAGGGTGAGGCGTTGGCAGCCAAGGCCAAATGGGAGCAGGAAGTCATCAAGGCGCAAAAAGTCACCGAAGCTCAGCAGAAGCTGGAAGTGGCCCAGTTGGAAGCCCAGGCCGCCGAGCAATACAAGCGCGTGCAGATCCTGGAAGGGGAAGGCGAGGCGCAGAAGAAACAGTTGATCATGAACGCCGACGGCGCCCTGGACAAGAAGCTGGAAGCCTATGTGGCGATTCAGAAAGCCTATGCTTCGGCCATCGAGAATTACAAGGGCAACTGGGTGCCGGCCTATGTCTCCGGCGGGACCGGCATCGCGGCGGGATCGGGGGCGCAGCAAATGATCGAGATGCTGTCCATCAAGGCCGCCAAGGACCTGGGGCTGGACATGGGCGTTCAGGGCACGGGGAATACGGCCAAGCGTTGATTCGGACTGGCGGCGGGCTTTGGGCTCTCAAGCCCGCTTCTTGGTTTTCCCTGAAGCACTCAGAAACGGCAACATGACGCCGAACAGCAAAATCAGGCCGCAACCATATAAACCCTTGGCGTCGGGAACCCTGGAGAACCATAACATGCCGAAGCCTAAGCTGAGCACCGGACTGAGATAACTGACCGCGCTAGCCAGGGCGGCGGGCGCCATTTGATAGGCTTGGGTCATGTATAACTGAGCTCCGCTGGCGCAAAGCCCCCCGACGATCAGCAAAATCCAGACATCGAGGCCGCTCGGCCACTGCAAGCCGTAATAAGCGAAATAAGCTCCATGCAGGATGACGGCGACCAGGCAGAAATAAAACACCACCGTTTCCGGCGTGTTGCTGCGCCCCGCCTTCGCCACCATCAGATAGGCCAGAGCGGCCAACAGGCCCGAACCTAGCGCCATGGCGCGGCCTGAAAAGTCGTCACCGTCCAGGCGCGGTTCGAACAGTAAAGCCATTCCCGCCATGGCCCCGACTATGGCCAGCCACACCAGGGATGAGTTTTTCTGTTTCAGGACCAAAGGGCCGAGCAAAGCGACGAATACACCGCTGCCCGAAGCGAGAAAGGCGCTTTCACCAGGACCGATGCGCTGAATGGATGCAAAGGACAATATCAAGGCCAGGGTGCCGAACAACCCGCGCAACCATAATGAAGGCCTTAAATCCCCAAACAGGCCGCCTAGCTTCCCCGCCAACGACGCCGGTATCGTCAACACGGCCAGATTGATGAGCACCCGCACGAAACTGACCACCGGCGCCGGCAGTTGCGGGGCGCAAACACCAAGCGCGTAAACGCAGACGGTCATCACCGAGAACAGCAGACTGGCGGCGACCATGTAAGCCAATCCCCGCAACGTCGATGGTGGGGAAAAAACGGAAGTGAGGGAGGGTTTCAAGAAAGGAAGTTTCCGGCGACGAGCCTTGCCCGGGAGAGGGAAGAAACCAGAGGATCACGGGCGAAGCAGCATCGCGATCGGGAAAATTGACGAGAAATCAACCGGTCAATGGTTGGCGGCAGTGGATTGATAATCGCCCTGCCATAATTTTTCGAGTTGATAGAATTCGCGGGTCTGCGGTTTCATGACATGGATGATGGCATCGCCCAGGTCGACCAACACCCATTCCCCGGTATTTTGCCCCTCGACCCCAAGCGGCACGATGCATTCCTGCTTGGCTCTCTCCACCACGCGGTCAGCCAGGGAAACCACATGGCGTTCCGAAGTGCCGCTGGCGATGATCATGTAATCGGTGATACTGGTCTTGCCTCTGACGTCGATGACCCTGATGTCATTGCCTTTGCCGTCGTCGAGGGCGGCTAATACGAGCGTGAGTAATTCGTTACTTTGCATGCCTATTTCTGATTGCTCCAATGGGTGGATTGCTCTTGGCAGCTTAGCATGGGATGAGCCGCCACGAAAGGCAGCGGATTGGGATATGGAGATTCAATAATGGGCAATCTCGAGGCGAAAAACCGCTTATCGACGAATAGCCCCGGGCACGCCGGGGCTATTTTCGCTTCTGTTAAGCTTTAACGGTTACTTGTGGGCTTTCAGAGCTTCGCGCCAACCTGGGAACAGTTTGTCGGCATCGGACTGGAAGGTTTCGAATGCGCCCTTCAATTCGGGATGGGCTTTCGCATATTCGACCAGGTTGACGCCTTTCTGCCAGGCATCCTGGGCTTGGCGCAGGGACTTCGCGCCTGCGGTGCCGCCGTCTTTGTGACCGAACGCGCCGCCACCGGAGGTCTGGATCACGTTGGAATGGCCCAGATTGTCGAAGAAGCCGGGCAGACGCAGGGCGTTCATGCCGCCGGAGATGATCGGCGTGGTGGCTTTCATGCTCTGCCATTCCTGGTGGAAGAAAGGACCATCGGCACTGTCGCGCTCCAGCATGTAGGCGATCGCCTTGTCGGAGGATTCGCCTTCCATCTTGCCATAGCCCATGGTTCCGGTGTGGATGCCGGAAGCACCGGAAAGCCGCGACATCTTGCAATGCACGAAAGCGGTGTAACCGCGCTTGGCCTGCGGCGAGGTCACCGCACCATGGCCTGCGCGATGATAATGCAGGAATTGGCCCGGGAAGTAGCGGCGGCAGGTGGTGATGGCGGTCGGCCCTGCGACATAGCCGTCCACCAGGAAGGCGACATGGGTGGCATTTTCGCCGAAAGTCTCCAGGATCAGTTCGCCTCGGGCAATCATCTCGAACGGATCGTCGGCGGTGATATTGGCGGAGAACAACTTGGCTTCTCCGGTTTCATCCTGGGCGCGCTTCATGGCATCCGCCACCAGGATGATGGTCTCCTTCAGCGGAGCGAATACCTGGTTGCCTTGAGGCTCGTCGTTCTTGATGAAATCGCCGCCCAACCAGAACTGGTAACAGGCATCGGCGAACGGACGCGGGCGCAGTCCCAGCTTGGGTTTGATGATGGTACCGACCACCATGCCGCCGTTGACCAGGGGACGCCCCAGTACGCGCCACATATCCTGGATGTTCATGGCCGGGCCGTCGAACAGGGCCAGGAATTTCGGTGGGATGTAGAAGTCGTGCATCTTGGCGTATTCGACGTCGCCCATGCCCTGATTGTTGCCGATGGTCAAGGTCAGGAAGGAAGCCAGCATGGCGCGGCCGTCGGTGATGTTGCGGTCGAACAACTCGACGGGATAGGCGATCTTGGTGATCTCCGTGGCGTCGTCGATTTCATACACCAAGGCATCGACGCCACGGGTGAAGTCGTCGGTGGTGCTCACTTCCACGTTGGTACCGATGGAGGATTCGGCGGCGAAGTGCGCGGCCGTGGCCAGGTAGTCGTAACCTGCCTTCGGCTTCATGATGTAGGCGGTGAGCACATGGCGTCCACCCGCGATCAAGTAGGCTTCTTTCAGGTCGG